>CAOKEO010000001.1 GCA_948467495.1 uncultured Clostridium sp.
TGCGAACAGTCTGTAATCTTATAACAGACTGTAATCTTGCTGGTCCCCCAAAATTATTACATCATAAAAAATATAGAAACTTTCTAATTGGAATATATCACTTCTGAATAGTTACAAGTTCTAAATGCATTTTTTGGAAAGCATTCAAGCTTGTCTTGGAAGGGTGCCAAAACCGAAACTTAAATCTAATATTTATTGTTCATTTCATTTTCTTATGATATAATATTACAAAATCAAAAGAAAATACTCATAATATTTGTAATTAAAATACACTTTGAGAAAGGAAAAGATTAATATGAAAAACTTGCTTATTCTATTAGCCATGAAAATGTTACATTTCGCCCTAAAAATAGCAGGCAAAAATGGTGGTAACTTTTTAGGAAAAATAGCCTATGATTGGAATCCTCAAATATTTCAATATTTCAAAATTACTTGTCCTATAATAGCCGTCACAGCAACTAATGGAAAAACCATGACAAACAATGCCATTGGACATGTTTTCAAAACTGCTGGAAAAAAAGTAATCAGTAATATTGAAGGAAACAATATGGAAACTGGCATTTTATCAACTCTTTTAAAGAATTGCTCCTTAACTGGAAAAATAAAAGCTGATTATTTAGTATTTGAAGTAGATGAAGGTTATGTGCCAGTTATTTTCAAGGATTTAAAGTTAGACACTTTGGTCATTCTTAATTTCTTTCGTGACCAGTTAGATCGAAATGGTGAAGTAGAATCTTTGATTTTAAGAATTCAGGAATTTTTAAAAACCTATTCAGGAAATCTAATCATAAACAACGATGACCCAAATGTAGCAAGACTTGGACAAGCCAATCCAGAAAATCATAATGTCTATTATTTCAGTGTTGAAAAATACGATTATGCTACCAACAACATAAAAGAAGCTGGAGAAGGAAAATTCTGTCCTTTCTGTAACACTCGTATCCAATATGAATACTATCAATATTCTCATATTGGAAAATTTAAATGTCCAAATTGTAATTATGGAGACAATGAAATCTATAAACTAGCAACCCATGTTGATTTAAAAAATCGAACTTTTGTTGTTAGCGAACTCACCTATCAAACTAGATTTAATAGCATTTATAATATCTATAACTTTCTAGCTGTTATCGCTTGTACAAGTCTATACAACATCGATACAAAAATTATACAAAAAGCATTATCCACTTTTGTACTAAACAATGGTCGATTAGAAGAACTGGAAATAAAAGGAATTCCAACCATTATCAATTTAGCCAAAAATCCAACTGGTAGCAATGTCAGCCTAAGAATTCTAAACGAAGATGAAGAAGAAAAAGAATTACTATTTGTTTTAAATGATAACCTTGCAGATGGACATGATGTATCTTGGATTTGGGACATTAACTTTGACACCTTAAACCAAGTAACAAGAATTGTCACCTCTGGCACACGTGCTTATGACATTGCCATTCGTATTAAAACAGCTGGATTTCCCATTCATAAAATTGAGCCTTACTTAGATTTACACCAAGCAGTAGAAAAATTTTATCAAACTAATGTCAAAAAGTATGTCATCACTAACTATACTTCTTTACAACCAACTAGAAACGAAATATTAAAACTAAAAAAGGAGAAAAAATGAAAGAGTTAAAAATATTATATTTATACCCAGATATCTTAGAATTATATGGAGATTTCGGAAATATTCAAATTTTACGTTATCGATTGGAGCAACGTGGATTTCAAGCTATTGTTGAAACTTATTCGATTGGCGATGCCCCACCTGACTTCAAAAGCTATGACTTAGTTTTTGCTGGTCGGAGGTGCAGATCAAGAACAAGGAATTCTTGCACAAGATTTAGTCCAATATAAGGAATCCATCCAAGAAGCAATTGATAAAGGTGTATTTTTCTTACTAATTTGTGGTTCTTATCAATTATTTGGTAAATACTACAAAGATGTAGAAGGAAACGTTATTCCTGGATTACAAATTTTCGATTATTATACAGAAGCTATCAATGATAGAAAAAAAAGATGTATTGGAAATATTGTGATTGAAACAGAGTTAAATAACAAAAAAACCAAAATTATTGGTTTCGAAAATCATGGTGGACAAACTTTTGATGTTACTACCCCTTTTGGCACTGTTCTATTAGGAAATGGCAATCAATTTGAATCTACAGGAGAAGGATTTTTTCAAGACAATGTCATTGCCACTTATTTACATGGTCCTCTTCTATCCAAAAATCCTGAACTTTCTGATTATATGATTAAGTATTGCCTTGATAGAAAATACAAGGAGGATATTGCTTTACAACCTTTAAACGATGAATTTGAAAATAAGTGTAGAGAGCAACTATTTTGTACCTTTTTAAAAACACAACCATAAAAAAGCCCCCCTTATTAAACAAAAATTTTAATAAGGGGAGCTTTTTCTTTCATTTTAAGAAATAGTCACACTATAAATGCATCACTCTTTGTTTAATTTCTTTTGTCTTTCCCACATTCCAAAAATTCTCTCCTAAGTAGCCACAAGTTCTTCGTACCACTGTCATTTTATTATGGTCCTTATTGCTACAATTAGGGCATTCCCATTCATTCTCTTTATTAATTATGATTTCTCCATCAAAACCACATTCATGGCAAAAATCTGATTTGGTATTAAATTCTGCATATTGAATATTATCATATATAAACTTAACAACTGCCTCCAAAGCTTCTAAATTTTTATCCATATTTGGTATTTCAATATAAGAAATCGAACCCCCTGATGATATTTTTTGGAATTCACTTTCAAATGCTAACTTGTCAAAAGCATCTATTTTCTCTCTTACATCAACATGATAAGAATTTGTATAATATCCTTTATCTGTGACATCTTTTATTGTTCCAAATTTTTCTTTATCAATTCTAGCAAATTTATAACATAAACTTTCTGCTGGTGTGCCATATAAAGCAAATCCAATATTCGTTTCCTTTTTCCATTTATCAGTCGTTGCTCGTAAATGCTTCATCAATTTTTGAGCAAATAGATGTCCTTTCTCTGTCGTCTGTGATTCACCTGTCATTAATTTAGTCACTTCATATAATCCAATATAGCCTAAGGAAATAGTTGAATATCCACCAAATAATAATTTATCAATAGCTTCTCCTTTTTGTAAACGGCTAATGGCTCCATATTGCCAATGAATCGGACTGATATCTGACTTGGTTCCCAATAATGCATAATGTCTACACATCAAAGCTTCTTTGCATAATTCTAATCTCTGATCTAACTCCCTCCAGAACTTTTCCTCATCGCCATCAGCTACAATGCCAACTTGTGGTAAATTGATACTTACTACACCTTGATTAAATCTTCCCTCAAATTGATAATTTCCCATTTCATCTTTCCATGGTGATAAAAAGCTTCTACACCCCATTGGACTAAATACATTGCCCTCATAATTTTCACGCATTTTTTTAGCTGAAATATAGTCTGGATACATTCTTTTTGCTGAACATTGAACAGCTAATTTTGTCAAATAGTCGTATTCTCCTCCTGTTAAATTGTTACATTCATCTAAGACATACACTAATTTCGGAAAAGCTGGTGTCACATAAACACCATTATCGTTTTTAATACCTTGTAATCTCTGTTTCAATACTTCTTCAATAATCATGGCATTTTCTTTACGATAAAAATCATCTTTTTCTAAATGCAAAAATAATGTGACAAATGGTGATTGTCCATTGGTTGTCATTAATGTATTAATTTGATATTGAATGGTTTGAACACCTGCTTTTAGTTCTGCCTTTAAGCGATCTTGCACAATTTCCTCGATTTCCTTTTCTGGTATCTTTCCTTCGTATTTTTCTTGCATTTCTTGTTTAAATTTGTCATAACTTTTTCTCAAATATTTTCCCAAATGAATTAAATCAACAGATTGTCCACCATATTGATTACTAGCTACTGCTGCAATAATTTGTGTTGTAATAGTACAAGCTACCTGAAAACTTTTTGGTGTTTCTATCATCTTTCCGTTCATCACTGTTCCATTGTCTAACATATCTGCTATATTAATTAAACAACAGTTAAAAATCGGTTGTACAAAATAATCGGCATCATGAAAATGTAAGACACCCTCTTCATCCGCTTTCACTATTTTTTCTGGCAATAGCAATCTTTTAGTCAAATCTCTTGATACTTCTCCTGCTATGTAATCTCTTTGTGTAGAAGCTAATAGTGTGTTTTTGTTAGAATTCTCCTCTGCCAATTCTTTGTTTTCATTTCTAAGCAACCCAAGAATTGACTCATCTGTTGTATTTTGCTTTCTTACTAATGCTCTTGTATAACGATATACAATATATTTTTTGGACAACTCATATTTTCCAATTTCCATCAATTTTTCTTCAATAATATCTTGAATATCTTCTACTAACATTCTTTTTTTATTTAGTTCTTCAATATATTCAATAATTTCTTTTATATCCTCTTGATTCGCTCTTTCTTTTGGTCGTACTTCTTTATTTGCCTTTTCGATAGCAATTTTAATTTTTTCTCTATCGTAATCAACTGCTCGTCCATCTCTTTTAATAATCTTCACGTTCATTCCCCTTTTCTTTCTTCTGCACACTGTACAATAAATTATACCTGTAGCTATATCATATATGTTTTTATTATATAAAAACATGCTTTACTTTCTGTTGCAAATGCAACTACCATAGTTTTCCATTTTCTAAACAAGCATTGATGTAAGTTTTTGTCGATTGTTACAATTATATTACATTTTTGTTACATCTTGAAAATTTAAGCTTACCAATCGTACTCCGTCCACTCGTTTAGTCGCTTACGCTGTGTCACAAAAATAATAGATAACATATTTAGTCAGAAATTTTGAGTATGCAGGTACATTTTCTACCTCTCATGTCCAAAGTTGCAATTGCAACTTTTTTTTGATATAATAAAAACATTCATTAATAAAAATCGAATGGGAGAAAATAAAAATGGACGTAACTTTTAATATAGAAGAATTGATAAAAAAATTTGAAAACAGTTGTCATAGAGTACAAAAGAAAACCTTCACAAAAAACGAAGTTATTACTAGTTATATCAAAAAAAGAAACCAATTTTGTATTTTAGTAAGTGGAAATGCAGACTTAGTACGTTATGACTTAAATGGCAATAGAACCATTGTAGAACACTTTTCTACAAATGATGTTTTTGGAGAAGTATTTTATAATATCACAACCAACAATGAATTACTGGTAGAAGCTCGTGAAAAATGTGAAGTTCTTATTTATAGCTATCATGATATTCATACTAAATGTAGAAACAATTGCAAATTTCATCAAGAATTAGCCGAGGATTTACCAGAACTAATTTTGAGCAAAGTTACCCATTTAAACATGAGAATAGAATTACTTACCAAAAGATCCACTCGTGATAAATTAATCGGTTATTTTACCATGTTATCTACTAGAAATTTGAATAAAACTTTTTCTTTACCTTTTTCTCTAACCGATTTAGCTGATTATCTAAGTGTTGACAGAAGTGCTATGATGCGAGAACTCAAACTCTTAAAAGAAGAAGGTTTTATTCAAAAAAGCGGAAATAAGATTACTTTACTTTATAAATAATGCCCTCTGTTTCTTCAGCAATTTCAAATTGCATCTATGTTCGTTCACAAAACTCTTTCCTATACAACAAAAAAACAGACCAGAGTAAAAGTACTCTCTCTGGTCTGCGGAAAAATGTTACTTACAGAAACTGTTTGCTGTTTGGGCTGCTTGGAGAAGGAACACCTATTTTTCGTATCCTATCATTTTCCAGCTTCCATCCGGCATCTTCCAATTTCTTTTGGGTTTCTTCTGTGATGTGATATCCTTTCTGAAATGGAGAAATAATCTCTTCTCCATCCATATATGGATTGTCCTCTTCTTTGTTTTCATAACTTTGGTAAGCTAATTGAAGATGATACCGAATCTTATCTTCCTCCATCCAAGATACGGGATTTTGCTTTTTTGCGTAGAAATCTTCTGCTGAAATCATACTGTTTCCTCCTTTTTTACAAAACATTTGGGTCTTTACCACATAAAATAATTATACCACATTTTTTACATTTTTACAAATTTCACTTGCCTCTAGCTTAACCTTCTTTTCCTCTCCTGTTTCCATATTTTTAATATTAGCTGTATTGGTAGTAATCTCATCTTCTCCTATCACAACCACATAGGGAATTTTTAATTTATCAGCATACTTAAACTTAGCTTTTAACTTTTTATGATTTAGAAATACCTCTGTATTGATACCATGCTTTCTTAAATCAGTCGCTAATGCAATCGGTTTTTGCAAATCCTCTATCATCGGTATAATCAGCACTTGTGACACTGATTTTTGTTCTGTCTTAATTAAATTCAATTCATTTAATTTATAAAATAGTCGAGTCAACCCAATCGATATTCCAACACCAGGTAGTTTTTTATCGGTATAATATTCTGCCAAATTTTCATATCTTCCCCCAGAGCATACACTACCAACCTCTCTATAATCATTTAAAAACGTTTCATACACCGTTCCTGTATAATAATCCAATCCTCTTGCAATTGTTAAATCTACGCTAAAATTGCTATCTGGAACACCAAATAATCGAATACTTTTAACCACTTGTTTTAATTCTTCTATTCCTATTTTATAAGTTTCATTTTCGATTTTCAAATTTTCTAGTTTTTCAAGCTTTTCATCAGAAGTCCCATCAATTGCTATAAAATTCATAACCCTATCTATTTGCGTCTTTTGTAGTTTTAACTTTTCTAATTCTTCTATAACTGCTTCTTTTCCTATCTTGTCCATTTTATCAATCACTCTTAAAATCTCAACAGCATTTTCTCTTTGTCCTAAACTTTCAAATAAGCCATTTAATATTTTACGATTATTAACACAAATGGTAAAATTGTCAAATCCTAATTCTTTGAATATTGTGTAAATAATACTTGGTAATTCAGCATCATGAATGATAGCTAACTCGCCATCTCCAATAACATCAATATCACATTGATAAAATTCACGAAATCTACCTTTTTGTGTTCTTTCCCCTCGATATACTTTTCCAATTTGATATCTTCTAAAAGGAAAACTTAAATTGCCATAGTTTTTAGCAACATATTTTGAAAGAGGAACCGTTAAATCAAATCGTAAAGATAAATCCGTTTCTCCTTTGTTAAATCGATAAATTTGCTTTTCGGTTTCTCCTCCTGCTTTGGCCAGCAATACCTCTGATAATTCTATAATTGGCGTGTCCAATGGTAAAAATCCAAATTTTTGATAAGTATTTTCTATGGTTCGTTTCATTTGTTCCAATAGAATTTGTTCATTTGGTAATAGTTCCATAAATCCTGCTAATGTTCTTGGTTCTATTTGCTTCATATTTAATCACTTCTCTCTTTTATTTTAATAAAAAGGCTTAAGAGGCTTTGGAAAAAACCATCGCCTCCGCCTCTAACCCATTTTAGTCCAGTGCCCAAATTAATGATGCATACGATTGTCCAGAAGAAAGTAGTCTACAACCACATATAGCTACTGGTCTTTTTTGCTTTACATCAACAACTACTATTACATCAGAAGCCGATGCTTTTTCCTTATTTTTTGCCAGTACTCCTTGTTTTAATTCTACAATTTCTAAACAAATTTTTCCTGCTGGAGAGATAATAGCATGATAATTCTCCCGAATTTTTCGTATGCCATAACCTAGTGCCTTAATCCTCCGCTCCTTAATTATTAATTCCATGGGTTCCTCCTTTTAATAACTCAATTTTGATTTACATCAATTCCATTATACTTTAATTCCACATGATTTACAATAGATTTTAAAATTTAAGTTCTTTTTTGTGTAACTCTTCAAAGGCAACTGTGGAATTAATGAGGCACTGGAAAATTCCAGTGCCTCTGTTTCAGGTTCATGCAGTAATGTTACGAATTTAAAAGTGCAGTTGGCACGCCATCTTCTACTGTAAGCACAGCATGTTTTGCATACTCGAATTCGTCTTCATTTAATGTTATCACCCCATTTGGTACTATTATAGCTTCTAAGACATTTTTTCCTTTTTTCATTCGAAACCTCCTTTTCGATTTGCTTTTTTTCAATACTACTACATTATTATACCGTAATTTTATGTAATTTGCAATATCCTCTAAATTAAGTTATGGCTTTTGTCTTAGAATTTGTAAACGTTATGATTGGAATCACATTACCCAAAAAACTTTAGAACAATTTTGGTTTTAATTCCAAATAAATTGGTTTTTCATCCTTTAACATAGCCATCATACCATGACCTGGGTACACAATTGTCTCATCTGGCAAAACCATGATTTTCTCCTCAATCGACTTAATAATATCTACTCTACTAGAAGTAGGTAAATCTGTTCTTCCCCATGTTCCTCTAAAAATCGTATCACCAGAAAACAAGCAATTTTCTTTTTCGCAATAAAGACTCGTACTACCTTTTGTATGTCCTGGTGTATGGAGAACCTTAAATTGTATATTTCCTAAATGGATTAAATCGCCATCATCAATTCTAGAATCAGCCTCTAATTCAATTTCTCCCACACCAATATAAGGTGTCAAATTAATACTTGGATTATTTAGCCCCTCACTATCTTCTCTGTGAATTAAAATTTTACCACCACATTTATTTTTTAATTCTGTCACTCCTAATATATGATCACCATGGCAATGAGTTAAATAAATATATTTCAGTTTTCCCTCTAAAATACGTATTAACTCTTGTAATTTTTCAACCTCACCAGCAGGATCAATCACCATTGTCTCTTTTGACTCTTCATCCACTATGATATAACAATTAGTTGAATCTCCAATCCAAGTATCTATCTTCAATTCTTTTAACTTCATTTTTCCCCTCCTTGTGTATGGCACAATATTCATTACGTAATATCTCCTCATACCCCCTATTTCTTTCTTCTTACTTCATAAACACTATTAACTTTTCTAACTGCTGTTTGTGCTTTATTCAATTCATTCAAATTATCAATTTCCAAAGTTATTTCCATAATAGCAATTCTTTCTTTCGTAGTTTTTGTATTAACTCCTAAAATTTTTGCCTTTGTTGTACCAATCTCCTTCAAAATATCCATCAACAATCCTTTTCTATCATTGGAATATACTTCTATATCCACTTGATAAGAAGATTCATTCTCCTCATACCATTCTACATCAATCATTCTATTCTCTTCTGAAAATAAATCCTCAACATTAACACAATCTTTTCTGTGAATCGATACCCCTCTTCCTTTTGTAATATAGCCTACAATTTCATCTCCTGGAAGTGGATTACAACATTTTGATAGTTTTACCAAGCAATTATCAATTCCTTTTACCACAATTCCAGAACTAGATGGTTTAGGAAGTTTATGCCTTGCTTTTGCCAATTCTTCTATCTTAGCTTCTATATTTTCTTCTTCATGTTCTTTTCGGTATTCTTGTAACATTCTAGCAATTACTTTGACCGATGAATTAGCACCAAATCCGACAGCTGCATACATGTCGTCTAAATTCTTGTATTTGTATTTATCTAACATTGGTTCCATATATTCTGTCTTAAATAAATCAGAATGCGAAAATCCAATTCTTTTTAATTCTTTTTCAATTAAATCTTTTCCTTTTTCTATATTCTCCGCTTTTTGTTCCTTTTTAAACCAGCTTAAAATCTTATTTTTAGCACTGGTACTTTTGATAAATTTCAGCCAATCTCTACTTGGTCCTTTCGATTTATCTGAAGTAATAATTTCAACAATATCACCATGCTTCAAAGGGGTAATAATTGGCATCATTTTGCTGTTAATCTTACATCCTGTCATGTGATGACCAATTTCTGCATGTATGGTATAAGCAAAATCAATTGGAGTAGCCCCCTTTGGTAATACTTTGATAGCTCCTTTTGGCGTAAAAACATACACTTCATCTTCAAATAATTCTGTTTTTAAAGTGGTTAAAAATTCCTGTGGGTCTTGCATCTCCTTTTGCCACTCTAAAGTTTCCCTTAACCAAGCCAATTTATCCTCTTCTACTTTGACTGACTTTTTCTCCCCAAAATAATTGGCCTCTTTATATGCCCAATGAGCAGCAATACCAAATTCTGCAATTCGATGCATATCCCAGGTACGAATTTGTACTTCAAATGGTGTTCCCTTATCACCTAATAGTGTCGTATGAATAGATTGATACATATTAGGTTTGGGCACTGCAATATAGTCCTTAAACCTTCCTGGCATAGGTGTGTACATTTCATGCACAATTCCCAATGCTGCATAACAATCTTTAATAGAATGCACTAAAATACGTAAAGCAAATAAATCATAAATTTGGTCTAGGGTTTTATTATCTCGTTTCATTTTTCGATAAATACTATAAAGATGTTTGGCTCGACCGTGTAACTTCTGCCTCTATTTTTTGTTTTTTTAATTGGACACGAATATCTTGCATAATCTTTTCAATAAATTTTAGCCTTTCATCTCGCTTTTTATTAATCCCTTCTACTAATTCATGATACTCTTCTGGATACAAATATTTAAAACCTAAATCTTCTAACTCCCATTTGATAGAATATAAACCTAAACGATTGGCAAGTGGCGTATATAATTCCATCGTTTCTTTGGCATTGGCAATTTGTCTATCTCTTTTCAAATACTTCAAAGTCCTCATATTATGAAGTCTATCTGCTAATTTGATTAGAATAACCCTGATATCTTTTCCCATTGCTAAAAACATTTTCCTATAATCTTCTACTTGTTGTTCTTCAATCGAAGCAAACTGCATACTTCCAAGTTTCGTAACTCCTTGTACCATTTCCGCAATTTCTACACCAAATTCTTGTGTAATGTCTTGATCCGTTACCTCTGTATCTTCTACTACATCATGTAACAAGGCAGCACTTATCGTGCTATCATCTAATCCAATATCTGCTAAAATATAAGCAACATTAAGAGGATGAATGATATAAGGTTCTCCTGATTGTCTGCATTGATTACCATGATGAATAAAAGCATATTCATATGCTTTTAAAATTAATTTTGTATCCACTTTTCTGGTATGCTGTTTTCTCTTACGAATCACATCTTGTATAGTTATTTCTTTCTCCTCTTGCACAATTAAGCCTCCCTTTTACTTTTTTATTGTTATATCATAAAGACCTCATAACATCTTTTAGATTGATTTGTAAACTATCCACTCCATTAAAGCTATTAATTTCTAAAACACCTACAACATCAATTTTATCACCAATCCTATAATCTTCTGTCAAATATCCTAAATTAAATCCTATAGCACTTATAATAGTATTATTATCTTTTAATGTTAGTTTTAGATGTTTTCCTTCTGATAAAGCACGAATCGAATCGATTTTTAAATTCTTAAATAAAAACACTGGCATTCGATTTCCCTCGCCAAAAGGCTCCAATCTTTTAAGACTTTCTACCATCTCTTTGTTAATATCTTTCACATCTATTTTGCTATCTACTTGAATGACAGGTAACATTTCATCAATATGAGCATTAGATGCAATTTGTTCAAATTTCTCCTTAAATTTCAAAAATTGGCTTTTTCGTACTGTCACTCCAACCGCCATACTATGTCCACCAAATTTTTCAATCGTATCACTACATTGTGTTAAGGCCTCATGTAAATCAAACCCTGGAATACTTCTACCAGAACCTTTTCCCATTCCGTCTTCTTCAAAGCTCAATAAAATACTTGGTTTAAAATACATCTCTGTAATTTTAGAAGACACAATGCCAATTACCCCATGATGCCAATTTTCTCCTCCCACAAGAATGGCATTATTTTGGTCTAAATGTTCTTGTTCAATTTGCTGAACAGCATTTTCAAAAATACTCTTTTCTGTTTCTTGCCTTACTCGATTATGATTATTTAATTTTTGTGTTAATTCATTGGCATAATTAATATTTTTACATAGTAATAATTCCAAAGCTTCTTCTGCTTTTCCCATTCTACCACAGGCATTAATTCTAGGAGCAATCCCAAAAGAAATACTATTAGAATCTATTTTATTGTAGCCAGAAGAAAGAATAATAGAACGTAATCCAATATTTTTGGTTTGACCAATCAACAATAAACCAAGTTTTGCAATCACTCTATTTTCATTCACTAAAGGAACAATATCTGATATCGTTCCAACACATACAATATCCAAATATTTAAGATATTCCTCTTCTTTAAGACCTAATGTCATTCCAATTGCTTGAATAAATTTAAAAACAACACCAACTCCTGCTAATTCTCGAAAAGGATATTGGCTATCTTTTCTTTTATTATCAATAACTGCAATTGCTTGTGGTAATTGGTTTCCTGGCTCATGATGATCGGTTACAATCGTTTCAATTCCCAGAGAATTGGCATAGGCAATCTCATTTACAGCCGAAATTCCACAGTCAACAGTAATCATTAATTGACACCCTTTTTTTACAATCTTCCCAATTGCTTCTTTATTTAAACCATATCCTTCTTCTAATCGATTCGGAATATAAGTATCTACCTCCATTCCTCTCTCTTGTAAAAAACTCTTTAACACAGTTATACTAGTAATTCCATCTACATCATAATCGCCATAAATCGTAATTTTTTCTTGGCTTTTTATGGCTTGGATAATTCTATCTACTGCCTTTTTCATATCTGTCATTAAAAAGGGGTCATGGAAATCATTTCTGGTTGGTTCTAAAAATAATCGTATATCTTCTTCCTTCGTGATATTTCTATTTACCAAAATAGTTGCTAATAATTTATTAATACCGTATTTCTCTTCCATTTGCTTGATTTTATTTTCATCTGTTTCATAAATTTGCCATTTTTTGTTCATATTCCTCTCCTAAAATACAATTTTACATTATTCTATACTATTTTGTTTCTTTTTGAAAGAGTTTTAGCAAAATTTAAGAAAAAAGTGGTAACTTTATCTAATTCACTTGAATTTCTTTTTCTTTTAGTATAAGATAGGAAGGAAAGTATGAGATTACATAGGAGGTTATCATGCCAAGAAAAACAAAAGAACCAAAAAAATTAGAAAATAAAACAGAAAAAATAGCCAAAAAAGCCACCACTAAAAAAGCACCAGCTATCGCCAAAAACACTACCACAAAAAAGTCAGCTACAAAAGCCAAAAAAGCATCTACTACAGTTGCTAAGAAAACAACTACTACAAAAAAAACATCTACTACTACCAAAAAAAGAACTAAAAAGGTCACTTCTACCACAAAAAAGAAATCATCTACAATTGTTGAATACTATGATTTGCCCTATCGTTACAATCAAACCATTGTAAAAGTTTTAGCACAAACGCCGACCAACCTCTTTATTTATTGGGACATTTCTGATGCAGACAGAAAAAATTTTCAAAAACAATATGGAGACAACTTTTTTGAAACAACCAAACCTATCCTTATTATTTACAACGATACTTTGGGTTACCATTTTGAAATAGAAATCAATGACTTTGCCAATAGTTGGTATTTACACGTTGCAGATAGTCAATGTAATTATCGAATTGAACTTGGAAGACGCCCTATTGTAAAAACAGAAAAATTAGATACTGACTACATTTATATTACTACCTCCAATCAAATCGAAGCACCTAACGACAAAATCTTATTCGATAACCATCAGAAAATGGTTTATTTCAGAAATGTAAAAACAGGTAAACAGACACAAAAACAATTATCTTCTATTTCCTTGATTCGAAATATGGGAAAAATATATAACATTTATGATTTTTATCAAGAAATCTATCAAAAAGAAAGTCTAGAAGAAATGATTGGCAATCCATCTTCTGGAAGTCTTTCATCTAAATTCAAATAAGACGCATAGATTTTGCCATTGGGGACTGACCTTTTTGGCAAAATCTATCTGTCTGAAAACAAAGGAGATTATCAAAATGCAAGAAAAAAAAGGATATGTAAGTTTTGTTCTTCACGCCCATCTTCCCTTTATCCATCATCCAGAAAGTGATGATTACTTAGAGGAATCTTGGCTTTATGAAGCCATTTCAGAAACCTATCTTCCCTTATTAACGAATTTTCAAAAACTCGTAGAGGAAGGTGTCAATTTCAGAATCACAATGTCAATGACCCCTCCGCTACTTTCTATGCTTGATAACAAACTATTACAAAGAAAATATATTAAATATTTAAAACAATTAATAGAATTATCCAAAAAAGAAATAAAAAGAACAGCTCAAGATGAAAGATTAAACCGACTTTCTCATTATTATTTCGAGCGTTATTCCAATGATTTACATTTATATAAAGAGATATATCATTGTAATTTAATTGAAGCTTTTAAGCATTTTCAAGACATTGGTGTATTAGAGATTATTACCTGTGGGGCGACCCATGGTTATTTTCCTATTTTATATGTCAATGAAAAAACAGTAAAAGCCCAAATTGCTGTCGGTGTGCAAACCTATGAAAAATACTTTGGAAAAAAGCCTCGTGGCATTTGGCTTCCCGAATGTGGTTATGTTCCAGAAGCAGACAAATATTTAAAAGAATTTGGAATTGAGTATATCATTACCGAATCACATGGTATTTTGTATGCCAATCCCACTCCTATTTATGGCACCTTTGCTCCTATCGTTTCACCAGAAGGCGTGGTTGCTTTTGGGCGTGACATGGAATCTTCTAGGCAAGTTTGGAGTTCTATTAATGGTTATCCAGGAGATTATAATTATCGAGAATTTTACCGTGACATTGGCTATGAAGCAGATTATGACTATATCAAGCCTTACATTGCCCATAATGGTGTTAGAGTACATACTGGAATTAAATATTATCGAATTACTGGTGACACTGACTTTAAAGATTATTATAATCAACAATGGGCCATGAACTCTGCTGAAAAACAAGCTGGTCACTTCTTAGATAGTCGAACGTCGCAAATCAACCAGCTTTCACAATATATGGAAACCCCACCTATTATCCTTTGTCCCTATGATGCTGAACTTTATGGTCATTGGTGGTATGAAGGTCCTTATTGGCTTTATATTCTATTTAAAAAAATTCACTATGATGACTGTAATTTTGAATTAATCACTCCCTCTGAATATATTGACAAATATCCAAATATGCAAGTTTCTTCCCCTTGTCGTTCTAGCTGGGGAGCCAATCGGTTATAGCGAAGTATGGCTAAACCCAACCAATGATTATGTCCATAGACACCTTCATGTAGCAGGAGACCGTATGTGTGAATTAGCCTCTCTTTATCCTAAGGCAAAAGGACTAAAGAAAAAAGCCTTAAACCAATGTGCTAGAGAACTACTATTGGCACAAAGCAGCGATTGGTTATTTATTATAACCAATGGAACGATGGTAGATTATGCCAAAAAAAGAATTAAAGATCACATCGGAAGATTTACCAAATTGTATGAACAAATAAAAAATGATAAAATAGAAGAAGAATTTCTAAAAGACATTTCTAAAAAAGACAGTGTTTTTCCAGATATTAATTACACTATATATTTATAAAATTACCAATGAGGACAGTTCCTTTTGGCATTTAGTTATTTTATTTAGTAAAAAGGTTATTTTATTTTTTAGGAAGCAACAATTCGGGGGGACCAGCAAGATTACAGTCTGTTATAAGATTACAGACTGTTCGCAGCTGGGAGTTGCAAATAAAAAATAAAATAACCTTTCTATTAAGATGAAAAGGATTGCCAAAAAGGACCATCCTCATTGGCAATTTCTAACATGCTCTTTTCGACAGACACCAAATTTTCCAATCTGCATAGTATAATGTATAAGTTTTTTAAATTTAGTAGATACTAGTTTTATTGGAAAGGGGAATTTGAATGAAATCACTATGTATTAAAACAAATAATTCTGATTTACTAAATTATCTACTAAACGAATTAAACACTATAGAACTAAAAGACATCTGTTTTTCAAAAAATGAATTTAAACAATATAAAAATATTATCATTCACTATTCTGGGAAAGACGAAGCACAATTTTTATCCAAAATTTCCTCCATGCTTTGTTTCCTTGTAATAGACGAATTAGAAGAAACGCTATTAAAAAGACTTATCCTGCAAAATTATTTTTATTTTGATACAAGCGAAAGAGAAAAAATTTTAGCCATCTGTTTTGATATCATGGCAGACGACTTTACTCATCTTTTTGACAAAAAATACAAAATTTTATATGATATATTTTATCCCTATTTATCATCCCATAAATCAATTGTATTAAATGGATTTATCAATTTCAGGTTAAAAGACTATTTGTCTCTTCTAGATAACATCATAAATGAAGCTGTGAATAGTTATGTAATAGAAAAAGAATATTTTGAATTTATTTCATTACTGAAATTATATATCAATTCACAAACTTATGGATGTGAACTAGTGCATATTATCTTTTCTTCCTCTGAATCCATTTTATTAGATGAAAATAAAAATTTAATTGTAGTGTCAGATGCTATTTTCAAAGCTAAATATTTAAGTGATATCAGTTTTTCTACCAATGATTATATACTAAATTCACTTCTGTCGTTACTTCCTAAAAAAATTTATATTCATCTAATCGACGATTGTATGGACGAATTTATTAACACTTTACAATTAGTATTTGAAAATAGAGTCGATTTATGTACAGATTGTAATATCTGTAACTTATATCGATATTCTAATAAAAATTTAGATAAAAAAATTCCACATTCAGAACATCTTTAGTCTGACATGTGGAATTTTCCTCATTTAGTTAAAAGCATTAATTGCATCACTTAATCCTGGTAACAAAACATTAAACAAGTTTTCATCTCTTACTACTTCCCATTTTCCATCTTTTTTCTCTACCATAATAGATTGATTTGATGTTACAGTTTGTATTTGGTCATTTTTTAATTCTTCTATCAAATAATTAGACATATCCTCTTCGCTCATATTTTGCCCTGTCATCGCTACTTTTAACATCTTTTGCATAGCATTTCCCATGATTGTTTTAAAATCTTTATTGGTAATTTCTACTTCAACTGTTGCTGTCTTTCCCTCTTCTTTTGCCTTAAGAACTTTCCAACTCAATTTATCAAAAAATAATTTTTGAGCTTCTTCATTAAAACTATCTTCTTCTGATAAATCAGATAATTTTGTATTTCCTGATTTTAAATCATTTAACATCGTTTCCACTGACTTTTTAGGAGAGTCTGACATTAAGAACATACAAGCTAATATAGCAATAATAACAACTACTGCCACTGCCACACCTATGATAACTTTATTATCTATTTTTGGCATTTCACCTTTCACCTTAGTAAATTTCTTTTTGCTATCTTTTGATGTATTTTGCTTCTTAGCCTCTTTGTTTCCGTCTGCTGACTCTCTTTTATCCGTTACCTTCTTTTCAACTTTTTCTGTTGCTTTTGCATTTTGTTTTTCTTCCATAATAATCCTCCTCTATTTTGTTTTCTATAATTTGATTATATCTTAACAAAATACATTTTGCAACATTTTTTAACATTTTTTTGTTTTATAAAGTAACTATTCAAACATTTTGTTTTTTGCAATAAAAGTTTCTATATTTTTTATGATGTAACAATTCGGGGGGGACCAGCAAGATTATAGTGCTCCATTAATTCCACTTGCGACAATATCCTTCATATTTTCAATCAAATCATCAATTTCTTTTGGTGTCACAATCAAATTATAATCTTTAGGAAGCAATGCCTCTTTTATTTCCTCATAATTATTTTCTTCTTTTAAGTGATTTAGGTAATCATTTGATTTAGCCTCATTTTGTAATTTCTCGATTAATAAATCCAAGCAATCATTCACCAAAACAGCCGTCTCAACTACAGTTGGAATACCAATTGCTACTACTGGAACCCCTAACGTATTTTGACTAATCTCACTCCTTGTATTGCCTACTCCTGCACCTGGAACAATTCCTGTATCTGACAATTGAACCGTACTGCTAATTCTTTCCATACTACGAGAAGCTAAAGCATCAATTACAACCACCAATTTAGGATGAATATTATCTACAATTCCTTTTAAAATTTCAACTGTCTCAATTCCTGTTGTTCCCAATACACCTGGTGATATCGCACTTACCATTCTAGTTCCTTCTTCTACATATTGTGGTAAATACTTTATGATATGTCTGGTAACCTCTATCTCATTAATTACTTTTGGACCCAGAGCGTCTGGTGTTACATAAATATTACCAAGTCCTACTACCAAAATTTCTCCTTGACTGTCTACATGATTTCCAATGACTTGTTTTAATTCTTTTGTTAGGGTTTCAGCTGCTTTTTGTATTTCCTCCTCTTGTGCAATTTTTAGTTTTTTAATATCAATGGTAATATAGTTTCCTACTGGTTTTCCAATTGCCTTTTCTCCATTTTCATTGGTTATTTTTACTCTCTCAACTTTGATATTTTCATCTATTTCTTCTTGATTTGCCTCAATTCCATCAATTTCTTCTAATTGATTGGCTTTTTGATAGATTTCTCTTCTTTCTGATGCTAAGTCTGTTCTAAAATTAGAAACTTCCCTTATTTCTTTATTATTTAACATAAAAAAACCTCACTTTCTAATATTATTGTGAGATTTTTTCATCTTTTTATGCAAAATAATTGTATCATTCTTATGCTGTTCTATCTGTTTGTTGCTGTTCTTCTCTATTGTCAACTCCTTGTCGATTTGAAAAATTAATGATTGGTGTTTGTTCCACACTAACTCTCTCTTTTAAAGACTGATTCGTTTTATTAAATCCTCTAAATTTATTACATATTTATTCTGAATAGCTTCCTTTTCTATCTTAGCCACCATTAATAAAACTGTTTTATTAAATTTTTATTACATCTATTATGATAAATATTTCTTCAAAAACTTACCAGTATAGCTTCGTTCATTGGTACAGATTTGTTCTGGTGTTCCAACAGCAACTACTTCTCCTCCATTGTCGCCACCCTCTGGACCCAAATCAACAATATGGTCACAAGTCTTAATCAAATCCAAATTATGTTCAATCACAATAATCGTATTTCCTGTATCCACTAATCTTTGTAAAATATCCACTAATTTATGAACATCTGCAATATGAAGACCTGTTGTTGGTTCATCTAAAATATACAGTGTTTTACCTGTTGCTCTTTTTGACAATTCTGTGGCTAGTTTTACTCTTTGTGCTTCTCCTCCTGATAATGTAGTGGATGGTTGTCCTAGTTTGATGTAACTAAGACCTACATCATATAAAGTTTGCATTTTTTGCTTAATTTTTGGAATTTTATCAAAAAATGTTAAAGCTTCTTCTACGGTCATATCTAAAACATCAGCAATAGTTTTACCTTTGTATTTAACTTCTAGCGTTTCACGGTTATAACGTTTTCCCTTACATACTTCACATGGCACATAAATATCTGGCAAGAAATGCATCTCAATTTTGTGAACTCCATCACCATTACAACTTTCACATCTTCCGCCTGCTACATTAAAGCTAAATCTTCCTTTTTGGTAGCCTCTCATTTTAGCTTCTTCTGTTTCTGCAAAAATATCACGGATTAAATCAAATACTCCTGTATAGGTTGCTGGATTAGAACGTGGTGTTCTTCCAATTGGTGATTGGTCAATATTAATGATTTTATCAATATTTTGTAAGCCTTTAACGCCCTTACATTTTCCTGGTTTTTCATTCGAACCATTTAATTCTTTGGCAACCGTTTTGTATAATACTTCATTTACTAAAGTTGATTTTCCGAGAACCAGAAACACCTGTTACACAATTAAATACACCTAATGGAAATTTTACACTAATATTTTTTAAATTGTTTTCACTTGCTTCTTGTATTTCAATTACTTTAGTTTTGGTGTGCTTTCTTCTTTTTTTCGGTACTGCTATTTGCTTTTTACCACTTAAATATTGTCCTGTAACAGATGCTTCCACCTGTTTTATCTCCTCGGCTGTTCCCTGTGCCATCACTTGTCCACCATGGGTTCCAGCACCTGGTCCAATATCAATAATCTGATCTGCTGCATACATGGTGTCTTCATCATGTTCCACCACTAAAAGTGTATTTCCTAAATCTCTTAACTTTTTAAGAGTAGCTAATAACTTATCATTGTCTCTTTGATGAAGTCCAATACTTGGCTCATCTAAAATATATAATACGCCTGTTAGCCCAGAACCAATTTGAGTAGCTAAACGAATTCTTTGTGCCTCTCCTCCAGACAAGCTTCCTGCATTTCTAGAAAGAGTTAAGTACTCCAAACCTACATCCATTAAAAATTGTAATCTTTGGTCTATTTCTTTTAATATCAGTTCTGATATCATAACCTCTGTTTTGGTTAGGGTAAGTCCATTCAAATATTTCTTAATTTGATTGATTGGCATATCTGTCAATTCATTGATATTTTTATCTCCTATTTTAATCGATAATATTTCTGGTTTTAGTCTTGCTCCATGGCAAGAGTAACATGGTGAGTTACTCATATACATTTCGTAAAAATCTCTCATTCCTTGTGACTTGGTTTCATTATGACGTCTATCTAAGGTTGGAATTACGCCTTCAAATGGTGCTTTAAATTTTCGAACTCCTGCATAAGAAGAATATTCAAAATCAATTTCTTCTTCTCCTGTCCCATATAAAATTTTCTCTAAAAACCATCTTGGTAAATCTTTTATTTTTTTGTTTTTGATAGGTATATCGTAGTATTTGGCAATGCTTTCAAAATACATTTTTGCCATGGTATCTCCCTTTTTCATAGTACTAGAACCAAATGCCTTTACCCCATCATACAAAGTTTTATTCTGATCTGGAATAATTAAATCTTCATCCATTTTCATCAAATAACCAATTCCTGTACAAGTTGGACAAGCTCCAAATGGATTGTTAAAAGAAAACATTCTTGGTGTCAACTCTGGAAAACTAAATCCACAGTCTGGGCAAGCATAATTACAGCTATACAAAACTGGTTTTTGTCCTATTACATCAATTAAAACCAATTTATCAGCATGTTTTAAAGCAATTTCTACCGATTCAGTTAATCGACTTACCACATCTGGTTTGATGACTAGCCTATCTACAATCAATTCTACCTCATGCTTTTTCTTTCGATTCAAACTAATCTCATCTATTCCTAATTCATATACTTCTCCATCAATCCTGGCTCTCACAAATCCATCTTTTTGGTAGCCCTCCAATTGTTTGGTAAATTCGCCTTTTCTTCCTCTTACAACTGGTGCCAATACCTGAATTTTTGTGCCCTCTGGTAAACACATAATATTATCAATAATCTGGTCAATACTTTGCTTTTCTATTTTTTTGTGACAATTCGGACAATAAGGAACTCCAATTCTGGCATATAACAAACGAATGTAGTCATAGATTTCTGTTACGGTTCCAACCGTTGAACGTGGGTTTCTAGACGTCGTTTTTTGATCAATCGAAATCGCTGGTGATAAGCCATCAATCCTTTCTACCTCTGGCTTTTCCATCAATCCTAAAAATTGCCTTGCATAGGAAGACAAACTTTCTACATATCGCCTTTGTCCCTCTGCATATAAAGTATCAAATGCTAGGCTTGATTTTCCTGATCCAGAAAGTCCTGTAATAACTACTAATTTGTCTCTTGGTATTTCCAAGTTTATATTTTTTAAATTATGCTCTTTTGCTCCTTTTATGGTAATTTTATCATTCATAAAAACCTTCCCCCTGTTTTTCTCTTGGGACATGGGGACATAGATAATGTCCCTAAATACTTAAAACTACTAACTTAATGTATTATCATTATTTATGCAACACCGCGTAAGCGACCAAACGAGCGATAGCGAGTGCGATTGGAGCAACCTACCATCTTAAAAATCTGAAGGTTGCGACACACAAGGTGTAAAAAAATAATAGATAATACATTAAGTTAATGGCATTATTTATGAAAGGAACATTATCTACGTCCCCATATCCCAAATCCTATTATACTATATTTCTTTTTTAAAAACAAGAGTTTGGTTTCATTTTCTTTTATTTTTAGTAACGATTCGTTTTACTGGATAAGAAAAGCAATTTTTATCGTCAAAAAACAAGACATTGGTATCAACTATCTTTCCATCTTTCATCTCGATAATCTTATTACACTTCTCAATTGTTGACAATCTATGAACAATCATAAAGGTAATCTTTCCGTTCTGTTACTTGTTCCATTGCATTTTTAATTAATTCTTCATTTCCCCAACTCAAACTAGAAGTCACTTCATCCAAAATTACTACATCTGGTTCCATAGCCATAATTCTAGCAAAACTAATCATTTGTCTCTCTCCTGTAGAAAGTAAATCTGGATTTTCATAAATATTGGTTCGGTAGTCCTTTGGCAAAGACATAATCTTTTCATGCATTTTCAATTTTTTAAATATATCTACTATTTCATCCTTTGTTATTTTGGAATTGACATATTTAATATTGTCAACAATGGTATTGGGAACAATTTGTACTTCTTGCATAATATATCCAATTTTATCTCGGATGGAAGCAATACTATATTCTCTATAATCTTTTCCATTTATTCGGATTTCTCCTTGTTGTGGTTCGTACAATCTCTCTAGTAAATTGGTAACCGTTGTTTTTCCGCTTCCTGTCTTTCCAACAAGAGCTATTTTTTCGTTTTCTGCTACTTGTAAGGAAAAATTCTTGATATGTTTTTGTGTATTATTATAAGAAAAAGATACTTTATGATATTCAATGCTCGTAATTTTTTCTGTCAGTTTTTCTCCCTTCTTCAAATCTTCTTCCTCTGTTTTCTCTAGCAATTCCAAAATTTTAGAATAAGCAAAAAATGACTGATTAAAATCGGTTAAATGTCCAATAAACCAGTTAAAATTAAATGCAAGCTCCCCAGAATAATCTATCATAAGCATAATTTCTGCATAAGTCATCACACCTTGCCATACATCCATTCCTCCAAAATAAATAACAGCAAGAATCGAAAAAGAAGTAATAAAAGAGAAAATGCCATTGTAAGTACTAATAACTTTTTCTAATTTTGAATTTTGGTCATTGTATTCTTCCAACTTATTTTCTAAATCTCTTATCTTTTGATTGACAATTCCTAACGTTTTAATTGCTAAAAAATTCTGAATTCCTTCATTAATACTTGTATAGATTGCCATATTCATTTTTCTAATTTCTTTTATTTTTGCCACCGTTCTACGATTAAATACTAATGTAACAAAAAAACCAATCACATATAAACTCAAGATAATAAGTCCTATTTCTAGATTAACAAACATTAGAAAAATGGCAATAATGGAAAATCGTATCAAGCCCATAACAAACATTTCTGTTGATGTAATGGGAAATAATTCTCCTGCATTTTGGGTATCATCTTGTAAAAATTGCAAAATAAAACCTGACTCATTTTCATCAAAAAACTTTGCTTTCACCTTTTGTAACTTTTCAAATATTCTATTTCGTAAATCTCTTCTAATCCATCTGGATAAATGACATCTCATTTTACAATGTTCTAAAACCATATAGCATTGTATTGCTAGAATAAAAATATAGATACCTACAAAAATAGCCAATCCTTGCAAATTATGCTGTGGGATTTCAACATCTAATATCTCTTCCACAATAAAAGGAATGGTTATAATTTCTATCACAACCGTGCCTATAATCAGGACAAATAAAGCAATAAATCGATTATGATATCCCACATCTTCATACATTTTATTAAATTGTTTCCATTTATCTTTCCATCTCATTTTTTATTTCCTTTTCTCTATTTTGTATTTCTAAAGTTCCCTTATCCAATTTAAAAATTTTATCTACATATTGATTAATTTCTAAATGATGCGTAATAAAAATCATTGTAGTCTGTGGATATTTTTTTATCAAATGCTGCCATATTTTATCTCTTGTTTGGTTATCTAATTTATTAAAACTATGATCAAATATCATAATTGGTTTATTTCTAAGCAAAGCTCTTACAATTAAAATTCTCTGTTTCTGTCCACCAGAAAGTTTCACTCCTTTCTCACCTACCAGAGTTTGATATCCCTCTTGCAATCGTTTCAAATCATCATAAATCTCTGCTTCTTTTACCACTTTTGTTAATTGTTTTTCTTCATACTTATTGTCTAACTGAATATTTTCCAATATCGTTCCTGTAAACAAATCTGTTTCTCCTGAAATCAAATCTATGTATTGCCTTATATTTTCTTTATTTAATTGCTTATTATTATGGTAATTCAAATAGATATTTCCTTGTATTGGATAAAATCCTAATATCGCTTTTACTAAAACACTTTTACCACTTCCATTTTCTCCTAGAATAGCTATTTTTTCTCCTTTTTTAACTTCAAAATTTAGGTTAGCTAAAATTTTCTTTTGGGAAATCTTAACAGAAACATTATGAAAAACAATATCTCCTTGTAAATCATAAAAATAATTTTCATTCGTTTCTTCCTTTAATGCCATTAAATCTTTAATTTTTTGCTTCACCACCAAAAAATTATCTAGCACCTCCAAATTTTCTCCAAAAGTATATAAACAACCTAAAATATTACCTGCCAATAATAAAAAAGTAGCTAAAGTTCCCAATGTCATATTTCCTCTCATAATAGCAATTCCGCCTAATAAGTAAATAATAGGAGCTTTTAAATAAGTTAAATGTTCACTTAGAATTTCATAAAATAAAATTAAATCTATAAACTTTACATCTTCTTGCGTATATTCTCTATTTAATTTTTTATATTTTTGTATTTCTTCTTTTTGTCGATTATAAATCCTAACAAATTTAAAATGATTCATATTTGTTACAATATGTCCTAACATCTTTTTCTTTTTGTTAATCACTTTTTTCAAAATCTGATTCATTTTCTGATAATACCACAAAGCAAATGCTAACATAAGAGCAATTGTCAGCATAAGATACATTGTAATAAAACGACTCAAAAAAACGCCTCTAATTACTAAAAAAAGACCTAAAGATATAATATCTAGTATCAAATTAAACTGAACTTTAAAGAAATTAGCATATTCTTGTGCATCATCATTTGCCCTTTGCAACATTTCTACTTTACTATAAGAATGATAACTTGCATACTCCAGTTTTAAAATATGAGCATATAATTTTTTCTTTAAATTAGAACTAATCTTTAAAGTAAAATTAGTAGTAATTCTTTCTCTCCTATAATTAATAAAAACAATAAGTAAATTCATCATAATAATTATAATCGTTATCACAACAAGGGCTTCTATGGTATTTATTTCTAAAACTTGTTTTAAATAATTGGGTATATTTTCTATCTTATGAAATAAGATACCATCAATGGCATAGCTAATATACATTGCTATCTGTAAATTTAAAAATGATACCATGATACTTAATATTATTAATAAAAAAATAGATTTTCTTGACTTTATCAATACACGATTGTTTCTCATATACTTTCCTTTCAATAGCAAAAAAGCACCTTTATTAGATTATATCTCTAATAAAAGTACTTTACTTCATATTTTTGGTATCAATAATATAAAATTATTGAACTGGTATGCAAATCTCACACTCATCTTCATAATAAATTTCCAATTCTCCATATTGGGAAATCAAATAATATTCTGAGCTTGGTAACCATTTACTATAAATATTATCACAAAGTTTTAGAATATTATTTTGTTCATGATTTGGTAAGCTAAAACAAGCCCATTCGCATTTTGGTAGCTTTATTTCTACCAAGTCGTCTCGTGGTGTTGTTCCCACTATATAATACTTTCCTTTTTTAGTGTACTGTTTTTTTTCAAAAATCGGATCAAAAATTCCATAATATAATTCTTTTCCCTTACTATGATTTATGAAAAAATCCATAGTTCCATCTTTTATCACTTCTTGGTATAAATCTTGTATTGCTTTAGCATCATATTCTCCTATTACTCCTGTTGTTTTACCATAAAAGATTTGTTCTTTTCTTTCCACAATTCGGTATTTTAGTTCTTTTCTTCCTTTTATAATGGAATCAAATTCTATTTTGGGAAAAAAAATCATCTCTGTATTACTTTTTCTAAAATTTGCTGGTGATTGTCCTTGTATTTTCTTAAATGCATTAGAAAAAGACACTGGCGATTCATAATGATATTTGATAGCTATGTCAATAATTTTATGATTTGTTTTTCTTAATTCTTCTGCTGCTTTGCTTAATCTTCTCCTTCTGATGTATTCTGTTACTGTCATACCAGTTAGAAAAGTAAAAATTCTTTGCATAGCATATGCAGATGTCCCAATTACTTTTGCTAATTCTTGATAGTCTATTTCATTTTCCAAATTCTTTTCTATGGTATCAATTAATTTGTTCAAACTATTATTATGGTTCATTTCAAAAATTCCCTTGCAAATTCTATCCTTTTACTTCTTATGATTAAAAATTTATAATATATTTTAAATGATTGCCAAAAGGTTCGTTCCTCTTGGCAATTTTATTAGAATATTCCTACAATTTCTCCCTTTTCATCAATATCTATACTTTCTGCTGATGGTACTTTAGGAAGACCTGGCATAGTCATAATTTTTCCAGCTAAGGCAACAACAAATCCTGCTCCCGTTTTTAGTTGAATGTCTCGAATGGTGATATTGTAATCCCCTTTACACTCTAAGTTTTTGGCATCATCTGAGAAAGAGTATTGTGTTTTGGCAATACATACTGGGAAATTGCCATATCCTAGTTCTTCTATTTTTTTGATTTCTGCTAAAGCTGATTCTGAAAAATCAACCCCTTTTGCTCCATAGATTTTAGTAGCTATTTTTTCGATTTTAGTGGGAATAGAGTCTTCTAATTCATACATGTAGGTAAAATTAGGTTCTTCTTTTTCTGTTAGTTTCACTAATTTTTCAGCAATATCTCTGGCTCCTTCGCCACCTTTTGCCCATCCTTCTACTAGACTTAATTCAACCTCTTTTTCTGCCAACTTTTCTTTTAAGAATTCAATTTCCTTTTCGGTGTCTTGTACATATCGGTTTAAAGCTACTATAACATTTAATCCAAATTTATTTTTCAAGTTATCAATATGACGATATAAGTTATCAATTCCTCTTTCAATTCCTTCTATATTTTCTTCTTGTATTTTATCTTTTTCTATGCCACCATGATATTTAATCGCTTTAATGGTGGCAACTAATACAACAGCATCTGGCTTAATTCCTGCTTTTCTACATTTGATGTCAATGAATTTTTCAGCTCCTAAATCTGCTCCAAATCCAGCTTCTGTTATCACATAGTCTCCTAATTTTAAAGCCAATTTGGTTGCCATAATACTATTGCAACCATGTGCAATATTAGCAAATGGTCCACCATGAATAATGGCTGGTGTATGTTCTAAGGTCTGTACTAAATTTGGATTTAAAGCATCTTTTAATAAAACGGTCATAGCTCCTTCTGCTTTTAGTTGTTTGGCATAAATCGGTTCTCCTTGCTTGTTATAGCCAATTAAGATATTTCCTAATTTTTCTTTTAAATCTTTGATATCCGTTGCTAGACATACAATTGCCATAATTTCAGAAGCAACGGTAATGTCAAATTTATCGTTTCTTGGTACAATCTTCTTTTCTCCTGATAAACCTGTCTCTACTTGTCTTAATTGTCTATCATTCAAGTCTACACATCTTTTCCATACAATTTTTTCAAAACCTAATTGATTTCCATAATAAATGTGGTTATCAATTAAGCTAGATAATAAGTTATTAGCTGCTGTTATCGCATGGATGTCACCCGTAAAATGTAGATTGATATCTTCCATTGGTGCAATTTGTACTTTTCCTCCTCCTGTTGCTCCTCCTTTAATTCCAAACACTGGTCCTAAGGATGGTTCCCTTAAAGCTATGATAGAATTTTTTCCTATGGTTCTTAGACCATCTGCTACAGCTATGGATATGGTCGTTTTTCCTTCTCCTAATGGAGTTGGATTAACGGCTGTTACTAAAATTAGCTTTCCATCTTTTTGCTCTTTTCTGCTTTCATAAACTTTCTGGGAAATTTTAGCTTTGTATTTTCCGTATTGTTCAATATCTTCTTCGTTAATTTCTACCTTTTTAGCTATGTCTACTATTTTTTCTAATTTTGTGCTTCTTGCGATTTCTATATCTGTCATTTTAATTCCTCCTTTTTATCTCTTAATCTTCACCATGTGCTTTTCCTTCTTGAATCGTTTTTCTTTTTTCTACAAATTTTCGATTTAATCTCAAAACTTCTACACAAATTAAACTATCAATCCTACTGTTACTCCTATTAAAGCTCCGACAAATACTTGAACTGGTGTATGTCCAAGAACTTCTACCAATCTTTCTGACACTTGTACCCCTGTCAAACCTGGTGTTTCAATCAATTTATTTAATAAAGCAGCTTGTTTTCCTGCTGCTCTTCTCACTCCACAAGCATCATACATAACAACCAATGCAAAAATAAAAGCCAAAGCAAATAAAGATGTTCCCACTCCCTCTTGTTTTCCTATTAAAGTAGCTAAACTTGCTACCACTGCTGAATGAGAACTTGGCATTCCGTCCAGCACCTATAATTCTTTTAAAATTAAACTTCTTTGTTGTCACTAAATCATAAATTAGCTTAAACAACTGGATTCCGAACCATAAAAAGAACGGAACATATATATATTTGTTTCCTGCAAAAGTAACAAAATCATTCATTTTTTTCTTATGTTAGTATAAAAAGCTAACATATCCTCCTCTCTTATTCTTCTGTTTCAAAATTTTCTTCTTTCATCTCTCCATTTTGATTAACTAAAATAGTTATTTTCCTTTCTGCCTCTTCTAAAATCTTATTACAATCTTTTGAAATTTTAATTCCTTGCTCAAATTTAGAAACGGAATCTTCTAAACTTAATTCACCTTTTTCTAATTCTTCTACAATTTCTTCTAAAGCTTCCATTTGCTCTTCAAAACTCTTACTCATTGTAACCCTCCTTTTTCTTTCTAGATAATATTTTCATCCCTATTCTTGTAACATTTATTAGAACAAAAGAGGCATGATTAAAATTTCTTGACCTTTTATTTTAGAGTACTTTTCATGCCTCGTCTTGTTCGCCCGCGAAAAATTCGTTAGCATTTTTTTGTGGAATGTGCTAACTTTACTGTATTTTAGCCTCTACCTGTCCATCCATAAAACGAAGAGCAACCACATCACCACACTCTAAATCTGCTTGTGACTTAACCACTTTTCCGTCTTTTTGTGTTATGGAATATCCTCTAGATAAAGTTTTCAATGGGCTATACGCATCTAACTTAGCCATTAACTCACCATATCTCATTTTGTTCTTTTCTTGTCGTACTTGCATAAAACTCACTAACTGTTTTAGTTGATGGTCAACATGAATATACTTTTCTTGAACCCTTCTTACTGGTTCTTTAAAAACAGAACTTGACATACTTTTCTCATATCGTAATTTCATAACCTCCACTTTTTTAACCAAAGCCATTCTTAATCGATTTTGATAAGTTATGATTTTCTGTTTTACCTCATAGCTATCGGGAACGGCTAATTCAGCGGCTGCTGAAGGTGTTGGTGCTCGTAAATCGGCTACAAAATCAGCTATGGTAAAATCTGTTTCATGACCAACTGCTGATATAATTGGAATTTCAGAATGATAAATACTATGTGCTACGATTTCTTCATTAAATGGCCATAAATCTTCTAAAGATCCTCCTCCTCTTGCCAAAATCAGTACATCTGCTAATCTATTTCGATTCATAGTTTCAATACCCTCTGCAATTTTTTCAGCAGCACCTTGTCCTTGTACAGGAACTGGCAACAAACGAATGACAACTTTAGGATTTCGTCTAGTTGATACATTGATAATATCTCGAATTACCGAACCTGTTTGAGAAGTTAGCACTCCTATTACTTTTGGCATTTTAGGAATCGGCATTTTATGTTCTTCATCCAATAAACCTTGCTCTTCTAATTTGCTTTTCAGTTCTTGATATTTTGTATATAAATCACCTAATCCATCTTCTTCCATTGCTTTCACATAGATTTGATAAACACCATCTCTTTCAAAAACAGATACTCCGCCAAAAAGAAATACCTTCATTCCATCTTTTGGCATGAAGTTCAACTTTTGAGCATATGTTTTAAACATAACACACTTTATTAAAGCCTTTTCATCTTTTAATGTAAAATACATATGCCCTGTATAATGATTTTTAAAATTAGAAATTTCTCCTTTTACTAATATCTCATTAAGATACTCATCTTCTGCTATTTTGTTTTTGATATATAGATTTAAGTCTGAAACTGTTATCGCCATATTTGCATATTTCATATTCTTACCTCTATTCCTTCACAATACTGGCTAAAATTCCATTAACAAAATTTTTAGAAGAGTCCTCACCATACTTTTTAGCTAATTCTACTGCTTCATTAATCGCTACTTTAAATGGTATATCTGTATATTTCAACTCATAAATAGCCAACTTTAAAATAGCCAAATCAATTTTTGAAATTCTTTCCAGTTTCCAATCTGTTTTCAAATTTTTTTCTATCTGTTCAAGAATATCTTCTCTATTTTTTTCAATACCAAAAACAGTATCTTTTATATAGACTTTTGCCTTTTGATCTGTAATTTCATTGCTTTGTTCATATAATTCGATAACCTCTTCTAATTCGTTTTGTTTTTGTATCTCTAGACTATAAATTAATTTAAAAGTTTGTTCCCTGATAGCTGTTCTATTCATATTTGCTAGTTTATGTCAGTCCTAATAACTAACATTTCCTCCTTTATTTCATTCTACATTTTGTCAATAAATGTTTTTAACTTTGTTTTGACATCTTCTTTATTTTGTTGTACATAATTTCCTACCAATGCCCCTAATACTAGAACTACGATTGCTAATATCAAATCATGTAATCTTGTAACTAAAATTAATATCGCTACAACAATTCCTATCATTGCTCCTTTATAATTGTTCCAAAATTCCTTTAGGTTCATTCTTATTCATTCCTTTCTGTTTTTTTCTCTTTACATACCAAAACAATTTTTCATATCATTCAATCACCCCATAAAAAAAGATATTTTTATAACTGTTTTGGTGATGAAATTATTCTGTTTCTTGTTGTGTTGGTGCCACCTTCTTAACTGTTATATTCACTTCTTTTACTTCCAAATCTGTTGCAACCTTTATTTTTTCTTTAATCTTAGCTTGTAAATTTGCTGATAACTCTTTAATCACTGCTTCTTCATTTACAATCAAATTCACAAACACTTTAACACTATTCTCTTTATCTAATTCCACTCTAGTTGTAACATCTTCTGCACTTTGAAAATTCATAGCCACTGAATTAACTAAATTTTGAATCGTTTCTCTTGAAATCATTAATTTTCCGCTTTCATTTTCTAATAAAATGCCTTGTCTTTCGTTCATTTCCTCTTTCGATGTACCATCAAAAAAGATACACTTAATTGATAATAAAATAAATACAATGCTTACTCCTAATACTATTTTGCTTGAAGTCTCCCCTACTATAATGTTTGTTGCAACATCTCCTATCAATCCCATGTCTAACCATCCAAATACTAATAAACATAGAACAACTGATAGAATTAACATGATACTTGAATAAATAATTAGTGCAATTTTTTCTAAAACTTTCATTTCATTTCCTCCTACTTTTTTTATGATTACTCATCATCTTCTGTGTCTTCTGACGTTTCGTTTTGTTTGATTTCTTCTTTTGCATTATCTGTATTAACACCTTGAACATGGACATTTACTTCTTCTACTTTTAAACCTGTCATACTCTCCACAGCTTTTTTCACTCTATTTTGAATTTCAAAAGCTACATCTGGAATCCTCGAACCATACTCTACTATAATATTGACATCAATTTTAGCCTGTGTTTCCATTACTTCAACTTTAATTCCTTTGGCCAAATTTTTCTTTCCACTTAGTACCTCAGATATACCTCCTGCAAATCCTCCTGCCATACCAGCTACTCCTGAAACTTCAGATACTGCCACTCCTGCTATTACGGCTACTACATCATTGGATATCTTAATTCCTTCATTTTCTGTTTTTATCTCTTCCTCTAATTCTACTATTTCGCCTTTTTCTTGATTTTCTTCACTCATATAAAATCCTCCTTTATCTATCAAAAAATTGATATACTTAAATTCTCATTCAAGTATATCAATTTTCTTACCTTTTTACAACCATTTTTTGAAATTTTTTTTACTCATTTTGTAACTATTTGTTACCATTCACAGTTAAATGACTGGATAAGAAAAGCATCTCCTAAAGTAACAATTCGCTTCATTCTCTACTGTGCAACCCAATAGGCATACAAAACAACACCTTCATCTTTCGTATAACTTCCGACCAGGATAATACATACCCGCATTCGGTTGATTTTTTGAGATAGTCCAACCCATAAATCTATAGCCAGTTCTGGTTGGAACCGTTGAACTTAACGTTAAATCAACTCCTTCTGTCTTTATTTGCGTTGCTGGTGCTCCACTTCCTCCATTGGCATCATAATAGATAGAATAAGTTTGAAGCTTTTGCCAATAGGCATACAAAATAATATTGCTGTTCATTGAAATAGACTGACCAGGTTGGAAGGTTCCCCCTGTAGTAAACACATCTCTTGTAGTAGTCCATCCTAAAAATCTATAGCCAGTTCTGGTTGGAACCGTTGAGCTTAGCTTCAAATCAACTCCATGTATTTTCTTTTGTGTTGCTGGTGCTGAGCTTCCTCCATTGGCATCATACATTATACTATAAGTTGGTGCTGTTTCCCAAACAGCATAATAAGTGATATTAGCATTTCCACTATAAGTTCCACCAGGTTGCATAGAAACCGCTCCACTAGAAGAAGTTGCCCAACCTTTAAAAATATAGCCTGCTCTTGTTGGAACACTTGAACTTAATTTTAAATTAGTTCCATGAGTCTTTGCTTGTGCTGCTGGTGCTCCACTTCCTCCATTGGCATTGTAACTTACTTTGTATGGTGTTCTTGCTTTTATTCCATATTCTGATGATATATTTCCAGCTTTATCTCTTGCTTTTACTTTTATGGTATATTCTATTCCTGGACTCAAACTACTAACAGAATAACTTGTATTCGTTTGATAAGCTGACCATTGTCCTGACTTACTATTATAAAAACTATAACTATATACTCCACTTTGACAACTTGTACTTGTTGCATTTGCATCTGTAGCAGTTGCTCTTACAGATATCTTTTCTGTTGTCACCTCACCAACTGCAAGACTTGTAACCGTTGGTGCAAGTGTATCAATTTTATTGGGATTTGAGGTAGCAGCACCTCCATAATTTCCTGTGTTATCTATTAGTCTAACAGATATCGTCTGATTTCTTGTTAAGGTAATTTCTCCGTCCATTGCTAATTGTTTGATAAGTTGTTGTTTCTCCCGCATTTCCAGAAAGTTGCGTTTTATATTGTAAATCATATCCTGTTACTGTTGTTGTTATTCTTACTTTCATACTAGCACCATAACCATCTACTGATGTCAAATTATTAGCTGCAATTGGTGTATAAGTAAAAGTTACATTTCCATTCGCCCCTGTCGTTAATCCTGTTACCTGATTCGTTTTTTGTGTCCATACATTTGACGTGGTTTCATGGTCTAGATTGTCGATTGCTATTACTTTTAAGGAATATGTTGTATTTTGTACCAAACCTGTCATTGGATAACTTGTTTTGTCTGTTATATCACTTTCTATCCAATTGTTTCCATCTGTGGAGTAACAGTATTTATATCCTTTTAATCCACTTACTGTATCAGTTGCTTGTGCTGTTACTGTAATACTATTACTAGTCACAGAAACAACTCTTGTAGAGGATGGCACAAAAGTAGGGCCTTCTCTATCTATTTTATTAAGCTTTTCTTTTGCATTAGTAGCTGCACTTTGTTTTGTACTATCTACTACTCTTGCATAAATTTCTTGGTTTCTACTTATCGTTATTCCTTCTGTTGGATAATCTGTCCATTCAGATACTTCTCCAACTTCTCCTGTCAATTGTGTCTTATATTGCAATGTGTATCCATCAATTGTTGTTTCAATCACTACTTTTATATTACTTTCTGTGTACCCATTGGTAGGCAATTCTTCATTATTTTCTACATCAAAGTAGCGGAAAGTAGTATTGGCATTTTCTGCTGGTGCTACTATTAATTCTGGCACTCTATCTGTTCTTATTGGTATGGGATTGGTTGTTGTGTCATTTCCTAAGTTATCTATCGCTCTCATTTTTAAGCTATATGGTGTGTCTTGTGTTAGTTCATTAAATGTGTAACTGTTATCTGTTATCACCTTACTTTCCGTCCAATTGGTTCCATCTGTTGAACAATAGTACTGGTACTCTTTTACTCCACTTTTGTCATCTGTTGGACTTCCTGCAATCGTAATACTGTTAGTTGTTGCAGTAGCTGTTGGTTCTTCTTTAAATACTGGTCCATCTCTATCAATATTTGTTATGCTTCCTATTTTTGCATATCTTCCAACTTGCCCTTTATTCCTATCTTTTAATCTAGCATATACTTCTCCATTTTGTTGCATCGCTATGCCTGTTGTGTAATTCTTCCAATTACTTTCTACCTCTGGATTATCAATTGCATATTGTAAGGTATAGCCAGCCATATTGATATTTTTATTACGAATTGTAACTGTTACAGGTCCTTTGGTATAACTAGTTGGTTCATAAGAAAAAATCGTATTACTACTATTTAAGGTTGGTATTCCTACTACTGTTATTTCTTTTTCTTTTCTTTCTCCATTTTTTGCAATCGCTACTACTTTTATTTGATAAATTTTACTAGCATCAATTTCTTCAAATGTGTACTCATATTCTGCTGGTGCTTGTTCAACTGTTTCTTTTTTGGTATAGTCTGTGTCATTTTCTTCTTTTATATAAAATTCTAATGTTCCTTCTTCATTTTCTTTCGTAGTCACTTTTACTTTGATTGTATTTTCTTCATAATTAGCTTCTAAAGTGAGTATTCGAGGCATTGGTTTATCAACCGTTCCTTGTGATTCAAAATCGATATCTCCTTCTTTATCTATGATATCATAGATATATCCTCCATCAATGATTATGGTACTTCCTCCATTTTCTCCTTCTGTTACTTCATAGTCTACTCCTGCTTTATCTAATTCATCTAAAATATCTTGTATGTCAATAGGTCCTCCCATTGCCTGTGTTTTTGCACTTAGCTGGGCTAATCTTAGTTGTTCTTCTATGGCTGCTTTCTCAGTTGCTATTTTGGCTTCTTGCGCTTTGGCTAAAATTCCATTTTCTCCTGTTAGCGTAGTTACACTGATGGCTGCTAAAATTAATAATACGATGATGGTAATTACTAAGGCTATCATGGTAATTCCTGCTGTTTCTTTAACCTTTAATCCTTTTTCCTGTTTTGCAGTTTTTTCCATGTGTTTTCCTCCCCTTTTTACTATTTTCTAAATACTTTTGTTTTTCTTTTTATTGTTAGTCATATTATCCTTTTTTATCCATTTTATGTACCCATATTTAACCTTATTTGTCTTAGTTATATCACAATGATTTTTCTCTGTAAAGTGTTTTTATGTTACATTTTCATTACATTGTAACCATTCGTTATCACTCACAATTAAATGACTGGATAACAAAAGTGTCTCCTAAAAAATGTAAAAATCAAGCGGATGTAGAGTAATCAAGTGAGTAGTAACAACCATTCAGAAGTGATACGTTTTAATTAGAAAACTTCTATTTTTGCTTTTTTTATAATTTATTGTTATACTATCAACATATAAAACAAATACTATAAAAAATAAGGAGGAATTTATATGTCAACACCACATAATGAAGCAAAATTAGGAGATATTGCTAAAACAGTAATCATGCCAGGTGACCCATTACGTGCTAACTATATAGCAGAAAACTTCTTAGAAAACGTTAAACTAGTAAATCAAGTAAGAGGGATGTATGCCTATACAGGAACCTATCAAGGGAAAAAAATAACCGTTATGGCACATGGAATGGGAATGCCAAGTATAGGAATTTATAGCTATGAATTATACAAATTTTATGAAGTAGAAAACATTATCCGAATTGGTTCTTGTGGAGCCCATAAACCAGAATTAAAATTATTTGATATTGTTTTATCCCATCAAGCTTATTGTGAGGGAAACTATGCTTTAACTTTTAATAATGATGATTGCCATCTTGTACAAGCAAGTCAAGCGTTAAACCAAATCATTCAAAAAACAGCACATGAAAAAAACTTCACAATTTACTGTGGTGATACCATTTGTTTAGATGTTTTTGACCCCTATATGCCAGATAAAAAGAAATTTATCAATCGTTTGCCAAAAGACCTAGATATCTATGCTGGGGAAATGGAGGCTTTTGCTTTATTTTATAATGCAAAATTCTTCCATAAAAAAGCCAGTTGTTTAATGACTGTTGTAGATTCTGAGTTTATCCAAGAAATAGCAACTACAGAACAAAGACAAACTGGCTTAAACCACATGATTGAATTAGCTCTAGATTCTGCCATCAAAATTTAATAAAACAAAACATCATAAAAAAGCTGGTAACATGCAAAAATAAAGTTACCAGCTTTTTTATAACTCGCTTATTTCTTAATAGATAAAATTTTATATTTCATAATTCCAGCAGGTGCCTTGACTTCTACTTCTTGGTCTTTCTTAGCGCCTAATAAAGCACTTCCTAATGGTGATTCATTTGATATCTTATTTTCTGCTAAATTAACTTCTGTTGAACCAACTATTGTATATTCCACTTTTTCATCAAATTCCATATCTAATACTTTTACAATATTTCCAACTTGAATGGTTTCTGTATCGATATCTTTTTCATCAATTATTTTAGCATGTCTTATTTTATTTTCTAGCTCTGCTATCTTTACTTCATTTTCTGCTTGTGCCGTTTTTGCCTCGTCATATTCTGAATTTTCTGACAAATCTCCAAATCCCAATGCTACTTTTATTCTATCTGCAATTTCTGCTCTCTTTTCTGTTCTTAAATAATTTAATTCTTTCTCTAAGTTGTCATACCCCTCTTGCGTTAATATTACTTCCTTTTCTTCCATGGTAATTCTCCTTCCGTATTTTGATATAAAATCAAATTTCTTTACTATATTACTGCTGAAAATTTATTTTGTCAAGTATCTTTCAAAATATTTTTTACTTGTAGAATATTCAGAGGTGATATATTTTAATTAGAAAGCTTCTATATCTTTTATTGTCAAAAAACAAGACCTCTAAATTGTTAATTTTACTTTTTTTCTCTTATATGGTATAATTTATGTACACTAATCAAAGGAGGTGCTTTCCTATGGTGAAAGCAATGTACATCAATAGCTGTCGGTATGATTTTGTAGACAGTCAAGGAAAATTCATTTTTTCTTTTAAGTCGCCTGTATCCCAACCGCTAACATTTCTGGATATTCGGAAATTGCAGCTTGCTTCGATGCTAAAAGGCTCCTGGTGCCTTTCGATTGAAGAAATTCCAATCTATTTGTCTAAACTTCATCAATTAGACTCTGATGAAATTGGACAGATAGTAACTTTCTTTGAATTGTTTGACACAAACTCCAAAAAATTCATTTATAATCTTCCAATTGACATCTGGAAATTACTCCATTCCAACTTCTGTTGTAACCCCATTAATTTCCTCATTGATAATTTGGTAGAAAATGTTTTACTAACACATTCTATAAGAAAATTTTGCAATCTTTGGAGGACTTTTGAATGGCAGGGAGTTTATACTCTTTATGACCTAATTCAACTCACAGAATCAGACCTTTTAAAATTTAGAGGTATTGGCCCCAAACGAGTTAAAATCATCAAAGAGTTATTGGCACAAAAAGGGTTATGCTTAAAAGAAGAAGCGTAAGATATTTCTCTATTGGAGATTTATCAATAATGCCAAGAAGATTCCCAAAAGAATCTTCTTGGCATTATCTTTAACATCATTTATTCTGAAACTATAGTAAAACTAATCTTTTATCAATTGTTTTGCCCCTTTTAAATAATCAGCACCTGAAAAAACAGTCGCAAAAGTTTGTATTAGCATCATACTAGTTACAATCAAATTGAGTAAAAACTCTCCACTTTGTAATGTGCCTGTAAAACACTCTCCAAATCCATGTAAATCTATAAATGCTAAAGTAATCGCCATCATTTGAGTTACTGTTTTCAATTTCCCCCAATTGGAAGCTGCAATCACTTCTCCACCTTTCTCAACAGCAACTAATCGATAACCAGACACTAGAAATTCTCTGGCTAATATGATAATGGGAATCCAAGCAGGTAAGTGATTCATTTCTACTAACATCATCATAGCTGCTAACACTAAAATTTTATCAGCTAATGGATCTAAAAATTTTCCAAAAGTTGTAATTTGGTCATTTTTTCTTGCTAAATAGCCATCCAATTTATCTGTTAAAGACGCCAATACAAATATCAAATCGATTAACCAAAATTCGATTGGAATCCCTAAAAACTTCCCCTCTATTCTCCAAAAAGGAATGATTACCATAATGGGAACTAAAACAATCCTAAATATCGTCAATTTATTTGGTAAATTCATATTTTATCCTTTCCTATTTTAGCATTTCTATTGCTTTTTGTAATTGTGTATCATCTTTTTCTTCTACTAATAAAACATTCTTAACACTACTTGGCAATTCTACCTTTACATCTGGCTCAATTCCTATTTCATTAATTTCCGTTTTATTTGGTGTCAAATACTTCTCAGATGTTATCTTTAATCCACTACCATCTGGTAAAGTTAATACTTGTTGAATCACACCTTTTCCATAAGTTTTGGTTCCACAAATTTTTGCTTTTCCTAAATCCTTTAGGGCACCTGCCAATATTTCAGATGAACTTGCTGTATTTTCATTTGTTAAGATAACAATTGGTAAATTGATAATAGGATCTTTTTCGGATTTTTTTACTTCTTCTTCATTATTTTTATCGACTTCATATAATAAGCTAGAACCTTTATCTGTCATATAATCCGCTATCTCTAGTGCTTCATCTACAATTCCACCACCATTATTTCTCAAATCAATGATTAACGATTTAATTCCTTGTTTTTGTAGCTTTTCATATTCTGCCTTAAAATCCTTCGCTGTCCCTTCATCAAAAGAAGAAAATTCAAGATAACCAATTTGATTGCTTAATATTTTACCTTCCACTGGATTTACCTTTATATTTTCTCTTTTTAATTCAAAAGTTTTCGTTTCTGTACCTCTTAATACCTCAACTTTTACTTTCGAACCTTCTTCTCCCTTTATTTTATTAGAAGCCACTGACATATCTTCTGCTGTATATTGGACATCATCTACTGTTAGAATTAAATCTCCTGGTAAAATTCCTGCTTTTTCCGCTGGGCTATTTTTAATTGGTGCTAATACTTGTATTTTATTTGCTTCTGCGTTTTTTACCATATAAATACCAATTCCTACAAAATTCCCCATCGTATCCTCTAAATAATCTTGCATATCTTCTTTGGATATATACTCTGTATAAGGGTCATCTAATCCTTCAATATAGCCCTTAATTGCTCCCTCTTTTAATTTATTTTCATCAATTTCACCCAAATAATATTTATCAATAATCGATTTATACTTATCTAGCGTCTTCTCAATATCTGAACGAGAAGAAAGTGCAGCAAAAGTACCATGATTAGCATTTTCATTATGGATAAAATACTGATACATTCCTATCGATGTAACTAAAAATGTAATAAATGCTACCAATATAACAAGCATCACAATTTTATACATTTTAAATCTTTTCTTTTCTTCCATTTTTAACCTCCGATGTTTTGATTGGATTTTATCAACATCAATGGGCGGATTTTTCCGCCCTCCATTCATTGTATGTACTTCATTTAAAAATAATTACGTGGATCCACTCTGCAACTACCATATGTATAAGGAGCAACTCTTACTTCAAAATGTAAATGAGGACCTTGAGAATTTCCACTATTTCCTGAACTCATAATTGTCTGTCCTCTTGAAACAGTTTGTCCCGGTGATACACAAATAGAACCACTTGTACCATGTGCATACCATGTTTGTAATCCTCCTGCATGTTGAATTACAACATAAGTACCATAACTACTTGTTAAATTTGCCGTTTTAATCACTACACCTTCTGCTGCTGCATGAACTGGGGTTCCTATTGGTACACCATAATCTAATGCCCCATGATAACCGCCACTTGGATAATACATAGCAGCTGTAACTCCTCCTGTGCTTACTGGTCTTTGAAGTACGCCACTTCCACTAACATTCGTATTTCCTGTATTAGCAGAACCTCCTGTACTAGTTGAACCTCCCGCATTTGTTGAACCATTTCCACCTTTATTAGAACTATTTCCGCCAGTTGTAGAAGCATTTCCTTTATTTTTATTATTTAAAGCTGCAATTTGTGCTGCATAACGTTGTTGTGCTGCTACAATTTCTTTTTCAATTTGACTACTTGCTGTACGAAGTTCTTCAATATGTTGTTGAATTTGTTTTTCGTCTTCTGACAACTTAGCAACTTGTTGGTTTTTTTCACTTTTAGCAGTTTGTAACTGGGTGGTAACACTTTGTTTACTAGCTTTTGAAGTTGCCAATTCTTGTTTTCCTATTTCTAATTCTTTTTTAGCTTTTTCAATTTCTTCTTTTTGTTTTTGAATTTTTTCCAATAATTCCGTATCATTGGTTGCCACTTCTGTTATTAGATAATAATTAGAAATTAAATCAGTAATACTTTCAGAAGACAAAATAAAATCTAAATAAGATGTTTCTCCTGCTTCATAAGTAGCCACTAATCTAGCTTCTAATAATTCCTCTTGTTTGGTATAATCTTCTTGTGCTTTTTTCAAATTTTGCTCTGATGCAGATATTTTTGTATTTAATTCTGATATTTGTGAATCTAATGTATCAATTTGAGATTGATATTCATCAATTTGAGTAGACAATTCTTCCACTTGTTTTACTGTTTCCGACTTTTGTTCTTGTACCTCTTTTAACTCATCTTCTGCCTCTTGTTTATCTTTATTAATAGCACTTTGTTCATTTTTTAACTTATTTTCTTCTGAATTGACTGCCAATAGCATATTACTTTGCAATAAAAATATGAAAATCATTAGTAATCCTATTATCTTCCATCCTAACTTTTTCATAAGTTCCTCCTATTTTTCTTTAATTTGTTTTATTTTCTGTTGCTTCTTTATTCGTTGTATTAGCTGATGTATCTAATGTTTCCTGTGTTTTATCCGGCTTTTCTTGCGTAGTTGGTACCATACCATTTGTAATATATGGTATCGGATCTGTTACAACACCATTTAATCGAACTTCAAAGTGAGCATGTGGTCCTGTGGAATATCCAGTAGAACCAACTTTTAAAACAACTGTCTCACCACGTTTTACCGTATCTCCTACTTGCACCATAATTTCAGAGCCATGCGCATATAAGGTAGAAACACCACCACCATGGTCAATGATTACCATATTACCATAAGCTCCATTATAGCCTGCTTTGGTAACAATCCCATCGTTGGCAGCTACAAAATTTGCTCCCATTGGTGCACTCACATCTACTCCTGTATGTAACTTATACACTCCTGTAATAGGATGTGTCCTCATACCATATTTAGAAGTAATTCTGGTATAGCCTGGAATTGGCCATGCCAATTCTCCTCCTATATATTGTGTATCAATTCCTTGTAAGGTAAGTGACAATATTTCTTTGTTAATTTCTTCAAATTTTGTATTATACTCATCTATTTGAGTTTGTATCTCTTGTTCTTTTTCTGATAATTTTGCAATAAAATTCTCTCTTACTATTTTTGTATTTTCTAAAATCTTAGCTGTTCTTGTTTGATTTTCCTTGATGGTTGCATATTGTTCTTTTGCCTTATCTAATTTGTTTTTAGTTGATTCAATTTCATCCTTTTGTTCTTTCATTTCCTCTAATAACTCTGTATCATAGTTTGTCAATTCTGTAATTAGGAAATAATTGGATAGGAAATCAGAAACACTTCTAGAACTTAAAATAACATCCAAATATTGTGTATCACTGGTTTCATACATAGTTACCAGTCTTACTTCTAATATTTCCTTTTGTTCATTGTATCTTTTTTCTGCTACTTCTAGCTTTTTTTCTACTTCATCAATTTGCCCTTGTAACTGTGTAATCTTAGTGTCTAATTCTTGTAATTCAGCTTGTGAAGTCTGTATCTTTTCATCTAATTTTTGTACTTGTTGAAGATTTTCAGATAATTCTTCCTGTACTCCTTGTAATTCTCCTGTAGCACTGTCAATCTGATTTTGCAATTCTTGTTGCTGGGTTTGCAAATCTGTCATTTCTTCTGCTTGCACACAAGGAAGAATACTAAAACTACAAATGATAAAAGCTAAAACAATACCTAATATCTTTTGCATATTTGCTCCTTTATACTTTTAAATATTTTCTCATCGAAATCACACTTCCGGATAGCTCCTATTCCAATTCCTAGTAACATATAAACAAATATAATCGATTCAAACATATCACCAAAAGTCACTAGGCTCATATTAATCACCTGCATAAACTGAGAATTTACCATTTTTTCTGCAATAAAACTATAAGCAATTCCCACCAATGTAATGGATATAATACTAGCAAAAACCCCTATTATCATACCTTCTACAATAAATGGCCATCTAATAAATCCATTGGTTGCCCCTACATATTTCATAATAGAAATTTCTTTTCTTCTCGCGTGAACTGTCAACTTGATGGTATTGGCTATGATAAATACAGATATAATTACCAATAAAATTAAAATAATTCCTGTTACAATTTTAATGCCATTTGCTAAATTAATTAATGTACTAACTGTTTCATCTTTGCTGGTTATCTTCTTAATATTATCAAATGTTAAAATTTGGTCTTGTACCTCTTTGCTTTTGGTTAAATCTGTTAAAGTTACCACATAAGAAGCTGGAAAAATGTTATTTTCTTCGTAACCAGCTAACAAATCTTTTTTATCCCCAAATTTTTCCTTCATTTGATTTAAAGCATCCTCTTTTGACACATAGACTGTAGTACTAACACCATCCAAAGCCCTCAATTTTTTTTCCATCTCATCAATTTGTTGTTGCGTAGCATCATTATTGATAAAAACCTGTATTCCTTGTGCTGACTCGACCTCCTGTACAAAATGATTGATATTTTCTGTTAGAATTAAAAAGATTCCAAAAATAACCATAGTAGCACACATAATCATAAGAGATGCACCTGTTGATTTCTTATTTTTAAACACATTTCCAAAACCTTCTCCAATTAAATAACCAAATCTGTTATATTTCACAATCATAACCACCTTTTTTATCATCTCTGACTATTTCGCCCTTGCGTATATGAATAACCCTTTTTTTCATTTGATCCACAATATCCTTTGCATGTGTTGCTACTACAACCGTTGTTCCTCTCATGTTAATATCATTCAACAAATTCATGATATCCCAAGCAGTATCTGGATCTAAGTTTCCTGTTGGCTCATCAGCAATTAACATAGATGGATTATTCACCAAAGCTCTTGCCAAAGCAACTCTTTGTTGCTCGCCACCTGATAATTCATGAGGATACATCTTCGCCTTACCACTCAATCCCACTAGAGAAAGCACCATAGGGACTTGTCTCCTAATATGTCTTGGTGTCGCTCTTACAATATACATCGCATAAGCAACATTATCATAAACAGTTTTATCTGGCAAAAGTCTAAAATCTTGGAACACAACTCCCATACTTCTTCTCAAATATGGCACTCGACTTGGCTTCAAAAAAGTCGTATCTTTACCATTAATAATAATATTTCCTGATGTTGGCTCCTCTTCCTTTAAAATCAATTTAATAAGAGTCGACTTTCCACTTCCTGACGTTCCTACTAAAAATGCAAACTCTCCCTTATCAATCACAAAATTTGCACTTTTAACAGCCTCTGTACCTGTATCATATGTCTTTACTACATTTCTAAATTCAATCATTTTATAGCTTCTCCTTATCTCTGTGTATGTTTTGGGACAGGCACCAATTATCCCTTTTGGGATACTTTGGGGACAGGTCTACAAAACTTTTCTATTCTTTCTACTTAATCATAACAATAAAGTACTTTTTTTGCAATAGTTTTTTAGCAAAAAAAGATAGAAAATGTTGGTTTTTACATTTTCTATCTTTAGCATGATTTGGGGACAAATAAGGAATTGCCAAAGGGCGAGAAACCTTTTTGGCAATTTTTAGAAATAGACAATAAAAGGTTATTATAGTTTTTTATTTGCAACTCCCAACATCATACAGTCTGTAAATTCTTAACAGACTGTAAATTCGTTGGTCCCCCCGAAATGTTGCTACATAAAAAATATAATAACCTTTACATTTAATATTAAAATTAAAATTGCCAAAAAGGTTTCTCGCCCTGCAATTCCTTATTCGTTCCTAAAATCATCTCAATTCAAAATTATTTTAAAAATTTCTCTACAATGGCTTTTGCCGTTAGTCCAAAATATTCCATCAATTCTTCTGCTTTGCCAGACTTTCCAAACATATCTTGCATTCCTATTCTTTCTAATTTAGTTGGATATTCTTCTGTTAAAACCTCACTAATGGATGAACCCAATCCGCCAATTACACTATGGTCTTCCACAGATACTAATTTTTTCGTTTCTTTTGCACATTGGATAATCTTATCTTTATCAATTGGCTTAATTGTATGAACATCTACCACTCTAATGTCAATTCCTTGTGCCTTCAATTGTTCTTGTGCCTTAATCGCTTCTGCTACTGTTACTCCTGTGGCAAATACTGTTCCATCAGTTCCTTCTCCCATTTGAATGGCTTTTCCTATTTCAAACTTTTGATTTTCTTCATAAATAATTGGTGTTGCTAATCTTGCTAATCTAACATAAACAGGTCCATTTATTTGGCTAATTTCTCTAATGACCCACTTGGTTTGAGTATCATCTGATGGGGAAATTACTGTCATATTTGGCAATGTCCTCATCATAGAGATATCTTCTAACATTTGATGGGTTGCTCCATCTTCTCCTACCGTAATTCCTGCATGAGTAGCACATATTTTAACATTCAATTTTGGATAGCAAATACTATTTCTAATTTGATCATAGCCTCTACCTGCTGCAAAAATGGCAAATGTACTAGCATACGGAATTTTGCCACAAGTTGCTAACCCTGCGGCTGTTGCTAACATATTTGCTTCTGCTATTCCCATATTAAAAAATCGATTTGGATATTCTTTCGCAAATAAATTGGTTTTAGTAGCACCTGCTAAATCTGCATCCAGTACTACAATTTTTTCATTTTCTTTTCCTAATTCTACTAATGTCTTTCCATAACTCTCACGAGTTGCTATTTTTTGTTCTTTCATCCTCTTCTCCTTTTTTTGAGACGGTGGAAATACCTTTCCTTGTCTCCTATTTTTTATGATTGGGACATTCCTTTCATTCTTCCTCAATTTTCTATTTTATTTATGAGACAACCTAAGACCTGTCCCTCTTGTCTCATTTGTACCATTTTTCTATAATCTCATTTGGTATTTGCAAATTGTCTCTTCCTGTCCCTAATGAAATTCCTGGTTTATTCTCTCCGTGATAATCAGAGCCTCCACTTTTATACAAGCCTCTTTTTTCACATACCTCTAAAAGATATTGCGTTTGCTTTTCTGAAAATTCACTGTAATAACATTCCATTCCATCAAAATCATAATTACACATTAAATCATCGATTAAGGTTTTCTTATCTTTTGCCCAGTTATACAGATAAACATGTGCTAAAAATGCTAGACCTCCCGCATGATGAATTTGCTTTATTACTTCCTCTACACTTGGAGAATCTGCTGACTTATCAATATAAAATATACTATCTTCACGATAACAATAACGGTACTTATAATTGTCAAAACTTTCCCATAAATCCTCTGGGCATTTTGCTTGGTTTTCTGGATGACTTTTTATTTCATCATAGATAACAATATTTGCCCAATCATGATTTGGATTCCAATTAAGTTCTTCATATGGTGTTAAAGTACATCCCATCTGTTGAAATATGTCATATCTCTTTTTTAAATATTTGGTTTGTATCTTAGCATGTGTTTTATCTTTATAAAATTCATCTGACCATTGCTGAATTTTATGGGTATCTATGCCATAACCTAATATATCAATAATTTTCCCTTTGTAGCATGCTTTTAATTCTACCCCTGGTATCAAAGTACCATGATAATATTGTTTTAGATTTTTTTCTTCTATTTCGCGGTAAGCCTTACAATTTTCGTGATCTGTTATGGATATATAATCCAATCCAATTTGTTCTGCCTGTTTGAATATTTCTTCTACGGTTTTTGTTCCATCTGAATGGGTTGTATGAATGTGTATATCTATCATCTTTTATTCAACCTTTCTATTGTTTTGCTTCATTCATTTTTCCAAAATCTTTATATACTAAACATTGAGACATTTTAGACCTGTCCCTCTTGTCTCATTTCTTTCATGGCTTGCTGATATTGTTCTTCATTTGGTGCTTTTCCGTGCCAACCTGCTTGGTTTTCCATAAAAGTAATTCCTTTTCCTTTGGTGGTTTTGGCTATGATACAAGTTGGTTTTCCTTTTACATTTTTAGCTACTTCAAATGCTTTTATAATTTCTTCTATATCATGTCCATCTATGTTGATAACTTGGAAACCAAAGCTTCTGAATTTCTCATCAATTGGATAAGAACTCATTACTTCTTCAATGGTTCCATCAATTTGTAAATTATTGTTGTCAACAATCACACATAAATTATCTAATTTATATTGACTAGCTGCCATAGCAGCTTCCCAAATCTGACCTTCTTCAATCTCTCCATCTCCTAAAACACAATAAACTCGATAATCCTTTTGATCTATTTTTCCTGCTATTGCCATACCATTAGCGGCTGATAAGCCTTGTCCTAAAGAGCCTGTTGTCATATCCACACCTGGTACTTTGTTCTTATCTGGATGTCCTTGTAAATAACTATTAATATTTCTAAAAGTCTTTAAATCCTCTACTGGAAAAAAACCTCGATTGGCTAAACAACTATATAATGCTGGCGAACAATGACCTTTTGATAAAACAAATCGATCTCTTTCCTCCCAATCTGGATTTTCTGGCTGAATATTCATTTCTCTAAAATATAAAACTGTCAAAATATCTGCTACTGAAAGTGATCCTCCTGGATGTCCTGATTTAGCAGAATATACCTCTTCTATGATATCTTCTCTCACCTTTCTTGCTTTTTGTTGCAACTCTTCTATTTTTAACATCTCAAAATCACACTCACCTTTCCCTTATTAGATAACTACATTCTATCTCTTTTTATAAAATATTGTCAACCTATTTTCTTTTTTTCGTTGGTTTTTTTGTAACCATTCAGAGGTGATACATTTTCACAAATGCGTTAGAAATTTTCTCTAAATTTTGTTTTTTATGTTATCATATTAGAAATTTATATAATAAACTTGACAAAAGAACATATAATATTAAATAAACAGAAAGGACTGGTTATATGATAGATAATTACATTGAAAAGCACAAAGAAGAATTAATTCAAAAAACACAAGAATTAATCCAAATACCAAGTGTTATTTCTAATTCCGATAATCCACAACAGCCTTTTGGAAAACCAATTCATGACGCCTTAGCATATATGCTAAAACTAGGAAAAAGTTTAGGATTCCGAACCAAAAATATAGATGGTTATTGTGGTTATATTGAATTTGGAGAAGGAAAAGAATTAATTGGAATCATTGGACACTTAGATGTTGTACCAGAAGGAGCAGATTGGAAATACCCTCCTTTTAGTGCCACCCTTGCAGATAACAAAATATATGGTAGAGGTGCGATTGACGACAAGGGACCTGTCATCAGTTCTTTGTATGCCATGAAAGCGGTTATGGATACTTGTCAGATACATAAACGTGTTCGATTAATTTTAGGATTAAACGAAGAAAATGATTGGAAGTGTATGGCATATTATAAAAAGCACGAAGAATTACCCACCATCGGTTTCAGCCCAGATGCTGATTTTCCTTGCATTTATTCTGAAAAAGCAATTTTAACTTGTTATCTAAAAATGGATTATTCTGCCTTTTTAACCAAAGATATTATCATAAAAGAAATAAATACAAATGCGAATCCCATAAATGTAGTTCCCAAAATTTGTAGTATTATTTTAAAAATAAACTCCCCAAAAATAAAGATGAAGGATTTTATACAACATCTAAAAAATATTATTGAAAAAACGAATTTTGAAATTGATATTTATAAAATAGATGAAGAAGAAATTAAACTTACCTCTCATGGTGTTCCTAGCCATGCTGCCCATCCTGAAACTGGTATCAACGCCATTTCTCGATTAATCATTGTCTTAACTAAAATATTTAACCTTTATGAAATTTCAATCTCCTTATTCGACTTTTTCACCACTTATATTAACACACAATATGGAGGAGAAAACTTAGCTATTAATTTCGAAGATAAATCTGGAAAACTAACTTTAAATGTTGGAGACTTCTATTTTAAAAACAATATCTTGCAAATTGGATTAAATCTCCGCATTCCTGTTACCATGAACATGTTAGAAATTGGAAATAGCTTTATGAAACATACTAGCCCTTATTTAGACATTGATTTTGATACCATTTCTTACAAGCCTGCGTTATATATCTCAAAAGAAAATAGATTAGTCAAAACGCTTTGTGATGTTTATAACAAAGAAACACATTCTAATTTAGAACCTATTGCAATTGGTGGTGCTACTTACGCTCGTGCTTTTGACAATTGCATATCTTTTGGTGCTAACTTTCCTGGTGACAAAGATATGTGTCATCAAACAAACGAATTTATTGCTGTTGATAAGTTGTTACTCTCTTGTAAGATTTATGCTAAGGCAATTTTGGCTTTGGATGCGTTAGACTAATTAATAAAAAGCAAAGTAATCTTAATAGATAAAAAAGGTATTTTCGTTCAATTAATTTTCATAGAAATTCTAAATAGATTTTAGGGCACCCTTCCACGTCAAGCGTGAACTCTTTCCCTAAAATCTATTAAAAATTTCTAATTTAATTAATTTCAATTCAAATACCTTTTTTATCTATTAAGATTACTTTGCTTTTCTATATAACTTTTCACCAAATATAAAATCCCCCGCCTTAGCCGTCAGCTGCCTTGAATTTTTAAGGACCTGCTCCTAAAAACAGGTGGGTGCCTACCTAAATATTCCTGGGCTTCTCACTAAGATATGTGAGCTTGCACGCCATATTCAGAGATTTGGCCCCTCTTATCGTGTGTTGGTTCTAAAAATTCTGCCTATACGCACTACGCAGGGTAAATTTAATATTTAATTAAGTTATCTTTATTGTAACATGGTCTTATTCATTTTACAAACGAAAAAATCACCTTAATCATTTCTAATTCTTATAATAGATATTATTATCTTACATTTTCATATCAAAATCTCACTTAAAGACTATTTTTTATCATTTGCTTATTTAGTTTTTCTATGTTAAAATAAAGTGAGTTTGTGATGATAGAGAACTTAAAAGTTCTCTGTCTTTTCATTTTTAAATCAATAACGAAAAACCCTTCCTGTCACATGACATATAACAATATGCACAAAAATTGCAAAAAGCTACCCAACAAAATAAATAAATGAAAAATGGAATGAGAATATTTATATTTTTTTCCAAAACCATAGATAATAGCACCTATTGTATAAGCAATTCCTCCTGCCACCAAAAGGATAACCCCATTTGTTGTCAATAGCTCTGGCAATAAGTTAGCTTTTACTAAAATGCACCAACCCATTAATAAATAACATATCATAGAAAATACTTTAAATTTCTTGATATCAATTGAATTTAATATAATACCTAAAATAGCTACTGCCCATATAATTCCAAAAATAAGCCAACCAGATAAAAAATCATGTTCTCGAATGGAGCATAAAGCAAAAGGTGTATAAGAACCAGCAATTAATAGAAATATGGAACAATGATCTAATACTTGAAATACCTTTTTAGAATTAATTTTAGGACTTAATCCATGGTAAATGCTAGACATCGTATATAAAACAATCATGGTGACTCCATAAATAGCTGCACTTACTACTCCATACACATTACTATTTGCTACGGCAAACGCAATGCATAATACAGTTGCTACCATTCCTAAAACAGCTCCCACAATGTGGGATGTCATATTAAAGATTTCCTCTCCTTTGGTATAAGTTGGCAATATTCTATCCTTTAATTTTGTTCTTTGCATTTTTATCTCCTAAGATTATTTTTATCCATTGTACCACAAATATTCAAGGTATAAAAGTTTTTCACAATAAATTTACAAAAATTACCGAATACTTCAGAAGTCTTGTTTTTTGGAATAAAAGTTTCTACATTTTTTGGATGTATCTATTCTTTAATCTCTTCTGCTAACTTATGAATTGCCTTTGTCTCAATACGAGACACATAAGAACGAGAAATTCCCATCATAGTTGCAATTTCATTTTGTGTTTTGGGCTTATAACCACCAAGCCCAAATCTTAACTCTAAAATCGTTCTTTCTCTATCTCTTAAAATTTCTTTCATTTTCTGACCTAGTAATTTTATTTTCATTTTAATATCTACTTCTTCTTCAATATTTCTTTCATTATTTTCTAAAACTTCTTGCAAAGTTACAACATTATCATCCTTATCTTTTCCAATTGGTTCATTTAAATACACCTCTGCTCCGAAGTTTTTTAGTTGCCCTCAAATGCATTAAAATTTCGTTGTCAATGCAACGAGATACATACGTAGATAATCTTGCTCCCTTTTCTATCTTAAAACTGTTAATTCCTTTAATTAGCCCTACCGTACCAATTGATATCAAATCATCTTGTTCTACTTTTGTTGTACTATATTTCTTTGCCACATGGGCAACCAATCTTAAGTTTCTTTCAATTAAAATATTTCTAGCCTCATCATCTCCCTTTGCCATTTGCTCCAAACAATTTCTTTCTTCTTCTGCTGTTAGCGGCTCTGGAAATAAGGTTCCTCCCTGAATATATCCAACAACAAATACAGCTGATTTTAAAAATTCTAAAAAACCTAATATTCCTGTCATACAAAGCGATAGCAATATAAATGCACCTCCATTTTTGCGGGTTTAAGTTTTCTATTTCTACTTAAACTTTCTCCATATAATCCAATATATGTTTTGCAAAAATGAAAAGTGCATGACCCTTTTATCTTTTTTCATATATTAGGAAAGTCATACTAACTTTCTAATATAGAAAACCAATTGTACACAATTTTCTTTTTAATTCTTTTGCCTTTTACTTAAAAAGCATATTTGCATTAAATCCCCATAATATTATAGCCATTATCTGCATAAACCACTTGACCTGTAACACTATCAGACATAGAACTCAATAAAAATGTAGCCACATTTCCAACCTGTGTTGTTGTCACATTTTGATGCAATGGTGCTTTTTCTTCTATTACCGTTAAAACAGAACCAAAATCTTTAATTCCCTTAGCAGACAATGTCTTAATTGGTCCTGCTGAAACAGCATTCACTCTCATTCCTTCTTTTCCTAAGTTTTCTGCCAAATATCTAACACTTGACTCCAAAGCTGCCTTTGCTACTCCCATCACATTATAATTATCAATAACCTTGGTAGAACCATGATAAGTCAATGTAACTAAACTTGCCTTTTCATTTAGCATATCTAACTCTTTTGCCATTCTAGCTGCTAACACAAAAGAATAACTACTAACATCACAAGCATGGGCAAATCCCTCTTTACTGGTAAAAATAAAATCATGGTGTAAATCCTCTGTATTGGCATGAGCAACTGCATGTACAATACCATCCACTTTTCCATTTTCCTCTTTCATTTTAGTAAACGCCTCTTTAACCACTTCATCTTCGGAAGCTCCATTTAGAACATAGGCTTTACTTCCTTTAAATTCTGATATCAATTCTTCTATTTTGTCTTTATTTTCTTCTCCCATATAGGTAAAAATAAGTTTTGCTCCATTTTCATAAGCAGATTTCGCAATTCCAAATGCAATACTCCACTTATTTCTAATTCCCATAATTAAAATTTTCTTTCCTTCTAATAACATTCTCTTTTCCTCCTACTTTTTATTATTTGTATTTTAATTTCTTATTTGGTAACAGTTTATCTATTTTTTAGGCAGTAACAAATCGTGGGAAACCAGCAACAAATTAAAATATAATGATTAAATAAATTTATATTCGCCCATATTTCTAAATTTCTGATACCTCTCCTCAACAATAACCTCTGGGCTTTTACCCTGCATTTCTTCCATGGTCTTTTGTATCTCGTTCTTCAAGTCCTTAGCTACTTTCAAAAAGCTTTTCTCTTCCTCTCCTTTCGGTTCTTTGATAATCTTATCAATTATCTTCAACTCAAATAAATCTTTTGCTGTTAATTTCATTTTTTCGGCAGCCTCTTTTGTTCTCGAAGAATCCTTCCACAAAATGCTAGCATAACCCTCTGGTGATAAAATAGAATAAATAGCATTTTCCAGCATAATCACTTTATTTCCTACTCCCAATGCCAAAGCTCCTCCACTGGAGCCTTCTCCAATCACAATAGCTATCACTGGCACCTTTAATTTACTAAGTTCTAACATTGAACTAGCAATGGCTTCACCGCTGCCCCCTTTCCTCTGCTCCAATGCCTGGATAGGCTCCTTTGGTATCAATAAAAGTAATAACTGGTCTTTTGAATTTTTCTGCTTGTTTCATAAAACGGATACCTTTTCGATATGCCTCTGGATTTGGCATGCCAAAATTCCTTTCGATATTTTCCTTGGTAGTTCTGCCCTTTTGTTCTGCAATTATCGTATAATTCTGACTTCCTATTTTTGCCAAGCCACAAACAATTGACTTATCATCTCTAAAATTTCTATCCCCATGCAACTCTATAAAATCATCAAAAATCTTCTCCATATAATCTAATGCCGTTTTTCTTTTAGGGCTTCTTGCTATTTCTACTTTTTCCCATGCGGTTCGTTCTTTCATCTCTATCCCTTCCTTAAATATTTTTTCCAGCAGAGAAATTTGCCATTGGAGACGTCCCTTTTTGGCAATTTTCTATACCTACAACTGCTTCAATCCCAAATTTTTATAACCATTCATAGGTGATATATTTCAATTAGAAAGTTTCTATATTTTTTATTGCCAAAAAACAAGACGTCTGAATCGTTACAAATTTTTATTTATGGTATTGGATTAACTTATAAATAGTATCTTTTAATTCTTTTCTCTCTACTATTTTGTCAATAAAGCCATGTTCTAATAAAAATTCTGCTGTTTGAAAACCTTCTGGCAATTTTTCTCCAATGGTTTGTTCAATCACTCTTTGTCCAGCAAAACCTATCATGGCACCTGGTTCTGCTAATATAATATCTGCCAAACTGGCAAAAGAAGCTGTAACACCACCATAAGTTGGGTCAGTTAAAACAGAGATGTATAACAAGCCAGCTTCATTTAATTTTGAGATAGCTGCTGTTGTTTTTGCCATTTGCATAAGAGATATAATTCCTTCTTGCATTCTAGCACCACCAGATACACAAAAGATAAGCAATGGCAATTTTAATGCAATCGCTTTTTCTATGGCATAAGTAATTTTTTCTCCTACTACAATTCCCATACTTCCCATCAAAAAACCACTATCCATAACACAAATGACTACCTTTTCCCCTTTTATTTTTCCTGTGCCACAACTAACTGCCTCTTGAATACCTGTCTTTTCTCGTAAACCTTTTATTTTTTTCGGATAATCCTCTAATTCCAATGGATTGGTTGTATCAATATTTAAGTCAAACCTTTTATAGGTGTCTTTGTCAACGATACTTTCTAGTCTTTTATTAATATGCATTCTAAAATAAGCTCCACAATTTGGGCAAATACTGCTATTGGCTCTTACTGTTTCTTTATATAGGATTTCTTTACATTTATCGCATTTAACCCATTTACCAACTTGTATATCAATTTGATTTTCTGTTCTTTTAGCTGTTGGTTCTCTCTTTTTTATTTTATCAACAATCATTATCTCTATTCCCTTTCTGTGGAAGATGGAAACGTATTTTTTCCCTATCTACCTATCTATATCTATTATTCTGTTAGAACATATGAATAGGGAGAAAAATACGTCCCCCTGCCCCATCCATGACCTTAAAATTGTTTCTCAATAAACGATGTATCAAAGTTTCCTCTAATGAAATCAGGATTTCTTATAATGCTAAATAAGAAATCAATATTGGTATCTACTCCTTCTATGACAATTTCTTCTAAGGCTCTTTTCATTTTACTAATGGCTTCATTTCTGGTATCTCCATGTGTGATAATTTTCGCAATCATAGAATCGTAAGTAGGTGGAATGGTGTATCCTTCATAAATAGCAGTATCTACTCTAATTCCATTTCCTCCTGGCAAATTTAATCCTGTAATGGTTCCTGGACATGGCATAAAGTTCTTGCTTGGGTTCTCTGCGTTAATTCTACATTCGATGCTATGTCCTCTAAATATAATATTTTTTTGTTTTAGTTTTAATGGCTCGCCTGCTGCTATTTTGATTTGTGCTTTTACAATATCAATTCCAGTTCTTTCTTCTGTAATTGGGTGTTCTACTTGAATTCTAGTATTCATTTCCATAAAATAAAAATTCTTATCACTATCTACTAAAAATTCGATGGTTCCACAACTTGTGTATTCTGCCACTTTAGCTGCTTTGATTGCTGCTTCTCCCATCTTATTTCTCAATTTATCATCAATGGCAGTAGAAGGTGTTTCTTCTAAAATCTTTTGATTTTTTCTTTGAATGGAACAATCTCTTTCTCCTAAATGAACTACATTTCCATGCTCATCTGCTAAAATTTGTATTTCTACATGTCTCGGATTTTTGATAAATTTTTCAATGTAAATTTCATCATCGTTAAAAGACATTTTCGCCTCTTGTTTTACGATATTGTAATTACTTTCTAATTCTTCGGCAGAATTGACAATACGAATTCCTTTTCCGCCTCCTCCAGCTGCTGCCTTTAACATAACGGGATAACCAATTTTATTGGCAATTTTAATGGCATCTTTTAAACCTTTTACACTTCCATCTGAACCTGGTATAACAGGCACTCCTGCTGATTTCATTAATTCCTTGCTATTTGCTTTATTTCCCATTTTTTCAATCACTTGATACGATGGTCCAATGAATTTGATATTGGACTCTTCACATATTTTAGCAAACTGACTATTTTCTGATAAAAATCCAAAACCTGGATGAATACTATCTGCACCAGTTATATTGGCCGCTTCTATCATATTTTTAAAATTCAAATAACTTTTTGCACTATTGGCTGGTCCAATACATATGGCTTCATCTGCCAAACGAGTATGCATCGCATCTTTATCGATTTCAGAATACACAGCCACTGTTTTGATATTCATTTCTTTGCAAGCCCTTATAATACGAACTGCTATCTCCCCTCGATTCGCAATTAAAATCTTATTCATGCTATTATTTTCCTTTCTTGAAACAAGAGGGACAGGTCTCATTTGTCCCATCTTTTGATACTCTTCTATGTAATTTTTAAGACAATTAAGACCTATCCCCATTGTCTCATTTTCTCACACTACTGCAAAAGTTAATTCTCCTTTTGCTACGATTTTGTCTTCTACGGTTGCAATTGCTTCTCCTACTCCAATTGGTCCTTTTTTCTTGCTAATTTTTACTTCTAGTTTTAATTTATCTCCTGGCACTACCATCTTTTTAAATTTCATTTTATCAATGCCTCCAAACAAAGCATTTTTTCCTTTGTTTTCTGCTAGGCTAAGAATGGCTACTGCCCCTGTCTGTGCTAGACTTTCCGTAATTAATACTCCTGGCATAATTGGATTTCCTGGAAAGTGTCCTTTGAAATACCATTCTTCTTCGCTTACATATTTATAGGCGATTGCACTTTCTCCTGGTATGTATTCTTCTACCTCATCTATCATTAGAAAAGGTTCTCTTTGTGGTATGATTTCTTTGATTTCCTCTTTTTTTAACATTGTTTTTCCTTCTTTCTTTGGCTTGATACAAAATTCAAATTGATAAAGAAGCCCTTTAAAAGCTGCCTAAGTTCACAACTTTAAAACTTTATTTTATCACAAATAATGGTTTTCCATATTCTACTGGTTCTCCATCTTTTACCAAAATTTCTTTGATTTCTCCATCCCATTCAGACTCTATCTCATTCATTAATTTCATAGCTTCTACAATACAAAGAACATCTCCCTTTTTTACTCTTTGCCCTACTTGCACATAAGAATCGCTATTAGGAGAAGGTTTTAGATAGAAAGTTCCTACCATAGGAGATTTTACAATATTACCCTCTTCCACTTTTTCTTCTTGTTTCTCTTCACTTGTTTCCACATTTTTTATTTCTATTGTTGATACATTTTCCATTGGTATATTTTCTGCTACTGTAATAACTTGCTTTTCCTCTTTTTTCATACTTATTTTGGTACCATCTGGAAAATCAATATCAATAGCCGTTAATTTTGAATTTCCCATATCTTCCATAAGCTGTTTAATCTTTTCATACTCCATCATCTTCTCAATCCTTTCCATCTTTCTTTTATAGAATTTTATTATATTTTTATGAAATAACAAATCGGGGGGACCAGCAAGTTACAGTCTGTTATTTTTACAGACTGTAACTTGCTGGGAGTTATTTCAGAAAAATATAATAAACATTCTTAAAATTATTATTGATATTTTTTCAAAATAATACTAGCATTATGCCCACCAAATCCCAAAGAATTTGACATTACGACATTGATTGGAGCCTTTCTAACCTCATTTGGTACCACATCTAAATCACAATCCTCATCTTTTTCTTGATAATTGATAGTTGGTGGAACCATCTGTTTTTCAATTGCTTTGGCACAAATAATTGCTTCCACACCACCTGCTGCTCCCAGCAAATGTCCTATATTCCCTTTGGTAGAACTCACCATTACTGTTTTACTTGCCTCTCCTAACGCTGATTTTATCGCCATCGTTTCGCATAAATCATTCAAATGCGTAGATGTACCATGAGCATTAATATAATTAATTTCTTCTGGTTTCATTTTAGCATCCTCAATTGCTCTTTTCATAGCTCTTGCTCCACCTTCTCCTTCTGGTGCTGGTGAAGTAATGTGATAAGCATCTGATGTAGCCCCATATCCTACTACTTCTGCATAAATCTTAGCATTTCTTTGAATGGCATGTTCTAACTCTTCTAACACAAGAATTCCTGCTCCTTCTCCCATGACAAATCCACTTCTTTCTTTGTCAAATGGAATACTGGCTCTATTTTTATCGGTTGCATAAGACAAGGCTTTCATATTCTCAAACCCTGCAATTCCTACACTACAGATAGAAGCCTCTGTTCCTCCTGCCAAAACAACATCTTCTGAACCATATTTAATTGTTTTGTAAGCCTCTCCTATGGCATGTGTTGAAGAAGCACATGCTGTTACAATCGAAATGGATTCTCCTTTTAGCCCTAAATCAATGGCAATATTTCCTGCTGGCATATTCGCAATTGCCATAGGAATGAACATCGGTGATACTCTGTTATTTCCTTTTACGTAATTAATTTCGCATTGTTCTTGGATGGTTTTCAAACCTGCAATACCAGAACTTACAAATACGCCAACTCTTTCTAAATCTGTATTTTCTTCCGTAATTCCACTATCCTGAAAAGCTTCTCTTGCTGCTACTAGAGCAAATTGTGAACTTCTATCTAATCTTTTGGCTTGTTTTGGTTCTAAATAATCCAGTGGATTAAAATCTTTTACCTCTGCATCTAAACTAGTCTTGTATCCTGTACTATCAAATAAGGCTATCGTATCAATTCCACATTTTTTTTCTTGAATTCCTTTCCAGGTTTCTTCTGTATCTTTTCCGATTGGAGTGATTGCTCCTAATCCTGTAATAACAACTCTTTTTTCCATTTTTAACTCATTCCTTCCCTTTGTGATTAATTGTTTAAAACAAATTCAAAGTAGTATATTGTGCATTTTGCTGATACTGTTAAGCTTTAGCTACTACAGTATCAATATGCAAATGAATTCTATATTCATTTGCTTCCATTTTTCTAATATCAAGCTGAAGGCGTACGTTGGTACATCAAGGTTTAAACAACTTAGTAAAAATGTGCAAGATGCTGCTTTCAATTTGTTTTACATTAGCATACCACCATCTACATGTAACACTTGACCCGTAATATACGAACTATCCTTTGAAGCTAAAAATTTCACAACATTAGCCACATCTTGAGAAGTTCCCATACATTTCAAAGGAATACTTTTTGCAATTTCTTCTTTAACCTCATCCTTCAAAACCTCTGTCATACTAGTTTCAATAAAGCCTGGAGCCACTGCATTTACTAAAATGCCTCTTGAAGCCACTTCCTTTGCCAAGCTTTTGGTAAATCCAATGATACCAGCTTTTGAGGCAGCATAATTGGTTTGACCTGCATTTCCTGAAACACCTACTACAGAAGAAATATTGATAATTCTTCCAGAACGTGCTTTTAACATATGGTTTATTACATTTTTTGTCACATTAAAAGTTCCCACTAAATTAACATCAATAACCTGTTCAAAATCTTCTTTCTTCATTCTCATCAATAACATATCTTTTGTAATACCTGCGTTATTCACTAACACATCTATTTTTCCAAACTTTTCGATTACTAGTTTTACCAATTCCTCGCAATCTTCAAAACAAGAAACATCACCTTTAACAGCAAAGCATTCCACTCCTGTTTCTGCTAATTCCTTTTTGACATTTTCTAATTCTTCATTTTCTTTACGATAATTTAGAGCAATATCATATCCCTCTTTCGCAAGTGTTATCGCAATTTGTTTTCCAATTCCTCTTGTTGCACCTGTAATGAAAGCTACTTGATTCATTTTTCTCAACTCTCCTTATCCCATATTAACACCTAACTTGACAGCCTAGGGGCATTATCTACGTCCCCATGTCCTCTAGCACTTTTTCCAATGTTTCTACATTATTTACATTTAAAATTGTGACCTCTTTATCAGTATCCAACCTCTTCACAAAACCAGACAACGTTCTACCTGGTCCTATTTCAATAAAAGTATCAATTCCAGCATCTAGCATTGTTTTTAAGCTTTTTGAAAATCTCACAGGGCTAACAATATGCTTTGCCAAAATATCTTTCACATCCTCTTGGTTGCTATATATCTTTCCATCGATATTTTTCACAACTGCTGATTTAAAATCATGAATGGTAACCTGCTCTAGTTCGTTTCTTAAAGCCTCTGATGCTTGCATTAGTTTTTCTGTATGAAAAGGTCCTGCCGTTTTTAGAACTCTTACTTTTTTAGCTCCTAATTCTTTCGCAATTATTTCTGCTTGCTCTACTGCTTCCTTTTCTCCTGAAATAGCAATTTGTCCAGTGGTATTGAAATTGGCTGGAACGACAAACCCATTGGTTACTTTTTGGCAAACCTCTTGCACTTGTTCTTCGCTCATCCCCATAATAGCTGCCATTAGCCATTCTCCTTCTGGAACTAGTTCTTGCATATATTCCCCTCTTTTTTGCACTAATTTAATTCCTTCATCAAAATCCAATGCTTGGCTATTAATCAAAGCTGAATACTCTCCCAAACTTAAACCAGCAGACATCTTAGCTTGTATTCCGTTTTCTTGTAAAACTGCTAAAATAGATAAACTCATGGTTAAAATAGCAAGTTGCGTATTTTTTGTTTGATTTAGTATTTCTTCCTCTCCGTTAAAAGTTATTTGTGCTATATCAATTCCAGTTATTTCCTTCACTTTTTCATATACTTTTTTTACCGTCTCATATTTTTCATATAAGTCTTGCCCCATTCCAATGCTTTGCGAACCTTGACCTGGAAATAAAAAACCTATGTTCATTTTATCTTCATCCTTTCTTCCTTTAACCTCTTGTACCTTTTGTATGGAAGTTTATCTGTTTTTTATGAGTAACAAATCGGGGGAACCAGCAAGATTACAGTCTGTTATGTAATTACAGACTGTTCGCAGCTGGGAGTTACGAATAAAAAACAAATAAACTTTCAATACAAAGTTCCCTTTGTTTTCTCTTCCAACAAATTACAAAACTCTGTTATTACTTTTTTACCATCTACCATTATCCCAAATTCATTTTTAATCGAAGAAGCTAATTCACCTATTTCTGGAGAAAACTGTTTTTGATTGGTATTGATACCGAATACCAATGACAACATATTTTACGATTTTTCCTTGTAATTTCGTCTCTGTCAAAATGCCACCAATCTTCTTACCTTGATAAACAATGTCATTGGGATGTTTAATCTCAAGAGAAATAGCATATAAATTTTCAAAAACCGTAACCATCATTTCTGCTATTGCAAGGGTAAATCCTTCCAATTTCTCAATTGCACAATTTGCCTCCATTAAGATAGAAAATGCTATATTATCTTTTTCATCGGTAAACCATTTCCTTCCATGTGTTCCGCTTTCCTTTCGTCTGTCTATCTGCCAGAATAATGGTTCCATTTACGATAGCATTTTTTTCGACTTGTCGCCAAACCTCTCGTTGTGTTGAGTCAATTTCCTGATAATGAATGACATTTCTCCCTAAAATTTGGGTCTTCAGATTTTCTAATTGCACTTTGACTCCTCTTTTCTAATTTGCTCTAAATTGTTCTGTCTTTTAATCTTATTGGTGGTAGTTTTGATTAATGGCTCTTGTGATAGTATCATGCCTCTAATTGCTTTATAATGTGGCATGGTCTTATTAATTTCTTTTATTTTTTCATTGATTGCCAGATAAATTTCTTTTTCCCCTTTTACTTTGTAGGTATTTTCCACAATTTCTTGGTTATAAATCACTTTAGCAAATATCTTAATATCATTTTTATCCTCTGACATCTGCTTTCCAAATACGAAAGATTCTTCCACTCCTTCAATTCGATTGAGCAAGTTTTCCATCTCTTCTGGGAAAATGTTCTTCCCATTTTTTAAAACAATGACACTTTTCTTTCTTCCACAAATAAAGATATATCCTTCTTCATCGATTTTAGCCAAATCGCCTGTGTAAAACCAACCATCTACTAATGCTTTTTTGGTTTCCATTCTATTTTCAAAATATTCTAGCATAACACTAGGACCTCTTACAATTAGTTCTCCCATGCCATTTTTATCTGGGTTCATAATTTTTACTTCTACACTTGGTACCGCTTTCCCAATGGAACCAACTTTATGATATTGCTTGGAACCAATTGCTACAACTGGTGAAGTTTCTGTTAAGCCATATCCTTGTACTAAATGAAAGCCTAATAATTGATATTTTTCTTCAATTTCAGAATCTAAACTAGCCGCTCCACTAATTAGCAATTTAACTTTTCCGCCAAGCATATCATGTATTTCTTGAAAAGCTTCTTTTTTCTTTTCTCTACTTAAATTTTTATATTGTTCTTCTTTTTCCAAAATTTCTTGTAGTTTTCCTTGCTTTTCTAACTGTCTTCGTATCATTCTAAAAATTCTTTCATAAATAGCTGGTACAGATGCCATAACTGTGACTTGATATTCCTTCATGTTATCTGGAATATGCCTGATACCATCACAAAATACAGTTTTTGCTCCTTTGTACAAAGCAAATAAAAAGCCAACAGTACATTCAAACACATGATGCAAAGGTAAAAAAGATAAGAACACATCACTTTCATCAACAGCTAAAACAGAAGCAATATCCATTAAATTAGAACATAGATTGTTATGGGATAAAGCTACAATCTTAGAAGCTGATGTGGTTCCTGATGTAAATAGCATGATACTCATTTTTTGATTATCTATGTTTGCTTCTATAAATTGTTTATTTCCTAATTGAATTAATTTTTTTCCAGTTTCGATTAATTCTTTTTCGGAATAATTACCATTGGTATGGTGTGCTAAATCCATCGATATTAAGTGTTTTAATTTTCCTACCCCTTCTTTTTTAGCCTCTTCCAATGTCTTTTCGTATTTTTGTGAATAAAAAATAGCTTCCACGCCAGAACGTTCGATTAAGTTTTTTAGTTCGTTATCTGGCAAAGATTTATCCAATGGTACGACAATTCCTGTCCCACATACAATGGATAAATACGCAATTTCCCATTCGAATCGGTTTTCTCCAATGACAGCAATTCTTTTATCTTTTAGCCCCATATCCATCAAAGCTGTTCCTAAGGCATCTATCATTTGTCTTACTTCTTGATGAGTTATGTTTTGAAAGGTTCCTTGTTTTGTTTTTATTTGATAAGCTATCTTGTCAGCATATTTTTTTCCCGATTTTTTCAACATGTCTTTTAAATCAGTTATTTTCACGTAATCATATAATCTTTCACTCATGATTCTCTCCTTTTTCTCTTGTTGTATTTATATCATAAATTGTCCTTAAAAAATATTGAACTGACCTCTCAGTACAAAGTATCCTAAAAAAATAAGATATCTCATATAATAAAATGAGGTGTATTTTAAATGAACTTTTTATTAGATTGTTTGAAAGGAATTGCTATTGGTGCAGGTGCTATACTTCCTGGTATTAGTAGTGGTGTATTTTGTGTTATTTTTGGAATTTATGAAAAACTTCTAGATAGTATTTTACATTTTTCTAGTAATATCAAAAACAATTTCAAATTTCTTTTCCCTATTATCCTGGGAATTGCTTTTGGTATTATTTTGTTTGGTAATGCCTTAAACTATTGTTTTTATCAATTTCCCATTCAGACAAAATCGATTTTCATCGGACTTATTTTAGGAAGCATTCCTACTTTAATAAAAGAAGTAAATCATAAAGAAAAATTTAAGCCAAGCCACTTGATTTTTCTTTTTATTGCTTTATTTCTAGGTATTAGTTGTATTTTTTTAGAAAAAACATTAACCATACCAACACTTGAAAATATTAGTTTTCATTATTTAGTATTATGTGGTTTTTTGATGTCCATTCGGAATTGTCGTACCTGGTGTCAGTAGTACTATTATTTTAATGTTATTAGGTGTTTACAGCTTTTATTTAACTTCTGTTTCCAGTCTATATTTTCCTATTTTAATCCCACTTGGTATTGGTGTTATATTAGGAAGCTTTTGTTTTATGAAATTAACAAAATTCCTACTAGACCATTTTTATGCACCTACTTTTTTTTGTATCATTGGTTTTACCTTTGGATCTATTTTAGTCTTACTACCAAATTTCACTTCTAATCTTGATATCTTAATTGGTATCTTATCTTGCCTTTTACGGTTTTTACATGGCATCTTTCTTAGTAGCTATTCAAAGCAAGTAAGGGGGTATAATATATCATTTTTGCAACACTGCGTAAGCGACCAAACGAGCAAAGCGAGTGCGATTGGAGCAACCTTCTATAATTCATAATTTAAAGGTTGCGACACACAAAGTGTAAAAAAATGATATATTCCCCCCCTCACTTGCCAAAAGTCGAAACTTAAAAATATAAAATCTATTGACATAATTCACTTTATGTTGTATAATATATACGTAATCAAGCGGTACGACCGTTTGTGAACATTCATACATCTTCTAGACTAGCATGACGTAATGCGCTATAGTTCTAGTAGATGTATGTTTGAAATCGTCTTTGACGATTTCTGTACCTTATGTTAGGTGGTCTTGCACCACCTCAACTCTTAGCACAGCTAAGAAATTTAATCATAGGACGGTAACTTTTTAATTGATAACTATAAAACTAATAAACATGTACAACTTATAATAGAGTGAGAGTTGTCCTATGATTAAAAAATCATTAATTGGGGAGGTAAATTGCAGGGACCTCCCCTCCAAAAAAAATAAGAGGTGTCCTATTTTAGGACACCCTGTTTTGTATAAATACATCCTATTGATACACTAAAAGATTCTGATATAACAAAACGCAATCATGTCTAGCTAAGCTTTCTCCTTAAAATCCAATCTTTCTCACATGGAATTGGCAATTTCATTTTCACCTTTTGTCCCTTTACACCTGGACTTATTTCGCGAATTTCCTCCTCCGTTTCATCCTGCCATAATTGTTCTATCTTAAATTCAACTGGTTCGATTTGATAGGGAATAATAATTTCCAAACTATCTCCTACTTGTAACTTATTTCTTATTTCTATCGTAGACTTGTTTTCTGTATATTCTACTACTTTTCCTCCAAATTCATAATTTTCATTGTACTGTCTTCCCTTATATTCTTGAATATCTTTATTGTTTCTATCATTAAAGTAAAAAGTAGTTAGACCTCTTGTCTTGACTTTTTCTAATTCTTTTAAATATTGGGTAGCATCATAACTTTGGGGATCTTTTTGATAATCATCTATCGCATTTCGATAAGCATTCATCACACTTGCTATATAATATTCTGTCTTCAATCTTCCCTCTACTTTCAAACTGTTGACTCCCATATCGATAATTTCTGGTATCTCATTAATTAAACATAAATCTTTTGAAGAAAAGATACTAGTGCCATGTTCATCTACCTCAATTGGCATAAACTCTCCTGGATTATTTTTTTCCTCTGCATATAAATTATAAGACCAACGACAACTTTGAGCACAATCACCTAAATTAGCACTTCGGCAAGATAAAAAGTCACTTAAAAAACATCTTCCCGAAAAAGCAAAGCAAATGGCTCCATGAATAAAGATTTCTACTTCTAAATCTTCTGGTTTATTTTGTATCAATTCTCTTAATTGTTCCTTATTCATTTCCCTTCCAACAATAACCCTTTTTGCTCCATTATGATACCAAAATTCACTAGCATGATAGCTGATTACATTTGCTTGTGTACTGATATGAATATCTACATTAGGTGCATATTGTTTTAAAATTTCAATTACACCTCCATCAGAAGCAATAATTCCATCTGGTTTTAATTCATTTAACTCCTTAGCTGTTTTTATAATTTCATCATATTTTTCGTCCCAAGCAAAAATATTGATTGCTACATATACTTTTTTTCCTATTTTATGAGCATATTCAATTGTTTTTTTTACATCTTCATCTTCCACATCTACTCTTGTTCTTAACGATAAACTCTTGGTTCCCATGTACACAGCATCTGCTCCATATAAAAAGGCTATCTTTGCCTTTTCAAAGGAACCTGCTGGAGCTAATAATTCTACTTTTTTCATTTTCTACCTCTTTATTTATTTTTTTATATTATATAAACGTTTTTTAGGGTTGTCAATACTTTATAAATTTAAGACTTGCATTAATTATGTTAGTATATTATAATATAATTACGTAAAATTAAATTAGGAGGCTAATTATGGCTGATAATGATTTTAAAGAAAACTTAAAATATTCTAGAACATATAATACTTCTGAACAACAAGATATGCAAGAAAAATTAATGCATTTAATCGATGAATATCAAAAAAATAATTCTTTTGAAAATAGAGAATTTTTATGCTATTTAACTTCTGCTATCTTTTTAAGCTATAAAAAATTGTTTCCTCAATTAAATATCTATATTCCATTTAGAACAAAAAGTGATAATAGCTTTATAAAAAACATTCAAAAAGAAGCTGCTAAATATGCTAAAGATACTGATTCTGATTCCTTTGATATTTTTCCTATTGAAAATGATATTTCTGCCCTTAGAGTTGTTATTGATAATATTAACTTTACACTTCCCTCTACTCCTGAATCAGAAGCATTATTTAATGATTCAGAAATTCAAGAATTAATAGGAGATAATGAAGGTAATACAAATGAATATTCTAGGCGCAAAAATTTTGATTTTGTAAATAAAGTAAATGATTTTATTAACTCTCCACTTCAAGACGGAAAGCAATATCTTGAATTAAAGCAAGAATTACTAAATAGGATTATTAAAATTACCCCCTCTGAATTCACAGATGAACGAAAACCTAAACCTTCTTTTCGTGAACTATTGAAAAAAATGGAAGAAGATTATGCTTTTTTCTCGGAAAATGATGACTTTCCTACAGAAATTTCTGCTTCTGAGATAACAGAACTTAAAACTCTATTAAACGACTTTCGTTCTAGAATCGATGATAAACTACAATTTGCAATTTTAGAAAAAACCCTACCAATCGTACTAGAACAACCTTTAGTAAAAAACGTATTAAAGACTTCTTCTAAATTTGATAAAGATTCGAAAAAGGAAAATGGCTTTCACTCAATTTATTATACCATTTCCACTCCTTTTGGACCTGTTGAATTGCAAGCCCAATCTAATAGAGCCTATTATTCTGCTACAAAAGGTAGTGCTTATCATAGTGGCATGGATGGTAAAACTGTTAATGTTAAAGATTTCTTTGAATTAGTAGACCCAGATGATGAACATGATCTTTCTTACTATTTGGATACTCTTGACTCTATTTCAGCTGACAAACTGATTTCCCCTTATGAAATTCCTGAATTTAAAACAGAACAAGAAAAAGAAGATTTCTTAAAAACACCTACTGGTATGGCTTATTTAAAATCTGAAAAATATCGAGAAATGATGAAACATATACGAATTAAAGAAAAAATGATGATAATTCCCCAAAGCTTACCGAAAGAAGTATATATCTCTGATAGCAATATAGATACTGAAAAATTACAAAAATTAATAAAAAGTGGAAAAGTTCTTCAAATGCCTACTATTGTGGATGCAAATGAATATCTATTCTCTACTGCCTTATCACTATCACCTTATATGAATGTATGTGCTTCTGGGCAAACTTCCTTTACCAATGCAGGAATTCATCATAAAAAAGTAGTAGGTGAATTTGCGGAAGCTCTAAGAAAAAGAGATTCCAATACTTGTTTACGAGATATGTTAATTCGTAGATTAGAAGACTTAATTGAGGAACCCGAAAAATTTGTAAAAAACCCAAAAGCATTAGAGCATATAAATGACTACCTAACAACAATTGTAGACAGACATGCTGAAATGGTAATCAATCTTCCAAAAGACATCTCCAAAAAAAATATTATTAAATATGGGGAAAAACTTAGTAATAAAATGAAGTCTAATTCTGATATAGACTTAGTCATATAAGAAATTAAAAACTAAAAAGTTATTGTAAAAATAACTTTTTAGTTTTTGATTCTACTAACCGCTAATCCATCTCCAATCTCTAAAATCTCTGTCTCAAGATTAGGATTTTCGCTAACTTCTTTTAAATACTCTCTTAAATTTCTAACCGCTGTACGTTGTTTATGTTTGTTATAGTCACTCATGACATAGCCTTTATATAAAATATTATCTGCAAAAATAATACCATTTGGTTTTATCATTCTTAGAGACTCTTTTAAGAAAAAAGGATATTTACCTTTCGCAGCATCAATAAAAACCACATCATATTTCTCATTTAAGGTTGGCAAAATCTCAACGGCATCGCCCTCATAAATGCGAACTTGATTCTCTACACCAACTTTTTTGATATTCTCCCTTGCTTGTTTAACTCTTTTTTCATCTCTTTCTATGGTATCTATCCATCCGCTCTCTGCTAAAAACTCTGTAAAGCACATAGCAGAATAGCCCACTGCTGTTCCTATTTCTAATATCTTCTCTCGTTTTTTTTCTGCTAGATATTTCCCCATAACTGCTAAAGTATCATCCATAATAATCGGTATGTGTTCTTCTAGTGCTTCTCTTTTTATTTTTTCTAATTCTTTCTTATTCATTATAGAGATAAATCATCCTCTCTGAAATTACTACTTGGTTCTATTTTTGCATATCTATCTTTTGCCCAGCTCTCAAAAATTCAACGTCTATTTGCTCTTTCTCTTTCCTTGCTATCCAAAATTTTCTTTCTCAATCTAATATTTACAGGTGTAATCTCAACCAACTCATCATCTTGAATAAACTCAATCGCTTTTTCCAAAGACATTTGAATTGGTGGTACCAAACGAAGAGCCTCATCTGAACCAGAAGCTCTGGTATTTGTCAAATGTTTTTCTTTACATACATTAATTGCCAAATCTTCTCCTCTTGCATTTAACCCTACAATCATTCCTTCATATACTTCCACACCTGGTCCAATGAACAAATCTCCTTTATCTTGTGCATTGTATAATCCATAGGTTACTGATTTTCCATTTTCAAAAGCAATAATCGTTCCTCTTACTCTAGCTTGAATTTCACCCTTAAATGGTTCATAGGAATCGAAGATATGGTTCATCGTTCCTTCTCCCTTCGTGTCTGTCAAAAATTCGGTTCGATAACCAATCAATCCTCTTGCTGGTATCTTAAATTCAATTTTGGTATGCCCATCTTCTGCTGGCTCCATATTGGTCATTTCTGCTTTTCTTTTTCCCAATTTTTCAATCACATTTCCCACGCAATCGTCTGGCACATTCACTACCAGTTGTTCGATTGGTTCACATTTTACGCCATCAATTTCTTTGAAAATAACTTTTGGTCTAGAAACCATTAATTCAAACCCTTCTCTTCTCATGGTTTCAATTAGAACAGATAGATGAAGCTCTCCTCTACCAGATACTTCAAAAGCATCTGGTGACTCGGTTTCTTTTACTCGTAAAGAAACATTTCTTTCTAATTCCTTGAATAATCTATCTCTAATATGTCTAGAAGTAATAAATTGTCCTTCTTTTCCAGCAAATGGTCCATTATTGACACTAAATGTCATAGAAACGGTTGGCTCATCAATATCCACAAATGGGATTTTTTCTGGATGCTCAAAATCACAAATGGTATCTCCAATACTAATATCAGCAAGACCTGCTAATTCAATAATATCTCCTGCTTTTGCTTCTTCCACTTCTACTTTATTTAATCCTACATGAGTGTAGACTTTGGCAATTCTTCCTTGTGTGATTTTCTCCTCTTTACCACAAATAGAAACTGGCATACCATTTTTAATGGTTCCCCTTTCAATTCTTCCTACCGCAATTCTTCCCACATAATCATCATAATCAATATTAGAAACCAACATCTGGGCTGATCCTTCTTCATCACAATCTGGTGCTTGTATTGTGCTAATAATAGTTTTAAATAAACAACTTAAATCTTCTGTTTGTTCATTCAAATCCATTTTAGCAATTCCATTTTTAGCAGAAGCATACACAACTGGAAAATCTAATTGTTCATCACTAGCCTCTAGCTCAATAAATAATTCAATAACTTGATCTACTACTTTTTCTGGCATAGCACCTGGTCGATCTATTTTGTTAATTACAACAATTGGCTTTAACCCTAACGCTAACGATTTTTTCAAAACCTCTCTTGTTTGAGGCATAGCACCTTCAAAAGCATCCACTAATAACAAAACGCCATCAACCGTTTTTAAAACTCTTTCTACTTCTCCACCAAAATCAGCATGTCCTGGTGTATCCACAATATTAATTTTAACATCCTCATGCATAACAGATGTATTTTTAGAAAGAATCGTAATTCCTCTTTCTTTTTCCTGGTCATTGGAATCCATCACTCTTTCTTGTACTTGTTCATTTTCTCTAAACACATGACTTTGTTTTAACATAGCATCTACTAATGTTGTTTTGCCATGGTCTACGTGTGCAATAATTGCAATATTTCTTATTTTTTGATTGTTCATTTTATACTCCTTTTTGGCAATTTTGAAAGGACTGTACCTATAGGTATTACTTAGCCATCATTCGTTTTACTCATAATAGCTAAGGTCATTCCAGCCCCTGTTAAAATCTTATCTATTATATAACGCTTAGATTATTTTGTCAATTCCAATATGTTTTCCATAATTTCATTTGTTACCTTATCTAAAACCTCTTTGTCTTTACTTCCCTTATATTGACTAAAATCTAAAGGCTTTCCATAAGTAACAACCACTTTTCTATTTTCTTTAGTTCCTCCTTTAATCCCACACGGAACTACTTTTGCACCACTTCTTACCGTAAAAAAAGCCACACCATCTTTTAACTTTTCTCCTTTTTCTATGCCATTTCTTGTGCCTTCTGGAAATAATGCAATACATTTTCCGTTTTTTAATGTTTTTAATGACTCTTTAATAGCTCCTACATCTTTTTCGTCCCTTTTTACATGAATCACTTCAAATGTCCACTCAAAAAATCTCAAAAAAAGATTTTTGGCCAATTCCTCTTTTGCTAAAAAATGTAAATCTCTCTTCGCTGTCACTATCATTAATGGTGGGTCAAGATAACTTCTATGATTCGCACAAAATATGACGGAACCTTTTTGGGGAATATTCTCTAATCCCTGTATTTCTATTCTGTAATAAATTTTAAGCCATACATACACCGCTCCTTTTGAAATGCATTTAACAATAGACTTTATTAACTTTTTCACTTTCTAACCTTCTCTCTAACAATTCAAACTCTATTTTGTAGAATCTTTCTAAAATTTTGATTGCTTTCTTTTTATTGGTTGCTACTTATAACTTTTAATACAAATCATAAGCCCTTTAGTAGTAACATTTATTTTTCGCTATTTTTATATCTTTGTTTTTGCTTTATCATTTTTACCAGTTCATTTGTCACTTCTTCCATTGTCATATTGGTCGAATCTATATAAATGGCATCCTCTGCTTTCCTTAATGGTGCAATTTCTCTTGTCTTATCTTTTTCGTCTCTATTCTTAATACTTTTTAAAACCTCTTCATAAGACGTTAAAATTCCCTTTTCTTGATTTTGTTGCACTCTTCTTCTGGCACGTTCTTCTGGTGAAGCATCTAAATAGATTTTTATGTCCGCATTCGGAAATACAACGGTTCCAATATCTCTGCCTTCCATAATGATATTTCTTCCTTCCGCCATTTTTCTTTGTATTTCTAATAACTTTTGTCTAACCATTGGTATGATAGAAATTGGCGAAATAAAATGATTAATGTCATTTTCTCGAATTCTTTTGGTAACATCTTTTCCATTTAAAAAAACTTCCCCATTTTCTTTTAAATCAATCTCTATTTTTTCCAATATCTCTTTTATTTTATTTTGTTCCTTTACTCCTATTCCTTCCTCTATCATATTTAAGGTAACACATCGAAACATAGCACCTGTATCAATATTGATTAACCCAAGTCTTTCTCCTACTTGTTTCGTAATCGTTCCCTTACCAGAACCAGCTGGTCCATCAATCGCTACAATAAAAGACATCTTTTCTCCCCCTAATCTTCTTCCTTTGGAACATAAATATTTTTTGCCACTACATCTAATGCCACAACATTCATAGCAGTTAATGTCTCAATTTCCTTTTTTGCCTTTTGTTTAAAATCCTTCAGCCCCTCCATCACGTTATAACCATATAACATTGTAACTTCCATATAAATTTTAACACCGTCTCCATAATTTTCTACTCTAGTTTTAAGTATTTTATAAATAACTGGTATTTGTATGGCTAGATATTCTAAAATTTGTCGGAATACCAAATCTGAAATCGTAAATCTTCCCATATAACTAAACGTTGGTCTTATGATTGATTTTTCTGATATGTATGGCTGTTTTCCTTTTCCTTTGGATTTGAATATTTGTAATGGGTCTAATAAATAACCTGAAAAGTCTTTTTTGATTTCAAACGTCGGTACTGGTATAACGTGTTTTCCTTCTGTTACTCGAATTCTTCTTGCTGTTTTCATTTCTGCTTCTGTTGCTACATCTGTAATATAGGTTGTTTCTGCTATTTCTGGCAAACCTAAATTAGCCGCAATCTTTTGCACCATTCCATCTGATGTTCCTAAAATTAAGATACTTTGTGGCTTGTATTTTTTCAATGCTTTAATAATTTCTATTTTTTCTTCTTCTTCATAAAAAAGGGCATGCTTAACAGTAGCTACCTTCGTGGCTGCTTTTTTAGCTGATTCTCCTGCTACTACCTCATTGTCTTTGATTAGTAACCCATCGTCTATGATAAAATGGGTGTCTTTTTCTCCTGCTACCATTTGTGCTCTGTAACTTTTTCCTGTCCCAGATGGTCCCACAAAGGCATATACTTTTATTTTGTTAGCAAATGGTAGGATTTCTTTTATATCTTTTAGCATTATGGTTTCTCCTTTTTTGGGTTGTATTGTTTGTTTATTCTCATACTCTACGTTTTATAGTTTATAACATTTTTTCTAAAAAAACAAGTATCTGATTAAAATGTATGGTTTTGGTTGAAATTTTTCAGAAAACGCCATAGCCATAATTAAAATGGTTGTGGCGTTTTCTTTTGTGCGTTTTAATTTCCATTGAAGAAAATCATCCTCTCAAATTCTTTCTTCTTAGCTGACCACAAGCTGCATCAATATCAGAACCTAATTCTCTTCTGATAGTAGCCACTATTCCATGTTCATTCAAATAATCCCTAAATTTCATAATATTTTCATTGGAACTTTTATCAAAATTCCCATTTTCAATTTTATTAATCGGTATCAAATTCACATGGCATAACATACCTTTTAGCAATTTAACAAGTTGTTTGGCATCCGCTAAATTATCATTATTATCTTTGGCTAACGCATATTCAAAAGAAATTCTTCGATTCGTCTTGGCTATGTAATCTTTGCAAGCTTGTAATAATTGTTCAATTGGATAGGTTTGATTGACTGGCATCATACTACTTCTCTTTTGATTATTGGTCGCATGTAAGGAAATGGATAAAGTACACTGGATATTTTCTTCTGCTAACTGATATATTTTAGGAACCAATCCACTGGTTGAAATACTAATGTGTCTTGCCCCTATATTTAAACCCTTTGGATGATTAATCAATCGAATAGTATCAACTACATTTTCATAATTATCCAATGGCTCTCCTATCCCCATAAATACTACATTAGAAACTCTTTTTCCTGTATCTTGTTCCACTCGTACAATTTGTTCTACAATTTCGCCACTGGTCAAGTTTCTGACAAAATTAATTCCCGTAGAAGCACAAAATTTGCATCCCATTTTACAGCCAATTTGAGAAGATACACAGATGCTATTTCCATGATGATATTTCATTAAAACAGTCTCAATGGCATTGCCATCTAATACATCCAATAAGTATTTGATGGTTCCATCTTTAGATTCTTGTTTTTTTAAGATATCAAAATTACACATAGTATAATTTGTTTTTAATTTTTCTCTTAATTCTAGCGATAAATTTGTCATTTCATCAAACGCTTGTACTTTTTCGTCATATAACCATTTGAATATCTGTTCTGCTCGAAATGGCTTTTCTCCCATTTCTTTTAACTCTTGTTTCAATCTTTCTAAATTATAATCTTTTATATTTTTCATGTTTCATCTTTCTTTCACTCTATTTTTATTTCTTATTTTATATCACAAAATAGGCTTTTTTTCAATGTATCTTTGATTTAAGTTCGTTTCTTATTCTAAAATTCAGTGATGCGTAATTTGGAAGAATACTTATTGATACAGACAAGGCAGATTCATTTCTCTATTTTTGAATTAAGTTTCTTCTAGCCTATGAAAAGGACGACCACTGGTCGTCCCCTTTTAGTACCTTATTCATTTGCCAAACTCTTAAAGAAGCTTTTTGATAGCCTCTTCTCTTGAGCTCGGATGTAACAGTATTGGCGGAACATCAAATACTGTTCTCACACCAGATTCTCCTTCCACCTTCATTCTGTAAGCTGCTCTCGCATATGCTACAAGAACTGCTCCTGTAAATTCTGGATTTGAATCAAGATTCAACTTAAATTCCATTGCCTGTTTGATACCGTCGCTGGTTTCTCCTGTGCATACAACAAAACCACCATGTGGTAATCCACTATGCTTCCTCTTCAATTCCTCCTCTGTGATGAAATGGACGGTCGTATGATATGGTGCAAAATAATTCGGCATCTCAACGATTTCTTTTCGAATCTTTTCCTGGTCTGCCCCTTCCTCTGTCACTACATAGCATACTCTTGTATGTTTCTCACCATCTGACAAATCCGGATTTTCTCCTGTCCTTACTCTTTCCACTGCTTCTGGAATTGGAATGGTGTACTGCCTTGCATCCTTTACCCCACTTATTCTGCGGATGGCATCAGAATGTCCCTGACTCACACCTTCTCCCCAAAATGAATATGCTTTTGTTCCAGAAAGAATCGATTCCATATAAAGTCGATTCGTAGAAAAAAGTCCTGGATCCCATCCTACTGAAATGATGGAAATGTTTCTGCCTTCCTTGGCTTTCTCATCAACAGCTGCCAGATACTCTGGTATCTTTTTGTGAGTATCGAAGCTATCAACTGTCGAAAACCACTTTGCTAATGCTGGTACCTGTTCTGGTAAATCTGTTGCCGAACCTCCTGCCATAAGCAGCACATCCACTTCATCTACATATTTGATTGCATCATCAATTGATACAACCTTCGTAGATGTCTGCTTTGCTATCTCTTTCGGATTTCTCCTAGTAAAAATAGCTACCAGCTCCATGTCTTTGCTGTTTGCAACTGCTTTCTCGGCACCTTTTCCAAGATTACCATATCCACAAATTGCAATTCTAATTTTTTTGTTGTTCATAACTCTTTACCTCCTTTTGTGCAAAAAAATGCACAGTTGCTATACTATGGTTTCTTAAAAAGTATAGCACATTATGTAGATTTTATTAATCTTTTTTTTGCTTTTTTTCAATTTTTACAAACAATTCAGCGGTGATATTTTTCAATTAGAAAGTTTCTATATTTTTTATGATATATCAATTCGGGAGGAAACCAGCAAAATCACAGACTGTTCGCAGCTAGGAGTTACCAATAATAGTATATCATCTTTTCCCTATTTCTCTTGGAATAACTATGTTAGTAACTGAATTTGGTCTCTTTGGTTTTATCAAATCATCTAATCGCTGCATCATTTGATAATCTTTTCCATAAATAAGCATCAAAAGACTTTTTCTAATTTTATCAAACACGGTTTCTTTTTTAATAACAAGACTTGTTTCCCTTAGATTTGACATTAACTTTCTCCTTTATGCCATTATATACCTTTATAGAGTCAAAAGCAACAGTTATTAATTTTATATGAAAAATATATGTAACATCTCTACATATGAAATTTTCTAACAATCTCCTCTTTTACATCTTTGGCACATAGTATCAAACAAAGCACAAAATTCAAAACTGAAATCCCACTCGCAATCATACTCAAAGTCTTATCCTGTACCATATGTTCTGTCATAAAAATAACAGGTAACATACTAAAAAACACAATCATTAATTGATAAATGGCATATTTAATATATTTTTTATAACTAACTATTGTTAAAACAAGCATCGTCATATTTGCAATTATAATCATAATGGGAATAGCTATATGAATAGACCAACCTCTCATGCCTAATTTATAATCAATGTAAAATGTTAGTAATGAAAGAGTTATGGTTTGTAATAACACATGACCTGCTATATTAATATTTTTTTTAATCGAATACATAACAACAACCCAACTATATAAAATCCCTGCATTTACCAAAGCTGCCCAAGGCATATCAGGTGTCGTTAATTTATTAATTCCTACTAAAATAAGTGCTATTCCTATCGATACACTAACTAAAATTTTTATCACTTTGTCACTTTTCTTTGCTTTAATTTTTTCCGGATATATCATCTAAAACACCATTACTTTCTATTTCTATTTTAATCCCTTTCTCCTTTAGAAATTGATAAAACCTCTTTTCTATATGATTATCTTGTAAAATCGAAGTAAAAGTAAATACCATCTTATTTTCAAACGTACAACTAGAACACTTTATTTTTTCCACTGGCTCAGGTGCAATTAGCATTAAAAAATAATCAATATAATCCTTATATTTTCCGATAATACCAATTCTTCCTATGTTAGAAAAAGTAGTCGTCGTATATTTTCTAATCTCAATATAACTTAATCGAACCAATACTTTTTTCACTAGCAAAGGAACTGGTCGAATCAATGGATTATTTCCTATCTTTACATTGGTTGACATGGTTTTTATAATCTCTTCCTCTGTCAATCTTTTGCTAAAATCTTCTTTTACAAAATCTAAAATCTTTTCAAAGGTATCTAAAACATTTTTTTTCATTTCACCTTCTACCGTAATATAAGAAAAGAAATTTGACATCGTCTTAGAAGGAAAATATCTTTTCAAATTCACAGGAATGCATATTTTAATCGGTCTTTTTCCTTTTGCCTTTTTGTAATTTTCCTCATAAATACAGTACATTAAAACAGCAGTTAAATATTGTGTAATCGTTACCCCTTGTTTTTTACTCTCTTGCTTCAATGCCTCTAAATCCATAATTTGATGAATGACACTAATGGCTCCTAATTTTATTTTTTTCCCTTTTAACACATATGCTTTTTTACCAGAAGCATTTGACTTCGCCTTTTTATCATAATTTTTCATATAACTATCTTCTGTATCATAATCTTCAATCTTTCTTATCCTTCTCTCCTCTTCATTTAGTACCTCTGGATGCATCAACTCTAAATACGTATAAATAATCTCCCTAAAAAAAATTGTCCCACTATTTCCATCTGTTAAAGAATGAAAAATATCAATATTAATTTTATTTTTAAAAAAAGTAACCTTAAACAAGTAATTATTATTACGCCTACTATCAATATATTGACAAGGATAATCTTGCTCCTCCTCAATAATAGGCTCCTTCGTATTATGCTCTAAATAATACCAAAAAAAACCCAACTTCATCCTAACCTTAAAAGACTTATATTTCTCTAACGTTTGCTTCACTGCTTCCTCTAGTATTTTCGGATTCACACTTTCCTTCAAAACCGCTGACAATCGAAATACTGTACTATATCTCTTGCCAGTAGACATCGGGAAAATCTTCGCTGAATTATCCAATCTTCTCCAATACAATTTATTACTCTTTTTATCTCTCATTTCAATTCCTTTCTTATGGATATATGCTTGGGTCTGCTGCGTTTTGGTGCGTTTTGGGGACGTTTTGGGACGTTTTGGGACAGACCCTAATTATCCCTCTAGGTGTTTTTGGGGACAGGTTTTCCATTTAAAATTCGGCAAATTGTGACAATTTGTTCCAGCATATTTTGTAGTTATTGCAAAAAATATGTCAACACTTATCTTTTTTTATCAGTTTAGACCTGTCCCAGAAAATACCTTTAGGGATAATTGGTGCCTGTCCCAGAACGCACCCCCAAGCAATTCAAAATTTCCTGATACCCTTGCTGTATCAGTTCTTCACTACTATTTTTTTCTATGACCCATATATGACTGGCTTGCTCGTATTCTTTGATTTCGATTGGAACTCCTTCTTTTTCTGCTTTTTCTTTCATTTTGTGTACGTCTGGATTTAAAATGTCATAGGTTCCTGTTAGTATGGTTATATTTTTTAACTTGGATAAATCACCTTCTATGGGATTGACCAAATAACTTTGCATACCATCTTCTCCTGCATAGGCAAGTCCTGCTAATCTTAAAGTTTCTTTGTTTAATTGTTTGTCATTTTTTTGAACTTCGTCGATGGCTGGATTGGTCAATCTGACATCTAACCAAGGCGAGATTAAAATAGTTTTGGCTGGCATTATTAAATCATCTTCTGCTATTCTTTCTTCTAAGGCTAATCCCAATCCTGCTCCTGCTGAATCCCCCATTAGAATGAAATGATTGCTATCAATTCTGTCTATGATTTCTTTATATAAGGGAACTACCATTTTAAATACATCTTTATAGTTGTATTTTGGTGTTAATGGATAGTCTGGAAAAATGATGGTTGCTCCTGTGTCATTTACGATTTGCTCGATGAATTGCCAATGTTGTTCTGTTGCTTCTGCTACATAAGAACCACCATGAAAGTATAATATTTTAAGGTCAGATTTTTGTTTATTTTTCGGTGTTACAATAAATATATTTCTTCCCATAAATTGTTCTGTTCTTAATTGACAAGCTTCCTTTACTTTCTTTGGTACTTTGGTTTGTATATCCATAATCATATAATAAGCGATTACTAATAATAAAACTGCTAGTAAAACAAGTAAGACACCGTATGGTTATTTTTATTATCTTTATTTTCATGCTATCCCTCTTATTTATGTTTTTTTGCTATTCTATCATAGTTTTTATGAAAATAAAAGGTTCCTGCTAAATATTAATATTTTTATAAGAAATTGAAACATGCTTTTGAAACAGAAAAAAATCATAATGTAAAAAATGACAAACTTGTTTCTGTCCAAGATTGCCACTCTTTCTGCTTTTTCCTGTTTCCAAAATCATCTTATCCAAATAATCCACGCTTTTTAATTGGTGGCTGTTCATTCATTGTTTTAGCCAATTGCATTAATAAATCTCTTTGTTCTTTTGTCAATCTCTTTGGCGTTTGAACTGTTACCGTAAAAATAAAATCTCCTACACTACTTGAATTAACAGCCTTAAAACCTTTATTTCTAATCGTAAATTTACTACCAGTTTGTGTTCCATCTGGAATTTTATATTTTTCTTTCGTTCCATCTACCATAGGTATTTCTAATTCTGCACCTAAAGTTGCCTGTGTAATGGTAATTGGTACCTCACATAAAACATTATTACCTTTTCTGGTATAGATACTGTGTCTTTTAATTCTAACCGTAATATATAAATCCCCTTTAGGTCCACCTTTTTCTCCTGGTTCTCCTTCTCCTCTTAATACTACTGTTTGATTATCGTCAATTCCTGCTGGAATTTTTACTTTGATTTTAGGTTGTTTTCTTATCGTTCCTTTTCCATGACAGGTCTCACATGGTTCTTTTATAATTTCCCCTGTTCCATGACAGGCACTACAAGTTCTTCTCGTTTGCATTTGTCCTAAAATGGTATTTTGTACTTGTGTTACCTGACCTGTTCCATTACATACGGTACAAGTGATTTTAGAGGTTCCTGATTTTGCTCCAGTTCCATGACAAGAATGACAAGTGTCATTTCTGGTAATCATAACTTCTTTTTCTACTCCTAAAAATGCTTGTTCAAAAGTAATCTCTAATCCTAAATTCAAATCAGCACCTTTTCTAGGACCTGATTGTCTTCTCGTTGATGAATTTCTTCCTCCAAATCCACCTCCAAAAAAGGATGAAAAAATATCGCCTAAATCGCCAAAGTCCCCAAAATCAGAACTACTATAAGAATAATATCCTCCTTGACCACCAAAAGGTCCTCCTGCTCCACCAAATCCTTGTGGGTCAGTCGTTCCAAATTGGTCATACATTCTTCTTTTTTGTGGGTCAGATAAATTCTCATAAGCTTCATTCACTTCTTTAAATTTCGCTTCTGCTCCAGCTTTGTCGTCTGGATTAGCATCTGGATGATATTTTTTTGCTAATTTACGATATGCTTTTTTTAATTCATCATCTGTTGCATTTTTATTGACACCTAATACTTCATAATAATCTCTTTTTGTAGCCATTCTTTTTCCTCCTAATCATTATTGCCAAAAAGAATCGTCCCTAATGGCATTACGAATCGAATCATAAGCAAGTATTACAAGGCAAGCAAGAAAAAAATCTTAAGATAATACGATTGTATATCGAAAGATTTTTTTCGAGCTTAACAAAGTAAGACGAAGCTTTTCATTCGATTCTATTTATTCTCGTCATCCTCCACTTTGTAATCTGCATCATAAACAGTTCCATCATTATTAGTATCTTGTGCATCAGTTGCTTGACCTGCCTCTGCTCCTTCTGCTCCATTTGGATTTGCTGCCTTATATAATTTTTCTGACATATCATAGAACACTTTTGTTAATTTTTCTGTTGCTTCTTTGATTTTTTCTGTATCATTTGTCTCAACAGCTTTTTTCGTATTTTCTATTTCTGTCTCTACTTTAGCTTTTTCTTCTCCACTGATTTTGTCTCCTAAATCTGTCAATGTCTTTTCACTGTTATAAATCAAGCTTTCTGCATTATTTTTCACTTCAATCTCTTCTTTTTTCTTCTTGTCTTCTTCTGCATGAGCCTCTGCATCTTTAACTGCTTTATCAATATCTTCATCAGTAAGGTTCGTAGAAGCTGTAATAGAAACATCTTGACTATTTCCAGTTGCCATGTCTTTGGCTGACACATGAACAATACCATTGGCATCAATATCAAAAGTAACTTCAATTTGTGGTACACCTCTAGGTGCTGCTGGAATTCCTGTTAATTGGAATCTTCCCAATGTTTTGTTATAAGCAGCCATCTCTCTTTCCCCTTGTAACACATGAACTTCAACTGAAGTTTGACCATCTGCTGCTGTTGAGAAGATTTGTGACTTTTTCGTTGGAATGGTTGTATTTCTTTCAATTAATTTCGTAAATACGCCACCATAAGTTTCAATTCCTAAAGACAATGGTGTTACATCTAACAATACTAAGTCTTTTACATCTCCTGATAATACACCACCTTGAATTGCTGCACCAATTGCAACACATTCATCTGGGTTAATCCCTTTATCAGCATCTTTTCCCGTAATTCTTTTTACGGCTTCTTGTACAGCTGGCACTCTTGTAGAACCACCTACTAATAATACTTTATGAATATCATTTGGCGTTAGACCTGCATCTTTTAAAGCTTGGTTTACTGGTCCTGCTGTAGCCTCTACTAAATCATGGATTAATTCTTCAAATTTAGCTCTTGTTAAGTTAATATCTAAATGTTTTGGTCCTGTTGAATCAGCTGTGATAAATGGTAAATTAATTTGTGTTTGTTGTACCCCAGACAATTCAATTTTTGCCTTTTCTGCCGCTTCTTTCAATCTTTGCATTGCCATTTTGTCAGCTTTTAAATCTATTCCATTTGATTTTTTGAATTCATCTACTAAATAATTAATAATTGCTTCATCAAAGTCATCTCCACCTAATTTGGTATTACCATTCGTAGCTAGAACCTCAAATACACCATCACCAATATCTAGGATAGAAACATCGAAGGTTCCTCCACCTAAGTCATAAATCATAATTTTTTGGTCTTGTTCTTTATCCATTCCATAAGCTAAAGATGCTGCTGTTGGCTCATTGATAATTCTTAACACTTCAAGTCCTGCAATTTTACCTGCATCTTTGGTTGCTTGTCTTTGGCTATCACTAAAGTAAGCTGGCACGGTAATAACTGCTTGTGTTACTTTTTGTCCTAAATAATTTTCAGCATCTGCTTTCAATTTTTGTAAAATCATAGCTGAAATTTCTTGTGGTGAAAATTTGTCACCTTCTATATTAACTTTTTCATTTGTTCCCATTTTTCTTTTGATGGAGATAACTGTGTTATCTGGATTAGTTACTGCTTGACGTTTGGCAATTTGTCCTACCAACCTTTCTCCATTTTGAGAAAATGCTACAACAGATGGCGTTGTTCTACTTCCTTCTGAATTTGGTATAACAACTGGCTCCCCACCTTCCATAACTGCTACACATGAATTGGTAGTTCCTAAGTCAATTCCGATAATTTTTCCCATTTTAAAATTCCTCCCTTTGCTTTCGATGATTTTGGGGACGTAAGCAAAATCATCTTTACTCTTTCTTTTATTTATTTTTAGGATGATTTTTTATTCTGTCCCTAAAATCATCACTTTAAGATTAATAACAATAATTACATAAGTTATTTATAACGTTCTTTCGTTGCTAATAACTTTTCTATTATTTTTTTATTATGCACAAGAATCTCTTCTGAAACTTTACTCTTAAATAGCTTTTCGTCCATATGAGCTAGTTTTCGATTCGATAATTCCTGATAACCTATCTCTTCTCCTAACCAATCTGGCTTTATAAACTGCTTAGCTTCTTCTTCACTTGGAAATTCAACTTCTGCCGTTAAAAATCCTTGTAAATAATCATAATAAATATCAATTTCCACTTTCAGATTATTTTGAATCGATACTACCAATCTTGTTTTATTAATTATATTACTTATTTTTTTGGCTAATAATGTTTCATAATATTCTTTTGCAATATTACTTTCTATTTCATATTTTGAACTAACACCGTGATTGCTGGATTCCGAATATCGCCTTTTGTTTTTACAGTATAGATATACTCAATTACATCTTCTACTTGAATTTTTCTAATTCTAACATTTGTATTTCTATCTTCATACAAATAAGCTTGTTCGATTTCCTCCACTTTTTCAATTTTTATATCTTCTGGCAAGTACCTGATAGCAAATTTTCTTTCAATTTCTTTGTTCATTTTTTCGCCTCAATTCTTAGCAAATTGTTATACTTTTTATTCTTTTTTCTTAAACAAATTAGAAATAGTATATTACAAGGCAAACAAGTAAAAATTTTTAAGCTAGTACGTTGGTACATCGATAAAATTTTTATGAAGTTTAACGAAGTAAGATGCTGTTTGTAATTCGTTTAATTAGCCACCACTACCATAGAATGCCTAATCACTCTATTTCCTATTTTGTAGCCTTTTCTATACTCTTGTGCAATTTCTTTTTCACCTAAATTTTCATCTTGAATACTACTTACTGCCTCATGAAGTTCAGGATCAAAAGTCTCTCCTACAGCCTTTATTTCTTCCACTCCTTTCGAAGTCAGAACTTCTTGAAACTGCTTTAATACCAATTCTATTCCTTTTTTATATTCCTCATCTTGTGTTTCCACTTTCATGGCATTTTCTAAATTATCCAACACAGGAAGAATCACTTCTACAACATCTGAAAGAATAGAATGATATAAACCATCTCTTTCCTTCCCACTTCTTTTTTTAAAATTCTCAAATTCTGCCAATATTCTTTTATATCGATCATCTAATTCGTCATAATCTTGTTTAGGCACCATTTCTTTTTGGTTATCTTCTTTCTTTTTTTCTTCTGCTTCCTTTTCTATTACATCATTTTCTATCTCTTCTTGATTATTCACTATGTATCTTCCCCTTATATCCTATATTTAGGTTTTTAAAGAAAGGATTTACCTATAAACCTCCTATTCAAATATAATTTTAATTTTCACCATTTAATTTCTTATTGATATATTTCATAACAGAAATAACTTTTGAATAATCCATTCTTTTAGGTCCTATAATTCCAATGGTTCCAATATCTTTTCCCTTTACTTTATGTTTAAAAGTAACCACACTAAAATCTTTTAATTCTTGTTTTTCATTTTCCTCTCCAATATATACATTGATATCTTCTGCAAAACCTGAATTTAACATATCTGCTACTAATTCTTTGGTATCTAATATATTAACAAAATTTTTCGCCACTTCTAAGCTATTGAATTCTGGTAAATCAAATGATTTATTGGTTCCTTCTAAATAAATTTTATTATCTTCTTCTAAAACTCTTTTTATCTGTTCTATAATTGGTTTAATTACATTTACACTATAGGTCATTTCATCATATAAATATTCTTCTAAAGGTCTGTCAATGGTATCAATTGGTTGATTTTTCAATTTATTATTAAACATGTAATTCATGGTTTCTACTTGTTTTTCATTGACATCTTCATCAAATTTGATAATCGTTTCTTTGACTAACCCAGAATCTGTTAAAATAACTGCCATCATCATTCTAGTTCCTAACAAAACAAATTTGATTTCTTCGATTAATTGAGTCATGGTTTTGGGTCCAATAGAAACAGTTGTATAATGAGTTACCTCTGATATCGTATTAGCTGCTATTTTTGTTAAATCTTCAATTTCATTTACTTTTGTTTCTAATTTGGAACTAATATATTTGACTTCTTCTAAACTGATATCATTGTCATTTAAAAGTTCATCTACATAGTATCGATAACCTTTTGCTGATGGTATTCTTCCACTTGAGGTATGAGTTTTGTCTAAAAAACCACTTTTTTCTAACTCTGACATCTCATTTCTAATCGTAGCACTACTACATTCTAATCCATGACTTTTAGTTAGTGCATTGGAGCTTACTGGCTCTGCTGTGTTGATGTATTCTTCTACAATTGCTTGTAAAACTTTCTTTTTTCTTTCATCTAACAAGTTTTTCACCTCTTTTAGCACTCTTTAAATCCGATTGCTAACTTTCTATATATTATACCCATTTTTAGCACTTGTCAATACTATCTGCTAATTTTTTTGTGAATTCTTTGTGAACTGGTTACTACTCAAACCCTGGGTACCTTTTGCCCTAAATTAAAAAGCTATGTTTCCATAGCTTTTTAATCTTTTTATTTAAACTTGCATCATCTGTTTTAACATCCATAATATTTTCGTATAATCTGAAATATAAGAATCCATCAAAGCAGAAGTAAGATAATCTGTTTGTTCATCTGCCTCTTTCTTAATATTGGTTACATTTTCTAGTAACAATCCATAGTCTTTTATGATAGTTTCAAAAATTTCACTATCCTTCACTTTCACATTTTTAGCTTCTTGTATTGAAGTATTTTGTAAATAATCTTTCATCGTACCTAAAGGTTGTCCATTTAACATCAAAATATGTTCAGCAATTTCATCAATTTGTTCATTTATTTTATCATAATATTCTTCTAGTTTACTATGAAAAACAAAAAAATCCTTTCCTATCACATTCCAATGATAATTCTGTAATTTACGATAAAACACATTCAAATTAGATAAAAATGCATTCAAATCTTTCACTATATTTTCCATCTCTCATTCTCCTTTTTTCTATTTTATATGCATTTTATCCAAATTCTCTCCATTTTATACATTGCTTTATTCTTCTTCAACTTCTAACAAAGAAAACACATCATCATCCTGATTTAATCCCACAATATTCATCACAACGCCTTTTCCTACAATCTTTCCTCCCATTTCTTCTATTGCACTTTGGATTGCCTTTACTGTATTACCTGTTGCATAAATATCATCCACAATATAAAAACTTTTATCTTGGTATGTCGTATTTACCAATTTCGGCAATTCCAATTGGTCTTTGCCATATTCTTTTTCATAATCAAAAGTTTTCTCCACTGTTGTAGGTGGTAATTTCCCTTTTTTTCTAATTGGTACACAACCTATTCCCAATAAATTAGCCACTACAGTTCCTAATAAAAAGCCTCTTGCTTCTGGTGCTACAATATAATCAACTTTTTTATCTTTCAGTTCTCGTGCAAATTCTTCTGCTATTTCTTTTAAAGTTTCTTTTTGTATGATTAATGGTGTAATATCAATAAATTCGATTCCTTTGATTGGATAATCTTTTTGTGTTCTAATATTTAAGTCACTTTTCAAAATATTCTTCTCTATTTTCATCTATTCATTTTCTCCCTTCAATATTTCAAAAAATCTTTCTTCTTTTTCCTTGCTTGCTTGGGAATCTTCAAATTCTATGCATCCTTGTGCTTCCTTTAATAAGTTATTTTTTTGTAATATATCTTTTAGATGCTTTGCTAAATTAGGTGCTCCATTAAAAAATTGAACTTGTCCCAAAACCTCTTGAATTTCCTTTTGAATTAAAGGATAATGCGTACAACCTAATACCACATTTTCTACCTTTCCTTGATAGCTACCGATATGCTCTTTCAAATATTTTCTAATTTCTTCTCTATTTCCCTGTTCTATTCTATCTGCCAAGCCAATACAAGGCAATAAATAAGTTTTATGATTATCATACTTTTTAAATAACAAATTAAACTTTTCACTTTGTATGGTTCCCTTTGTCGCCATAACTAAAGTTGGCTTGTCATAAGCATAATCATATACCATTTTATAAGCTGGTTCAATTGCAATAAATGGCATCTGAGGATATTTATCACGTAGTAAATTAGCCGCTTTACTACTGGCTGTATTACAAGCAATAACAACCGCTTTGCAATTTTGTTGGATAAAATGCTGAACAATATTGTCACATAATTGTTGTATTTTATCATCTGTTTTATCTCCATAGGGATTGTTTTTGGAATCACTATAATACCTATAATTTTCTTTTGGCAAAATTTTTATTATTTCACGTAATACCGTAACACCACCAATTCCAGAATCAAAAACTCCTATTTTTCCATTTTGGTTCATTCTTGCTTCACTCTTTCTTCTTTTTTTAATCTTCCTCGTAATTTCGTCAAATAGAAATTTTACTCAACTAATTACTTCCTTTCATATTTCCTCTTATTCCACATCAGGATGAAATGCTAATATACTTTGAAAAATTGGTGGAAATAACAATAATCCCAATCCAAACAAACCATTCATTCCAAACTCATTTGCCAAGCAAAATCTCTTCATAATAGCTACCACAAACATTGCCATCCAACCCAAAATGGGAACAAACCAAAGTAGCATTAACCATGGAGATAATCCACAAACCTGATACATCACAATTTGTCTATAAAATGGTATAATTGCTGCCCATCCAGGTTTTCCAGCTTTAGTATAGATAATCCATCTAAGAATCGTTCCATAAATAAATAAGATTATAACTACTTTCAATACCGTTTTCACTATATCATTAGATAATATCAGTTTCGTTGCTATTTCAGCCTTTTTCTCATTTGGCATCTCTTGCATTACACTTTTTAATATTTGATTGGGTGTATAACCTTGATTTACTTTTTGTTTAATATCCTCAACATCAATATCATTTTCTATAATCTCTCTTAAACTCTCTGTATCGGTCGTCCTTATAAAATCAGCACTTGTTCCTATTATTTCTTCACTAATACCCTGCTTTTTCATTTCCTCTGTATTGTCTTTTATCATATCTGCTATTTCGTCATTCGTATATTCCTCTGTAATATCATCATAAACTTTTAAAACATCTTCTTTCGAAATATCATTCACATCTATATTCCTTGTATAATATTCCAGTTGTTGTTGTATTAAAGTTTTATCTTCATTTGCATTTATTTGCATTTGACCATAAAACATATTTATTACTAATATTATCATAACGGTAACTACGATTTTTATAATACGTTTCTTTATTATTTTCATTTTTTTATCCTTTCCATATTTTTTACCATTATATCTTTGTTTTCCATAAATAGCAAGAATTTTTTCAATGATTTTAAAACCAGAAATAATATTCAATTAGAAAGCTTTTATTGCCAAAAACAAGACTTCTGAATCGTTACAACCAGAAAATTGCCATTGAGGACAATCCTTTTTGGCAACTTTCTGATTGTAAAATCATCTAATAAAATTAGTTGCTATGATTGGTTCATTTTTTGGTACCTCAATTCCTGCTTTTTTTCCTACTTCTATTGACTTTAACAACCAAGCCATATTATTACCTAATGTTCTCATTGTTTGCATTCCCTCTTCATCTTTTATAACATCTTCTGGCTTGCTTCCATGCACCATATTCCAATATTGAGAAGATACAATTGGCATATTGCTAATACCGAAATATTTATTAATTTCGTCTAAGGTAGCCGTTGCCCCTCCTCTTCTACAACTTGCTACTGCTGAAGCTGGTTTATGACTAAATAAGTTTCTTCTACCATAAAAGGCTCGATCCATAAAAGAGGATAACATACCAGAACTTGCTGCAAAATGTACTGGTGTACCAAAGATAAAACCGTCTGTTTCTGGCACTTTTGCTAAAAACTCATTTACCTTATCTTTGACAAAACATTCTCCTGTTTTAAGGCAACTACCACATCCAATACAGCCAGCTACTGGTTTATTACCCAACCAGAAAATTTCTGTTTCTATTCCATTTTTTTGTAAGCTATTTTCTACTTCCTTTAAAGCAGTATAAGTACATCCTTTTTCGTGGGGACTTCCGTTTACTAACATTACTTTCATACTATTTTTCTCTCCTTTTTATACGGTCTTCCATGATTCATTATATTACTTTTTAAATGCATTATATACTTACTTTTTACCAGTATATCATAAAAAACAGCATAGCCTTTGTTAAACTACACTGTCTATTTTGCTTATCTTGCTGTTCCTATATATAATAAACTAGATAATTTCGAAATTGGCATAGTTTGTAGCCATACCGTTCCTGGTCCCTCTAAAGTAGTTAAAAATAGTCCTTCTCCTCCAAACACAATATTCTTTACTCCTTTTACGGTTTCAATATTTAGTTTCACATCTTTTGTCATAGCTGCTACATAACCATTATCTACTTTTAATTTTTCACCTGCTTGTAATTCTTTTTTTACAACAGAACCATCAATTTCTAAAAATATTTTTCCTGGTCCTGTTATTTTTTGCATAATGAAACCTTCTCCTCCGAAAAATCCAGCTCCTAATTTTTTACGAAATTGCATCGCAATATTCACTGTATTTTCAGAACAAAGAAAAGCACGTTTTTGAGCAATAATGGTCTCTCCTTCTTTTAAATCATACTCTAAAATTTGTCCTGGAAAACAGGATGAAAATCCAATTTCTACATCATCTTCTTGTGCTGTATATACATTCATAAAAAGAGATTCTCCTGCAAATGCTCTTCCAATTCCTTTCATAATTCCACCATTAGTGGTTGTTTTCATTTCAATTCCGCTATCCATCCAACTCATTCCTCCGTTTTCTGTTAGAATGGATTCTCCCTTCTTTAGCTTACAGATAACTGCTGGCAATGTTTCTCCAATTATTTTTGTCTCCATATTTTTTCCTCCCCTTATTTTTTATATGCTCTAATTATACAACAAATTCATAAATGAGACAAGAGGAACAGGTTCCCTTTGTCTCAAATCTTGTAACAATTCAAATGTCTTATTTTTGGCATAAAAGTTTCTAATTGAAATATATCACCTGTGATTTGTTACCAAATCTTAAATATTTTTAATATTTTTCTTTTTGAAAACAATAAAGGTTGGTATTATCATAGCTACAAAATATAGCATACAAATTACAATTGAAAAACCTAGTGTCATGCCTTCCATTTTAGGCAGATTTCCAAATAGATACTCTTCAAAATTCCAATTCAAACTAACAAAAAATTTCATAAATTGTACTTTAAATTGTACAACCAGCATATTAATCATATCAGCTGACATATAGCCTAACAATGGAATCGCAATCGCTACTGCACTATTGGTAAATAAAGTACTACAAGCAAAAGCAAGTGTTGCCAATAAAATAAGTTCTGGCAATTGTGTCATAATTTCGACTCCCAGATAGCTAAAAATATTTAAGCTTTGCAAACTTTGTGTTGTAAAATCATATGCCAAAACCGGCACAGATAAACTATCATATCCAAAGATAATGCCACCTACTAGTAACTCCATGACAACCACTGCTAAGATGGAAAATGCAATCATAAGAAAAACAGTGATAAATTTAGCTAGTAATATTTTATTTCTACTATATGGCTTAACTAGTAACAATTTAATAGTTCCTTTGTTAAATTCTTCACTGACAATAGTTCCTGCAATCATAATAATCATAACAATCACAAACAAACCATATTCATTAAAAAAGCTTTTCAAAATACCTCTCACATCGTTTTGTTTATTGATATCCACATTATTTTCTAAAATATATTTGTTAATTTCTCGTTTTTCAATACTTTGATTATAGTCTTGCTTTTCTTCATATTTTAATTCTTGTGCATTACTTTCTATGTTGATGATATTTTTAGCTTCCTCTTGATAGATTCCTAAGGCTGCGTTTCTAAAATCCTCTCCATATTTAATATCTTTGTTCACTCGAATTTCTGCTACTTCTTTATCGATGTTAGCATTTTTGATAGCTACTTCCAATGATTGCAATTCTTGCTTATCTTGTGTATTTGCTTTTTGGTTTTCTAATGTAGTTAGTGCTGTTTTTGCTTGATTTAACTCTTCTTGTGCAAAATATCTCCAATCATCTTGTTCTAACTTTTCTAGAATTTTATTGATAGTTTTATCTAATTCTGCTACTTTTTCTGTATCTTTACTTTCTCCATATAAATACGTATTCTTCTCACTCACATAACTGCTAACTTGACTTGATAAGATATCTCTTTGCCAAGTTCCTGTTTCGTATTTTTGCTTCATTTCATAGATATCCAACTCTGATTTTAGGTCAATATACATTTTGGTATCACTTGGTTTATTGACATCCAATTTGGCCAAATCTTCTTGTAAATATTGAATATAATTATCATTGTATTCATGATAACTACCACTATGGTAAAAGAATTTATAAATACAATTGGTTAAAATAACAAAAGCTAAAATAACCAATAACGTAATATAAATACTTTTCTTCTTGAAAATTTTAATTAATTCATTCTTAATCAATCTACTCAATTACGTTCCCTCCTGTCTTTTCAAAAAATGCTTGTTCTAAAGATTTTTCTTCCTCTTTTACTCCATAAATTTTAATTTGATTTTCTACTAACTTTATAATAATTTCTGGTATTTCTTCTTTTGGTATATCTAGTTTAAATTTGTCATTTCCCATGATAACTGCTTCTGGCAACAAGGCTTTTATCTTTTTGTTATCCTCTACCTCAAATATCTTGAACTGCTTTCCTGCTTGGGTTTTAATTCCAGAAATATCACTTGTTTCAATAATTTCTCCGTTTTTAATAATACAAACTTTATTACACAAATTATCCAATTCAGCTAAATTATGACTTGATATTAAAATTGCCATTTTCTCTTTTTGGGCTAAATCTACAAGAAGTTCTCTCATCTCCTTGATTCCTTCTGGATCTAATCCATTGGTTGGTTCATCTAGGATTAACAAATTCGGTTTATGCAAAATTGCTTGTGCAATTCCCAACCTTTGCCTCATCCCCAATGAATATTTGGAAACTTTATCTTGGATTCGATTCTCCAATTTAACTAGCTTGACTACTTCATCAATCCTAGCTGGATTAATATTAGCATACAAATTAGCAATTAATTTCAAATTTTCATAACCAGATAAATACATATATAAATCTGGATTTTCTACAATAGCTCCTACTTTTTCAATTGCTTTTGTAAATTGGCTTTCAATATCAAAACCATTAATACTAACCTTTCCCTCTGTAATACTTTGCAACCCTAATATCAATTTGATAGTGGTCGTTTTTCCAGCTCCATTTGGTCCAATAAAGCCTAAAATATCTCCTTCTTCAATGGCAAAAGAAACATTGTTTAATATTTGCTTTTTGCCAAACCTCTTGTTTAAATTTTCACACTGTAATACGGTTCTTTCCATTCCGTTCTCCTTCCTTCTCTGTGTGATAAAAGGGGCACCCCTTTTGTCACATTTCTTTATTTCTTACAAAGACTATTTGAATGTGGTAAAAAGGAACGCCCTTCTTGTTACACATTGCACATTGTGTTGAATATATTCTAGCATAATAGTTCCAAAAATTCTATTGATTTTTTCTTAATTTTATCAAAAACTTTTATTAAGATAACATTCCTCATTTTGTAAAAACTCTTGTTGATAAGCATCATGCTACATCTGAAGAATTTCAAAAGGATATTCTTGCAAAAATTGAACAATCAATTAAATCATCAATCTATTTTAAATCTTTATACACGATTTCCTCTAAAAAATTTTCCTTATTTTCTACTCCTTTACGAAGCTCTGTACCACTAATCGGAAATTTTTCTCTTTCTCTGTCAACTTGTATTTCCTTTACGCCTAAATCTCTCGCCACAAATTTACCATATGGTTCACTATTATAAAAATGAGTCACTTGTATTCCTTTAACCATTTCTTTTAAGTAATCCGTTTGTATTTTTACACTTTCTTCATCTAAACCATATTGACTTGGTGGATTTTTGGCATAAATTATATTAACATCTGGATAGATTTTCTGAATCCAATTAGCCCTCGTTTCGATTGAAATTTCTGTTACTTTTGTTTCGTAAATAATAACATAGAACTTGTCCATTTCCTTTAGCCCTTTTTCAATTAAATATTGATGTCCTTTGTGTAATGGTGCAAATTTCCCAATGGTAAATCCTATTTTCACATTTTTCACCTCTTTCAAATTTTCTTTATTATTTGGACAAGTTTTGGACTAGTATAATAACATTTTTATAAAAAACAGTAGCCTTCTAAAATCATGAAAGCTACTCAATTTGGCGGAGTGAGTGGGATTCGAACCCACGGGCCGCTATTGGCGACTACTACAGTTCCAGTGTAGCTCGTTATGACCACTTCGATACCACTCCCTATCTACAGGTTATTATACAATATTTTGTTCCAAAATACAATATGATTTTTTACAATTTGTCACGAAATGGTACAAAAGCACCTGGTATTGGATATTTCTCTAAAATCTCATGTTTCTTCACCCATATAAACGCTGAATTGATGCTATCTACTTGAATTTTATACCCTATCATATCCCATTCAATATGAGAAAAAACATGATGATGTATTCCAATCTTTTCGATTTGATTACCCATTAATCCCCAACTTTGTAATACGGTTTCTATCTCATTTTTCTTTAGCTTTTTATCCGTATTAGGGAATTCATACATATTAGCCAATAGACCCGTTTTATTTCTTTTTCGAATCGCTATGTTACCTTCAAACTCCAATAAGAATACTGTCTTTTCTTCTTTCCTTCTCTTAATTTTCTGATTACGAACAGGAATCACATCTGTTAGATTTTCATTTTTAGCAATACAAATCTCTTGCAAAGGACATTTTTCACACAATGGCTCTCCATTTGGGATACAAATTAATTCTCCCAATTCCATTAAACCCTCATTGAAATCCCCTGCTTGCTTTGGCATAATTTCTTGTAATTTTTGGGTAAACTCCTTCTTCGTTTTATTTTCCAAAACATCCTTTTTACTTCCCACAACTCTACTGACAACACGGAGTACATTTCCATCCACTGCTGGAACTGGTTCATCATAAGCAATCGAACTAATAGCTCCTGCTGTATATTCTCCAATTCCAGGCAATGCTACTAATTCTTTATCATGTTTTGGCATTTGCCCTTTGTATTTTTCTTGTATGACTTGTGCTGCTTTTTTCAAATTTCTGGCACGATTATAATAACCTAATCCTTCCCACAATTTTAATAATTTTTCTTCCTCTATTTCCGCTAAATCTTGTATGGTCGGAATTTCCTTTAAGAATCGCTCATAGTATTGTTTTACCGCTTCTATTCTTGTTTGTTGTAACATAATTTCAGAAATCCATATGTGATAAGGATTTTTTTCTTTTCTCCATGGTAATTCTCTTTTATTCTTTTGATACCAATCGATGATTGGCTGCTTCATTTTTTTCATTAATTCTATTTCTATCATTCTTATCTATCCCATTTAAAATATGTTCTGTCCTGATTATATACTATAAAAAGTAAACTACTTTTTCTCTATCCATTCCAAGACATCCTCAAAAACCTTTTTATTATCTTCTTCATTCAAAATCTCATGTCTCATGCCAGCATACAATTTTCCTGACACATTTTGATAGCCTAACTCTTTCAAAAAATCTTGAGCTTTCTTCCAATGCTTTGTCCCCATAATAACTGGATCATCTGCTCCTGCGATAAAAAAGATTGGTAACTCTTTCTTATTTAATTCCCAGCCTTGCTTATGATAAATATCTTTCATCAAAGTAAACAAATTTTGAAATCCATTCAAAGTAAAAATAAAACCATTTAATTCATCTTTATCATACTCTTTTACCGTATTTTCATTGGCACAAACCCAAGCATTTGGAGAAGAAGGATTTTTTATATTTTTATTATAGGTTCCAAATGCTAATTTTTGAATCAAATTACTTCTATGATATTCCCCTTTAAAAATTTTCAAAACCTTTACAACTGTCAAAGCTAGTCCAGCAAATCGATTTCGACTAGGTGAACCACATACAATCAAGCCATCAATATCTTTATCATACTTTTTGATATATTTTCTTACTACCATAGACCCCATACTATGTCCAAATAAAATTACTTTTTTATTAGGATATTGCTCTTTCGCATAAGTAGTTATTTGATGTAAATCTTCTACAATAGATTCTGCTTTTTCATCATAAAAATAACCTAAATCATCAAGTCTTTTTACACTTGCACCATGCCCCCTATGGTCATGAATAATTGCCATGTAACCACAAGATGCTAAATATTCCATAAATGGTTCATATCTTTCTTTGTGTTCTGCCATTCCATGTGATATTTGGACAATTCCTTTAATTTCTCCTTCTGGTTTTATTAACAAACAGTCTAATTCTAATCCATCTTGATTGGATTTTATTTTTGCTTTTTCTATTGGCATGGTTCTCTCCTTCCTTCACATTATACTGATTTATATAATTCTATTAAGAAAATAACTTGATTATTTCTTTACAATTAATTTCTGCTTCTTTTATGCAATTCTCCAATGTTAGTAAATCTCTTTTTTGTTGCATTTTCTTAATGACTTTTTCTTTAGATTCTTCATAGGGAACACCTCTTAAGCCTAATTCATGTAACCAGATAAGGCTTCCCTCTATCGTTACAAATTTAAAACATTCTGCATTTTTTACAATTTCTGCAATCTTTGTTTTAACTTCAACATCATTATGATGAGCTTCTATAGCATTTAATATTATTTCTTGTTCTTGTTTTGTTACCTCCCATTTTTCTAGATATTGTTTAGAAAACTCAGCACTTAATTTTGGATGTCTCTTTTGTATGTCTCCTTGCCATATTGGGCTAAATACAGTATGTGCTAAATATAATGAAGTTAAAATCAATCTTTCATCTTCCTCATATTTTTTTGCTAATTCTTCCCCTTTTTTTATAGCAAGTTCCGTTAAACGCCAAGCAGGTGCTTTATTAATATCTCTTTGCTGTTTCATTAATTTTCTTGATAACTCAACTATATCAACCATTTTTATCACTTCCTTTGTTGTTGAAATAATGCTTTCATAAATTACTCTCTTTCTTTTTTTACAAATAAAAAATTAATTCTATCTCTTCTACCATACATTTCTCTTACAATATCTGTATAAGTGAATGGTACACCAATTTGTTTGTCTCCTATTGCATTTGGATTAATTATATATAAGTTTTCCTTTTTATCTATATCACTAATAACTAAATAATGTCCATTTTTTGAAAACGTCCCTTGAAAATTTTCATCTCCCTCTTCTGGTCCGACTTGTATAATTGCCATATTTCCCTTTTTTAAGTTTTCGAAAATTTTACTTTTCTGTGATATTGGATTGTTAAAATCGATTTTTATCATTTCATACTGTATTTTAAATTTATCAAGTGCATACAAAATTCCATCATTACAAATTCCACCTTTACTTATATATCTGTTGGTAAATTTTCCATTTTCATCTGTTAAAATGATTCGTGCAATATCTGTAGGATTAACCTTATATCCATAATTAGCAAGCACAATGGCAACTGAGGTTGGTCCACATCCCTTTTTCGCTATACTCCATTCTCCAAGTTTATCTTGAAATTCGTCTAATTTAAAGTCAAGTTGTCTAAATCGTATTCGTTGTTGATTCATTTTTGCTTTTCCTTTCTTTCTAATATTTATTTTATAATTGCAACTCAAGCCCTTCAGTAAATTATTTTTTGATATTTCCTTGTTTTACTATTATAACTAATTTTTAATAAAAAAAATAGCGAACAAATAGAAAAATAACAGATAATTTCTTATCTGCTATCTTTATGGCTCCTCATTTAGAGCTGAATAATTTTTTAAACTCATAGATATACCTAGATTTCAAGCTTTCTCTTTTTATTCATGACGAATTTCATGACAAAATTATAACAAACCTTGACAAATTATAACAAAAAATCTTTTCTGTATTTTTTTCTAATTTATTTCAAATTTTGCTCCTGCAAATAACTTTTCAACTTGTGTAACTCCCATTAATTGTTCCTTAAAGTATTCAATTACTTCATCAGATGTGCAATGCCCCATATAAGCTCTTTCTATGTTATTATCTTTAAAGTATTGCACTATTTCTTGTGTATATGGATTTATTTCTTTCAAATGAAATCCTCCCACAACTGCAACAACTCTGTCTTCCCCTGTAATTTTTTTAGCTTGTTCGACAATATTATTTACTCCAGAATGAGAACATGAACTAAATATAATTATACCTTTTTCTAATTTTACAACAATTCCACCACAATCATCTTTTAAGTAATCGATTTCCTCATTTTTTAAAACAGTTGGCAAATTTTTAACTGGTACTTCAAATTTTCTGTCAATCTGTCCAAGAAACCATACATTTTCAAATATTTTGTATGGCTCTCTTGTTTCAATTAGCTCAAATTTCTTCTGCAATTCTTCTTTTGTTTCGTTAATCCCTGCATATTCCATATTTCTCCTTAAACTATATCTTTCGGTATAACATTTAGGATGTAATATCAAAGTTTTCTTTGAATTTACATATTTTAGTCCATTTCCATGATCCTAATGCCCATGACTTAAAACAATTATATTTACTTCATCTAGATTAATGCTTAAAGTTTCTGCATTTTTCAAAAATGCATCTGTTATTCCAGTATCTAAAAGAACTCTATAATTATTCATTTCAATGAATATAGATAAACCATCTTCGTTAATACAATTATTATTACCATTTCTATTTTCTGTTAATATAGTAAACTTCATTATATATTTTCTTTCCTTTATTATTTTTTATAAAATCACTTCCAATAAGCAAAAAACATGAAAATTTTAAATTAATTCAAATTTTATTATTTTGACTAATGTATTTTCATCTATTGTCTTGTTATAATATTTGCTATAAGTTTTGTACATTTCTTCTTTTGATGCAAACTTTTCATGTCCTTCCATATCTTTTTCATCTAAATCTTTAAATTTCTTTTCCACAACATTTGTGATTTTAGCTTTAGCAAATGGCTCTTTCGTTTCCCATACTAAAAATTGTATGATATCTCCTTCTTTTATGCTTTTATCATCAAATATTCTCCATGTCGTATTTTTTTCATTTCTTAGTATTAATTCACTTAAATTCTTTCTAAATTTTAAAGTTTTTATGATATTTCTGTCTATTTCGTTTATGACTTCTTTTAATTCTTTTAACTTTTTGTCTAATCTCTCTTGACATTTACTAAAAGTTTGAACTAACGGCTCTATATTATTTTGTGTTTGTGCAATATACAAATTTCCCTTATATTCTTTTTCAAATTCATTATCAATTGCTATTAAATCTATATTATTCAAAATACATTGTCTTAATATGATAAACCTTCCTATTCTTCCATTACCATCTTGAAATGGGTGTATATGTTCAAATTTCTGATGAAAATTTGCAATATCTTCTATATTTTTGATTTCCATTTCCAAAAGATTATCAATTTTTTCTTTCACTTCAAATGGTTGTGCAGTTTCGATATTTACACCTAAAAGCTTGTTTGGTATTTTTTTATAAATTCCTATTAATCCATATTCATCTTGTTTTGTATTTTGTTTTAATAAAGAATTAAATTCTTTTAATAATCGTGGTGTAAGTTCTTCTTCTAAGGTGTCTATAACAAAATCAAATAACTTTAATGAATTTATTGTTTCTTGTACATCATCTATACTATGTTCACCTTGAACTTTGTTTTCTGTAAGTAATGTAATTAATTGTTCTTCATCAAAGGTACTACCTTCTAGTTTATTAGAATGAAATAAAAATTCTACTTTCATTTCATCATAAAATGGACTTGCTATTTCTTTTAAATAGGTTACTTGATTTTTATTTATTTTCATAATCACTTTCACTCCCAAAAAGTAAGGCTTTTCGTGACAGATTTCGTGACAAAATATAACAAGTTATAGCAAATGATAATTTCTTGAAAAAACTTTTAAATCTATTGAAATATACAATCTACTAAAATTTTACAATCTGTCATTTTTTTATAAAATAAAAAATATTAAAAATAAGAACTCATAAAAGTCTTGGTGTTATTGACTTCTATGAGTTCTCTATTTTATTCTGGCTCCTCGTGTTGGACTCGAACCAACGACCTATCGGTTAACAGCCGAGCGCTCTACCAACTGAGCTAACGAGGAATATATAAATCTGGCAACAACCTATCTTTCCAGCAGGGTAACCCACAAGTATTTTCGGCACACTTAGGCTTGACTTCTGTGTTCGGGATGGGAACAGGTATTACCCTAAATGTCATCATCACCAGAAAATTGAAAACTAATTTTATACTTTAAAATTATACCTTAATACCTATAATTTTTCAAGTAGTTTTATCTATTTTTTCCAAATTTTCTGTTTTTATTCAAATTTAAAATATGTACTTTAACAGCACACTCAAAAATACATAGATGAATATAAGTTCTCATTTTAGGTTCTCGATTGCTTTATTGTAATTTTGGTTAAGCCCTCGATTTATTAG
>CAOKEO010000002.1 GCA_948467495.1 uncultured Clostridium sp.
GTTTTAAGAGAAGTTTGCAAAGAATATACCAATACAAAAAAACTAGAAGAAATTGTAAAACAAACTAAAACAAAACAGGCACAAGAATTTGATATAAAAAAGCAAATAGAATTTTTTAAGCAGCAGGTAGAGGGTGAAACCAGAAAGTTGGAAGTAATGTATGATGACAGATTGGCAGGAATTATTACACTTGACGAATATATGAAAAATGCAAATAGAATAAAAGAAGCCGTCAAAGGATATGAACAAAACATTAAAGAACTTGAGCAAGAACTATCTGGAGAAAATGATAAGACAAAAAGTGAAAATAGATTAGATAATTTGATAGAAGAATTTCTTAATATGGAAAAACCAACAAAAGAAATAATTAGAGAATTTATAGAAAAAATTGAAATTCATAGCGACAAGCAAGTTGATATTTATTTCAATTTTAAACCATTACAAGAAATGAGTGAAAAATTAAAATTTATATGTGCTAAAAAAGAATATGAGAAAAAAGTAGGATAGAAAAAATGTCCACAACTGCAATACACACATAGCTCCGTTTGGGTCATTATTGCAGAAGCCATGTTAGGGTTTGGCGATAAAGCCTTAGAATTATACCGTATGATTAACCCGATTGAACATGCCAGAACCAAAGAGGCTAGTAGCAAATACAAAGTAGAACCTTATGTGATACCAGCTGATATTTATGGAACAGGAAACTTAGCAGGACGAGGAGGTTGGACATGGTACACTGGTTCAGCAAGTTGGTATTATAAAGCAGGAATTGAGAATTTATTGGGACTTAAAATTGAAGAAGGCTATTTAAAAATAGAACCTTGCATTCCAAAGGATTGGAAAGAGTATCAAATGAAATATCGATGGAAAGAAAGTATGTATAATATTATGGTTAAAAATCCAAGCGGTAAAAATGGTTTTGAATCTGGTACTAGTAAAGTATTTTTAAATGGCAATGAGGTGGATAATTTTATAAAATTAGATGGTAGTAGAAATGTTTATGAGATAGAAATTGTTTTATAGAAGAAAAAGACAGGTCATTTTACGCTGAAATGACCTGTCTTTTATAAAATGAGAAGCTATATGTTACTAGCTTCTTGAGAAACAACCGAGTGAGTTTTTGAAACATTATCAAGAAATTCACTATTTTGCATCCATTCTTCAGCAAGATATTCCGGATAATCTCTTGATATCCATTCCCGAGCTACAAAGTAAGCTAAATACAAAGCATCATCATCTACGTGAGAAGTTGTGTTAGTAAGTTGAAGAAAAAAATTAAGCCAATATGATTTTTTTTCTAACAATATTTTTAACAGAATGATGATAGCAATTAGCATTATGCTTGAGAATATTTTTTCTTGTAAAGAAATACTTTCATCGAAAAATACTACCACAGCATAGAATAATAAAGAACCATACAAATAAATAGAAATATGCAAAAGACGTAAGAAATCTTTGAAAATAGCGAGACTTCCGCAATTTTTATGAAATCGACTACTTTTCCGTAGTTCTTCTGTCGAAATAGGCAATCTTTGATAGTTGTCAATAAAGTTACCCATCAAATGCTCTGCTGTATGATTATTTTTTAGCTTATCAGAATAAAGAGCAGATGCAGTACGAACATAGAGAGAAAAGATGAATAATAAAGGAATAGTGGTACTAAGGGTAAACGATAAAAAGAAATATATAGAAAATAGAGAAAATAAAGAAAAATTCAGAACCAGGAATATCAATATAAAGAGCATTTTTAATGATATCAGAAATATTCTTTGTAATAGAATGTTAAAAGATTTTCTAAATTCCTTACTAGGTAAATCATGTTTCTCGCTTTCTATAGATATATATATAGAATTATTGTTTACATAGGTACCTTTTACATAAAAGCCGACTTGACTATTTAAATAAAACATAATTTCATCATCATTTGAGCTAGCATGTTCTACTGAAATTTCCCGTTTTTTCGTATCCATATTGCTTCCTCCTTAAAAAATTATGTAAATAATATAACATAAAAAACAATCTAAGTCAATGAAATCACAGCAAGTCATAAAAATTTCTAAACTCATAACCCTGTTCTTTTAGATAATCAATCGAATCTTTTAAAATAGAAGGCGTATCGTTTACATCAGATGTATCATGCATTAGAATTACTAAAGTACCTTTATTTTTAGCTGATTTTTTTAGGTTTTTGAGTAATTGACTATTGCTATATTTTTTAACAGAATCATGATTAAGACAATTCCAATCAATATAAGTATAGTTCATTTCAGAAAGAAGCTTAACGGCTTCTTTTTTCTTTGCTTTATAACGAGAGGACATATAACCATTTGGAAAACGGAAGACATGAGAACAATAATTTTCAACACCAATTGCTTTTCCAATTTCTATGTCAGTATTTTTTATTTCAGAAATAAAGCTTTCAGCACTTTGATATAATTTTTTGTTGTTGTGATGATAACCATGATTTGCTAGATAATGTCCTTCTTCATAGGCTCTTTTTGCCAATTCGGGATTCTCTTTTACATGTTTACCAACCACAAAAAAGGTGGCTTTTATATCTTCTGCTTTTAGAATGTCTAATGTTTTTCCAGTGGCTTTTACGGTGGGTCCATCATCAAAGGTTAGATAGGCAATTTTTTCTTCTTTTTTTGTTAAACTAGCTACTTTTTCGTGTAAAGTTTCATCTATCACACTATTTGTGGTTAATTCGATAGCAAAGGAGAAAGGATTGCTTAAATAGAAAAATAAGGAAGTAAAGAGTACAGTAAAAAGGCAAATAAAAAATAAGATTGTCTTGTTTAAAATAAGAATTTTCATGTCATCACCTGTAATCTAAATATATGATGAGAGTAAGAAAAAGATTACCCCCAATTATTTTGAGACATGATTGGCTTCTTCTTGTGTAAGGTAACCATATTCCACCATTCTATTTAAAACATGCTTTTGACGTTTTTTTGCTAAATCTGGATTAACTGTTGGGGCATAAACAGAAGGAGCATTTGGAACACCAGCTAACATACTGGATTCTGATAAGGTCAAATCTTTTGGTGCTTTTTTGTAATATCCCATGCTAGCATCATAGATACCATAATAACCATCTCCAAAGTAAGAAGAATTCACATACAAAGCAAAAATTTCATCTTTACTATAATGTTTCTCTAAATCATAGGCAGCAAAAATTTCTCCTAGTTTTCGAATTAATGTTTTATCTTGATTAAATACAACATTCTTGGCAACTTGTTGTGTAATGGTACTACCACCTTCATCAAATTCACCATCTCGAATATTAGTATAAAAGGCTCGAGCAATTCCAATTGGGTCAATGGCTCCATGTTCATAATATCTATGGTCTTCTGTGGCAATAACTGCATGAATGTAATCTTTTGGTAATTGGTCAAAGGAAATATAATGTTCTTGATTGGTTACTGCCTCTACACGAGCAGTTAAAGATTTTTCTTTTAAAGTATTGGAGTAATAGCTAAAACCAATTATAAATGCAAAACTTGCTATTAATATCAATAGGATGAATAAGATGATTAATAATTTTTTAAATAATTTCATAGATACCTCTTTTCTTTTTCATTATATAACAAAAAGTTACTCAAAGGAATAGAATTCATAAAAAATTAAGATATAAATGTAACTATTTGAAGTAATACATTTTAATTAGAAAGTTTCTATATTTTTTATTCGTAACTCCAGCGGACTGCCAGTCTACAATCTTATAACAGACTGTAATCTTGATAATCCCTCCAATTGTTACATCATAAAAAATATAGAAACTTTTATATTTTACAGAAAACAAAAGAATGAAACTTAAAATAATGATTCTTTACAAAGAAATTGGCATATGATAGAATACTAGATGATGAGATATAAGTATATTTCATTGCTTATTGAATACCTAAAGAGGGTGAAAAAATGCTGAAATTTACAAAGATGCAAGGATTAGGGAATGATTATGTATATATGGATGCTATTCATCAAAAGATAGAAAATGAATCATCACTAGCTCAAATGGTTAGTGATAGGCATTTTGGCATTGGGTCAGATGGTCTTATTTTAATCTGTCAAAGTGAGGTAGCAGATTTTAAAATGAGAATGTTTAATTCTGATGGAAGCGAAGCAGAAATGTGTGGAAATGGCATACGTTGTGTTGGAAAATTTGTGTATGACAAAGGATTAACGGATAAGACAACCGTAACAATTGAAACACTAGCTGGTATGAAAACTTTAAAATTAAATGTAACTAATAACAGAGTAGAAACCATTAAAGTAGATATGGGGGAACCTATTTTAGCACCAGAAAAGATACCAGTTATGGCAATTGAAGAGCCAGTACAAAATTTAAAAGTAAAATCCTTAGATAAGGAATTTACTTTGACTTGTGTATCTATGGGAAATCCGCATGCCATTACAGTTGTGGAAGATGTTTCTCATTTTAATATCGAAAAATATGGCAAAATTTTGGAAATAGCTTCTGTATTTCCCAATAAAACAAATGTAGAATTTATAGAAATTCTAGACAAGGAGCATATCAAGATGAGAGTTTGGGAAAGAGGAGCAGGAGAAACCCTAGCATGTGGAACTGGTGCTTGTGCTACACTAGTTGCTTGTAGTTTGAATGGATTAACCAATCGACATGCTTATGTAGAATTGCTTCGGAGGAGATTTAGATATTGAATGGAATAAAGAAGATAATCATGTATATATGACAGGACCTGCAATTACTGTATTTGAGGGAGAAATTTAGAAATTGGGGTTTAGGGACGAACTTAAAGGCATAACTTATTTGTACGCATTAAAAATGCTACAGCTAAGAAATTCCTTAAAATCCTGGAAAAGGAGGAAATGATGAGTTTTATTAATGAGAATTTTTTGGCCTTACAAGATAGTTATTTATTTTCAAATATAGCTAAAAAAGTAGCTAAATTTACAGAAGAAAACCCAGATAAAAAAATAATAAAATTAGGAATTGGTGATGTTACCAAACCAATTGTACCAGCTTGTTTAGAGGCAATGCACAAAGCAGTAGATGAGATAGGAACACCAGAAGGATTTAAAGGGTATGGACCAGAACAAGGTTATGGGTTTTTAAGAAAAGCAATCGTGGAAAATGATTATCAAGCTAGAGGAGTAAAAATTTTAGAAGATGAGATTTTTGTATCAGATGGAGCAAAATGCGACTGTGGTAATATCGTAGATATTTTTGCACAAGGCAATAAAGTTGCTATTACAAATCCAGTTTATCCAGTTTATTTAGATACCAATATCATGTCTGGAAGAAATATTACGTATTTACCATTAACATCAGAAAATAATTTCACACCAGAATTGCCAAAAGAAAAAGTAGATATGATTTATCTATGCTTTCCGAATAATCCAACAGGAACTGTATTAAACAAAGAAGCGTTAAAAAAATGGGTCAATTATGCCAAAGAAAATCAATCTGTTATCTTATATGATGCTGCCTATGAGGCTTTTATCACAGAGAAGAATATACCACATACTATTTATGAAATAGAGGGAGCTAAAGAGGTTGCTATTGAATTCAAAAGTTTTTCTAAAACAGCAGGATTTACAGGCGTTAGATGTGCTTATGTAGTAATCCCAAAAGAATTGAAAGGTTATACAAAAGAAGGAAAAGAAATAGGTTTCAATCAATTATGGAATCGCAGAACCTGTACAAAATTTAATGGGGTATCTTATGTGGTGCAAAGAGCAGCAGAGGCAACTTATTCAGAACTAGGAAAAAAACAAATTAAAGAAAATATTCAGGCTTATTTAGAAAATGCAAAAATTATTAAGAATGGCTTGGAAGAAGCAGGATTTACTGTTTATGGAGGTATTAACTCTCCTTACATTTGGTTAAAAGTACCACAAGGTATGACATCTTGGGAGTTTTTTGATAAACTTTTGGAAGAAGCAAATATAGTGGGAACACCAGGAAGCGGGTTTGGAACACAGGGAGAAGGTTATTTTAGATTAACAGCTTTTGGAACGAAAGAAAATTCATTGGAAGCGATAGAGAGAATTAAAAGGTATCGGATTAAGTAGTAACTTTTGCACCCAAAAAGAGTAACAATTCAGAGATGATACATTTTAATTAGAAACTTTTATCGCCAAAAAAAAAGACATCTGAAACGTCGTAAAAAGAACAAAAATTCGTAAAAGATTCTTGACTTTTATTTCATATATTTATATAATAAACATGGTAAAAAGAAAAAGGAGAAAAGAGAGAAAAAATGAAAGAACAATTTTTAGAATTATTAAATACAGTAAAAAGAGAAGGAATAGAAGAACTAATCAGTTTTTTAGAAAAATCAGATTTCTTCATAGCACCAGCTAGTACCAGATTTCACGGTGACCATGAAGGAGGATTGGTAGAACACAGTTTAAAAGTATATGAAATTTTAAAACATAAAGTAGAAAATTGTGTAATGCCAATTGACATACCAGTAGAATCTATTATCATCATTGGTTTGTTGCATGATATTTGTAAAACGAATTTTTATAAAGTGGATTATAGGAATGCGAAAAACGCATTAGGAGTATGGGAAAAAGTACCATATTATACAGTAGATGACACCATACCATATGGACATGGTGAAAAATCAGTTATGATGATAACCGAATATATGAAATTAACGCCAGAAGAAAAATATTCTATTCGTTGGCATATGGGATATACAGAACCAAAAGAAAACTACAATGCAATTGGAAGTAGCTATAAGAAATATCCGATTGCTTTATTAACACACGAAGCAGATTTAGAAGCAACGTATTTATATGATGTATAAATTTTAAAAAATAAGAAAATACTATTGACTTAATAAGTAAATATTTATACAATAATTCCAGAAAGTAAGAATAAGCAGAATGTGGTTGCCATCCCCTAAATAGAATAGGAGGTGGTGTGTATGATAGAAACAGCGATATTACTACCAATTATAAAATTACTATTTGTTTCACTTATAATAGAAACTATTATCACATTTGCCTTAATAAGTGTACTTGTACATATATTAAGCAAATAACGTAAAAACACATTCTTGCTTGACGGTGGAATGTGTTTAAACCTTTCATCGGTAACCACATTTTGTGGTTCTTACTTTTCTACTTAATTATAAAATATTTTATTTTATTTGTCAACGATTTTGTAAAAATTAATTAGGAAGGAAATGAGACCATGTTAGCATATATCAAAGGAACAATAGAAATGAAAATGACAGGGTATATTGTAATTGACGTAGGAGGATTAGGGTACAAGGTATTTATGTCAGAGGTAGGAATTGAAAAACTAGGAAATATAGGAGAAACGGTAAAAGTACACACTTATTATAAAGTAAGAGAAGATGATATCAGTATTTTTGGTTTCAATACATTAGAAGAACTAAAAATGTTTGAATTGCTAATCAGTGTAAGCGGTGTAGGTGCTAAAACAGCACTAACCATGTTAGCTGTGTGTGAACCCTCTGAATTTGCACTAGCTGTTATTTCAGAAGATGTCAAGACATTGACCCAGATACCAGGAATTGGAGCGAAATCAGCACAAAGAATTATTTTGGAACTAAAAGATAAAATAACAAAAGAACAACAAGTTGAGAAAATAAATGCACAAGTAAATAGTAACACAAAGAAGAAATCAGAAGCAGAGGAAAAAATACAAGTAGCAATTGAGAACAATAACAAAGTAGCAGAAGCTATGGCAGCTCTTCAAGTATTAGGGTACAATAAAAAAGAAATTGAAAAAGCATTTGCTAAATTAGATAAAAATGAATTATCAACAGAAGAATTAATCAAAAAAGGATTAAATCTTTTAGGTCTGTAATTGCCATGATTTTTTCCTCCGAATCGAAAGGTATTACTTATCTGTAAACTCAATTAATACTTGCACAGCTAAGGATATTCCCAAAATCATGAAAGGAGAAGAGTATGAACAGTAATGAACCACTCGCTTACCGAATGAGACCCAAAACCCTTGAAGAATATGTAGGACAAGAACATGTGATAGGAAAAGACAAGATATTATATCGAACGATAAAAGCAGATAGGTTATCTAGCATTATTTTGTTTGGTCCTCCTGGATGTGGAAAAACATCATTAGCAAGAGTTATCAGTGAAACGACCCAATATAAATTTTATAAAATCAATGCGGTAACTTCAGGAGTAGCAGATATCAAAAAAGTAGTAGAAGAAACCAAAAATTTCATGTTAAATCCTACTGGAAAAAGTATTTTATTTATTGATGAGATTCATAGATTTAATAAATTACAACAAGATGCCCTGCTTCCTTTTGTAGAAAATGGAACGGTTATTTTAATTGGAGCAACCACAGAAAATCCTTATTTTGAAGTAAATAAAGCGTTAATTTCAAGGTCAATGGTCATTAAATTAAATCCATTGACAGAACAGCATATTTATCAAGTATTAAAAAATGCTCTAGAAAGAAAAGATGGGCTAGGAGAATACAGTATCAAAATAGAAGATGAAACATTAAAGAAAATAGCAGCGATTAGCAATGGAGATGTAAGAACAGCTCTGAATGGATTGGAAGTGGCTACTTTAACAACACCAATACGGAGAAGATGGTTGGATACATTTAACAGATGAAGTGATTAAAAACAGTATTCAGAATAGAAAAGCTATTTTTGACAAAAATGGAGAGGAACATTATGACAATATTAGTGCTTTTATCAAATCGATGAGAGGTTCTGACCCAGATGCTACTATATTTTATTTAGCAAGGGCATTGAACGGAGGAGAAGACCCGTTATTTTTAGCGAGAAGAATTGTGATATGTGCTTCAGAAGATGTGGGAATGGCAAATCCAAATGCGTTAGTTGTAGCTAATTCAGCCATGCAAGCTATCCATATGATAGGCATGCCAGAGGCAAGAATTCTATTATCAGAAGCAGCTGTATATGTGGCAACGTCAAAAAAGTCAAATGCCACTTATTTAGGAATTAACCAGGCTTTAGAAGATGTAGCAACAAAAGATACAGGCGAAATTCCAATGCATATTCGAAATGCACCAATCGAAAAAATGAAGGAATTAGGATATAGTGAAGGATATTTATATCCACATGATTTTCCAGGACATGAAGTAGAACAACAATACTTGCCAGATAAGATGCTAGGAACGAAATACTATAATCCAGATTGAAAAATGAGACAAAAGAGATAGGTATAACTTGTCTTATTTTTTGGTTTTTTATTGAATTGGAGACAAATTAGACCTGTCCTTTTTGTCTCATTTTTAGAATAAAATAAAAAAAAATGGAAAACCTACTAAAAAGTAGGTTTTTATTATGATAAAAAAAATGATAATTGGACTGTTAGCAGGAATAGTGAGTGGATTATTTTCAACAGGTGGAGGTATGATATTAGTTCCAGCCTTTATTCATTTATTAGATATTGATGATACAAAGGCGAGAGGTACTTCTGTTTTTTGTATTTTACCAATGGTAATAACGAGTAGTTTTTTCTATTATAAAGGGAATTTTATTGACTGGAAAGTAGCCTTTTTATGTGCCATAGGAGGTGCTATGGGAGGCTATATAGGTGCAAAATTATTAAAAAAGTTGCCAGAGAAAGTATTAAAATTAGCGTTTACTGTGTTTTTAATTTATGTGTCTTATAAAATGATAACTTAGAAACAATTGAAATAAAATGAAAGCCTCCTAAGGAGGGAGGCTTTTACTGGAGATTCAGAACTTTAACTACTTGATTGCCTCATCGATTGCTTTATCGTTGAGTACTCCATCGATTGCTTCATCGATTGCCTGATGGATTACCGCACCAATTGTTTTTACTGTACTAGTAAGTGAATTTTTAACAAGTGTTTTGAGGGTATTTTTCGATTTATATCATGTAAATTACATAAAGTCCAGAGAGGAAAGGAAAAATGTCAGAAATATTAATAGGATTAGTATCAGGAATTGTAAGTGGAACGGGAATGGGAGGAGGAACGATTTTGATTTTTCTTCTTTCCTTTTTGATGGGAATGGAACAACATGTGGCTCAAGCAACTAATTTGATTTTTTTTATTCCCACTTCCATTGTAGCAATTATTGTAAATTTTAAAAATAAAAATATAGATACAAAATTAGCTATTTTTATTTCTATATTTGGTATTTTGGGTGCTATAATAGGAGCTAATATATCAATTCATACAGATGTACAAATTTTGAAAAAGTGTTTTGGAGGTTTTTTAGCCATAATAGCAATTCATGAAATATATTCCATTTTTAAATTATATAGAAAACAGTATAAAAATAACAAAAAAGAGAGAAAATAAAAATATAACAAAATAATGCTACGAATAATATTGTATTGAAAAACATTTTAATAGCAACTGTTGGAGGTGAATAAAATGAAATTTGTTAAAGGTGTTATGATTGGCGGATTAATTACAACTGGACTTATGATGATGTATGCAGAATCTGATTTGATGAACAAGAAAAAACTAATGAAAAAAGGAAAACAATTTGCCAAAAAAATGGGTATGATGTAAAGTATTTGATAAAATTAAAATTGCCAAAAAGATCGTCTTTCTGGCAATTTTTTCAAATTTGGAAGAATTTAATTACTTACATTCAGGTTTTTCGAAACATTCTTCTTCATGTTTTTCACATTTGTCACATTTATCGCAATCGTCGATAAAGCAGTCACATTTATCACATTTTTCGCCTTTTAAGCATTTTCCTTCATGATGACATTTAGCACAAATTTTGATTTTTTTAGTGTCGTTTACCCAGATTTGAAGTGCATATTCTTTACCAGGACAAAGAGGTCCAAAAACAAATTCTCCTTCTTTGTCTGTGAAAGTGTGACCGATTGGTCTTCTTTCTTCTTTACCATGTTCGCAAACAACTTCCACTAATTTAACAACAGCATCACATACTGGTTCTTTAAAACAATTTTTTACAATTCCATAAATTACGTCACGATTGTCTTCTGGTAAAGTTATATCTAAATCAAATTGTTTTCCTCCTGAAATTACGCCATCAACGTCTAGAACTGGACAAAAAGGCTTTTTATTATCCATTTCCATGTTTATCATTCCTTTCTTTTTTGTAACTTTATTGTTACTTTATATATCATATGAAGAAAAGTGTAGAAAGTTGAAAGATTTTGTTGGTATTTTTGAAAAATATTTGGTATAATATAAAATAGATATTTTACAATAAAGGCGAGATTTATGAAAGTGAATAGGAAAAGGGAAATAATAATAATCGGGCTAGAAATGATGTTTTTGATTGCTTTATATGTTTTTATTAATTCTGAATACATAGAAATATTACCGAAATGCTGGGTATATGAATCATTAGGATTATTTTGTCCAGCATGTGGAGGGACAAGGTGCTTCATTAATTTACTGAAATACAACTGGAAAGACGCGTTTTTTTCTCATATGGTATTTTTTATAGGAATAGGATATCTAATAGTTGTAAATATAGTTTATTTGATTAATCTAAGTAGAGAAAAAAAGATTATGACATGGATTTATCCTAGATATTGGTATATAATTATTTTTGCAATTTTATTAATATCTTACACAATCATACGAAATTTGTTGTAAAAAACAAAATAACATAGTATAATAATAAAGAAAGAAGGGAGATTTTTATATGGATGAAGAAAAAAAGGAAATAATAGAAATAGAGAAAGTTAATGACATAAGTAACAAGGGAAATCAAGAAAAGCAGGAAAGAAAAGAAGCACAAACACAAAACATGCAAGAACCTAAAAAGGACAAAAAGGGATTTTGTATTGCATCTATGGTGTTAGGGATTGTCGCATTGGTATTTTTCTGTGTGTGGTACATATCAATACCTTGTGGAATATTAGCAATCATTTTTGGAATATTAGGGGTTAAGTCAATGAATAAAGGCATGGCAATAGCAGGGTTAGTAACAGGATCAATCGGGTTAGTTATTTCAGCTTTCATGATAATAATACTTTTTATATTTGGGGTTGCAGTAGGAGTTTCAGATGTATGGGATGACGTAAATGATGGTTATCACAGACATCACAATTATCGTTGGTATGATTAAATCAAATAACTAGAATTTTCCTCCGAAGAGAAGCATACAATTAAAGTAGCTTTATCTTAGGAGGAATTTTCATGTTTTTTATTTTAAACAGGCAAAAAATATACACATATCTAGTGTCAATTGTGACAGTTGTATTACTTTTTTGTGTAGCAGGAACGTTGAATAACTCTAGTAATAAAGGTAATACTGTACAAACCACAAGTACAACACAAAAATTATTGCCAATTTATAATGTACAAACTGAACAAAAAAAAGTGGCTTTTACTATGAATTGTGCTTGGAATGCAGATGACATAGACATGATACTAAACACACTAAAAGAGAATAATACGAGAATAACTTTTTTCATGGTTGGGGAATGGATTGAAAAAAACCCAGAAGCAGCTAAAAAAATTCATGAAGCAGGTCATGAAATAGCCAGTCATAGTGATACACATCCACATGTTAATAACTTAAGTTATGAAAAAAATATAGAAGAAATTGAAAAAAGTAATGATAAGATTGAAAAAGTAACAGGAAAAAGAACTAAAATCTACCGAGCCCCTTATGGTGAATATAATGATACCGTTATAAAAGCAGCACAAGACAAGGGATATTACACAATACAGTGGCGGTTTAGATACGCTAGATTACACACGGATTAACACGGAGAGGAAATGTGGAAACGTTTAGATGGAAAAATAAAAGCAGGAGATATTATCTTAAGTCATAATGGTACAAAAAATACCGCAAACAGCCTAGATATGCTTCTAAAGAATATTAAACAAAAAGGATTAGAAGTAGTTACTATATCAGATTTAATTTATTTGGATAATTATATGATTAACAATAATGGTACGCAAATTAAAAAATAATTGCTAAAATAAAGAAAGTAAAAAGAATAAGTGTATAAAATTACCAGAAAAGGAAATAATAATGAAAAAAGAGTATGGTAATAGGGGATAGAAAATGTCATTTATCGGTATTGTTGCAAGTAAAAAATGTTTTGAAAATATTAAAAGGAAAATTTCAGAACAAGTAAAAGAAGAAACAGTTAATTTTATTCAAATTAACCTTAGAAGTGTAGAAAATATAAAAAATATAAAATTTGAGATTATAGTTATAGAAGATGGTTTAGGTAAGTTTAAAGAAAATAAAGAGATATTAACAAAAGTTTTTAAACATACCCCTTATTTGATGATAAATACAGATAGAAACCAAGAAGAGGAAATCGAAAAAATGCCTAATTGCATCACTTATGGATTAAATCGAAAAGCAATGGTTACTGTGTCAAGTATTAGTGATATCGATATTTTGATTTATTGGCAGAAAAGTTTAAAGAATAGAGAAGGTAATAAAATAGAAATAGAAGAAAGAAGAATAAAAAGAAAAGAGAAAAATAAATTAAAAAATTATGAGATATTGATAGTTTATGTGATTTTCAAGATATATAATAAAAGCATAATTGAGGAAGTATAGGAAAAATCTAACTTTTTTGAATAAAATTAACTTTTTATGTAGACAAAACCAAAAAAATAGTGTATAATAATAACTGTAATGAATCGTGCATAAGGAAAAAAATACAAATCGATAAAAGATGAAAAATAGGGAGGAAGAGAGATTGGATACAAATTATTTAGAAAACAACTATTTAACATTAGTTGGAAAAGTTACAGGAGAAAAAGAATTTAGTCATGAAATATATGGAGAAAGATTTTATATTTTTAAATTAGCGATATTACGTTTAAGCGGAAATGAAGATATCATACCAATTACCATATCAGAAAGACTAATTCAACAAGATACCTTACAAGAAGGTAAAAAATTATTAGTTAAAGGTCAATTTAGATCGTATAACAGTTTTGAAAATGAAAGAAATAGGTTGATTTTGACAGTGTTTGCGAAAGACGTTATGGAAGTAGAAGAAAATGAAAACGAAGAAGAAAATGAAATGGTTAAAAAAGATTCTATTACAAATGAAGTAGTTTTGATTGGGTATATATGTAAAAATCCTATTTATAGACAAACACCATTTGGAAGAGAAATATCAGACATATTACTTGCAGTTAATAGAGCTTATAATAAATCAGATTATATACCATGTATTGCTTGGGGAAGAAACGCAAGATTTTGCCAGAATCTAGAAGTTGGTTCACAAGTAAAAATAGTAGGAAGAGTTCAATCAAGAACGTATGAGAAAAAATTTGAAGATGGAACTTCTCAAACTCGAGTAGCATATGAAGTGTCTGTTGGTAGCCTAGAAGTAATAGAAGAAAAAGAAACAGAAAAAGAAGAATCAATTAGTGTAGAAAATCAAGAAGCAGTATAAATTTGGATTGTATAAATAATTAAATAAATTATAGTAAAAAGTTTCGAAAGACTAGTTTTTTGAAACTTTTTTTGATATAATTGAAAAAATATTGCATATTGGATTAAGTATAATCCAGTAAAAACGATAGTTAGAACCGAAAAAAGGAGACTCGTTCATGAAAAAAGAGGAAATCAAAGAAGAAACCAAAAACAATCATAAAAAAATAAAAGAATCACTCAAATTTACTATATTAGCAGTGATTTTGATTACCATTTTTTGTGTGGCATTAACACCAGTAACTTTCCAAAATGATACCTATTATACGATTAAAGTAGGAGAACATATTGCTCAAAATGGAATTGATAAGCAAGATCCATTTTCTTGGCATGAGGATTTAGAGTACACCTATCCTCATTGGGGATATGATTTAATTACGTATTTTATTTATCAAGGATTTGGATTTACGGGAATCTATGTAACAACTTGTATTTTATCCATTATTTTAGGATTATCGATTTATTTTATAAATACAAAGCTAGCTAAGAATCAAGTGTTTTCGTTTTTAATTACCATAGGAGTTATGTATATAATAAGAGGTTACATAGCAGCCAGGGCACAGCTAGTTACATTCATTTTATTTAGTTTGACCATTTTTTTAATTGAGCAGTTTTTAGAAACAAGAAAGAAAAAATATGCTATAGGTTTAATAGTAATACCAGTTATAATAGCCAATATGCATGTTGCAGTGTTTCCCTTCTATTTTGTACTATATTTGCCATATGTAGCTGAATATCTAATTACGGTATTGGCTGAAACCATTGTATATCGAAAAATAAAGAGGATGATGTTAAAATTTAAAATCAATCAATTCAAGAAAAAGATGGGACAAGAAGAAAAACTGAATCTATTAGAAAAACAATTAGAAGCATTAGAAACTAAGCTAGATAAAGTTAAAATAAAAAGAACCAAAGAATTACAAAATCCTTATAAAATTAAATTTACTAAAAATTCAAATGTAAAATGGCTTATTCTAATTATGATAATATGTTTATTAACAGGTTTCCTAACACCATTAGGAACAACACCATATACCTACTTAGCAAAAACAATGCAAGGAAATACAACAGAAAGCATTAATGAACATTTACCAATGGTTTTATCAGATGATACAGATGCTATATGTGCACTTATTATATTTTTAGCAATCCTAATTTTTACAAACGTTAAAATTAAATTAAGTGACTTGTTTATGATTGGTGGTCTGTGCTATTTGATGATAACTTCTAGAAGACAAATAACAATGTTTGCTATTGTTGGTTCAATTATTTTAAATAGGCTGATGATTCAATTATTAGAAAACTATACAAAAAAGAAGGAAAAAGATCTTAGGAACAAGTTAATTCATGTAGTAGGAAGCATAGTAATAATAGCATTGATGTTAGGTTTAAGCTATCACCTAGGTAAAGATAAACTGGACGATACTTATGTAGATGAAAGTGTTTATCCAGTACAAGCATCAGATTTTATTCTAAATCATGTTGATTTGAATACAGCCAAATTTTATAATGAATATAACTATGGAAGTTATTTGTTATTTAGAGGAATACCAGTATTTATAGATTCTAGAGCTGATTTATATGCACCAGAATTTAGTGGGAAAGAAGAAGACATTTTTTCTGATTTTATTGATATGTCTAGTATAGGAAATTTTTATGGTGACATTTTTGAAAAATATGATATGACTCATGTCATTACTTATAAAAATTCTAAGATTAATATGATTATTACGAAGACGGAGCTTGAAAAGTATGAGGAATTATATCAAGATGATTATTTTGTAATCTATGAAATTATAAAATAATTGCCAAGAGAAACGGTTCTTTCTGGCAATTTAAGTTGATTTCTAATACTTATTAATATATAAATTTTTTCATTTGCCCCATTCTAAAAATTCTTACAAAAGTTTTCCAAACTTTTGAGAATTTTTGAACGGTCCCCCCGATTCCATTTCAAAATTTATATATTAATAAGCACTATAAAATTTTTAAATAATTGCCAAAAAAGACCGTCCCTCTTGGCAATCGTGAAACGTAGGAAAGGAAGAAGAAATGAAGGAAAACAAGAAGTTATCAAAAGAATCCATATTGCTAATTAGCATAGTGATTATCATTATTTTAATTGACCAAATACTTAAAATTTGGGTTCAGAGTTTAGGAGAAATGAGTATTGTTGCGGGGATATTAAATTTTAAGATAAGTCAAAATTACAGTGCAGCCTATGGAATAGGTTCTAATTCGACTATTATGTATGTACTAACTAATATTGTTATTTTAGGAATTATCTTTAAGTTTATTACAACACAAAATGAATTTGTAGATAAAAAGTTAAAGGTTTTTTTGAGTTTTATCATAGCAGGTGGTATTTCGAATGTAATAGATAAAATAGTAAGAGGATATGTAACAGAATTTATTGATTTCGGACAAGTTATAAATTTACCAGTGTTTAATGTGGCAGATATTTTTATATTAATTGGTTGGGTAGCAATTGCTGGTATCTTTGCTTCCTTTACAGTGAAAGAATGGAGAAATAAAAAATAGATAAAACTTTATATAGAAAATTGATTTTAGAAAGGAATGTAGCAAAGTTTGGAGCGTTTTGTGATAAGAGAAGAAGATAAGGACCATCGAGTTGATAGTTTTTTAGCCCATAAAAAAGAAGGGCTTTCTAGAGTTACTGTTCAAAGATTGATAGAAGAAGAAAAGATATTAGTGAATGGAAAAAAAACGAAATCTTCTTATAAAATACAAGCGAAGGATAGGATAACAGTAGAAGAAGAAAAACCGAAAGAGATTGAATTGAAGGCACAAGATATTCCAGTGGAAATTATTTATGAAGATGCAGATATAATTGTTGTAAATAAACCAAAGGGAATGGTAGTTCACCCAGCCAATGGAAATCCAGATGGAACTTTGGTAAATGCTATTATGGCAATTTGTAAAGATTCTTTATCAGGAATTGGAGGAGAGATACGACCAGGAATTGTTCATAGAATTGACAAAGATACATCAGGAATTTTAATAATTGCTAAGAATGACAAAGCACATATTAATTTAAGTGAACAAATTAAAAAACATGAAATAGAAAAGACATATATAGCAATGGTAAGAGGAATGGTCAAAGAAAATGAAGCAACCATCAATATGCCAATTGGAAGAAGTACGAGAGACAGAAAAAAAATGGCAGTAACGAAAAAAGGGAAAGAGGCAGTTACACATTTTAAAGTAATAAAGAGATTTTCCAACCACAATTGTACATTACTAGAAGTAAAAATAGAAACAGGAAGAACCCATCAAATTAGAGTGCATTTATCACAGATTGGTTATCCTATCATAGGAGATACGGTATATTCCAATGGAAAAAATGAATGGGCTATTCAAGGTCAATGCTTACATGCTAAAAGCTTACAATTTAAACATCCAATAACAGGTAAGAAGATGTATTTAGAAGCAGAATTACCAGCATATTTTCAGGCTATGATTTTGGAGATGGGTTAGCCTTGTGAGACAAAGGGAACTTAAATAATTTACATACAAGCTAGAAAAAACAAGTATTGAAGAAAAAGGAAGACAAAATTATGGATTAGGGGGGAAAAGTTTGGAATTTATAAGATTACAAAAATATTTAGCAGAAGCGGGAATTGCCTCTAGAAGAAAAGCAGAAGAATTGATTCAACAAGGAAAAGTTAAGGTAAATGATGTAATTGTAACAGAACTTGGAACCAAAGTAAACCCAGAAAAAGATAAGATAGAATATGAAGGAAAAAGGATAGCAATAAAGGAAGAAAAAGTTTATATTTTATTAAATAAGCCTATCGGTTATGTGACAACAGCAAAAGACCAATTTAATCGAGATTCTGTATTGGATTTAGTAAAGGTGAGACAAAGAATTGTTCCAGTGGGAAGATTAGACATGTACACATCAGGAGCCTTATTATTAACGAATGATGGAGATTTTATTTACCAAGTAACACATCCTAAGCATGAAATTGAAAAAAACTATACAGTTACAATAAAAGGAATTATTACCAAAACGACTATAGAGATGTTAAAAAAGGGTGTAAAAATTGAAGATTACGTTACAAGACCAGCTAAAGTAAAAATATTAAAAATAGAGGAAGAGAGAAATCAATCAAGGTTAGAAATTACAATACATGAAGGGAAAAATAGACAAGTTCGTAAAATGTGTGAAACAGTAGGACATAAGGTGTTAGCATTACATAGAAGTAAGATAGCAGGAATTGGCGTAAAAGAATTACCATTAGGAAAATGGAGATACCTAAGTAAAAATGAGATAAACCAAATTTTATCTTGAAGATTGAAAAATGTTATAATTCACAGCTTAAATAAGTAATAAATTTGTATATAAAATTAATAACTGTGAATTTAACGAAAAAGCAAAAAAGCATTAAATTTTATCTTTAAGAAGGTTGAAAATAGAATGGAAAACAGATATAATAAAACAAACAGAGGAAAAAGGAGAACGAGGAACGAATGAATTCATTAAAATTCAAACCAGAAGGCTGGAATAATGAAATTACACCACTAGACCAAGATAATATTAACCATTATTGGCAAAAAAAGGAAACGCTGCAAGGACTTGTTAAAAGTTGTGATAATGATTATAATTTATATATTCAATTTGAGAATGGATTAACAGGAATTATGCCAAGACAAGAAATAGAAGCAATTAACATAGGTGAAGAGGGATTACCAAAAACAAATTTATGTACTGGTAAAGTTCATAAATTTGTACAATTCAAAATAAAAGAGACAAAAGATGAGAACCGTGTGATTGTGTCTAGGAGAGAAGTGCAAGAAGAAGCTTTAGCTTGGGTAAAAAAAGATTTAAAAGAGGGAACAAAAGTAACAGGAATTGTGAAAAGTATCAAACCATATGGAGCTTTTATTGAGATTGGTGGAGGTATTGTAGGTCTAGCACATATTGAAGATTTATCGGTGGCAAGAATTAAAACACCTTATGAAAGACTAAATATTGGACAAAAAGTGGAAGTTGTGGTAAAATCAATAGAAAGAGATACTGGTAAAGTCATTTTATCGTATAAAGAGACATTGGGGACATGGGAGGAAAATGTTAAAAATTTCATGACAGGTATGAAGACAAAAGGAATTGTGAGAGAAACAGAAAAGCATAAAAATGGCATTTTTATAGAATTAGCTCCTAATTTAGTGGGAATGGCAGAATATGAAGAAGGGCTTACCTATGGACAACCAGTTGATGTCTATATCAAAAAGATAGATGACCAAAGAAAAAAGATAAAATTATTAATTGTATAGGAGGGATTTAAAATGGTTGAAGATAACCAAATTAAAGCACAAGTATCACCATTTGCTATTAGGGAAGGTGAAATCAAAACATTTGATGGGAAGGATGGATATGTATCCATGAACCAAATTGTCCATAAGATAGACATAGGACATATTAATGAAATTCATTTTGCTATTTTAGAATTAGTCAATGAATTTGAGTTTATTACCTCAAGACAGTTGTATCAAATGCTAGAGATTAAGGGGATTGACCCAAAATCTCAAGATAAGTTGAATAATAAATTAGATCAACTTGTAAAATCTAAAATATTAACAAGATATTATTTTACTTCTGATGAAGGAAAAGGAATTTATAGAATCTATTGTTTGGAAAAAATGGGAAAATATTTGTTAAATTCAAAAGAAATTGAATGTAAATGGCAACCTTCTGATAATACAAAACCAGTTCCTATGATTAAAAAAAGATTAGCAGGAAATCAAACACTGATTGCTTATTTAAGAAAAGTAAAAGCTTTTGATAGCTATGTGGTAAAACCTGCAATTACTGCGAAGGTACTAGGAAAGGTTTTTAAAGCAACAGGTGGAAGTGTAAAATTAACCAAAAACCGTAAATCCATTCAGTTTGTATTTGAAGTAATTAGAAGAGAAGATGACTGGCAAAAGAAGGCAGTAGATAAAATAAGACTATATAAAGAATTCTATGAAAACTTTGTAGCAGGCGATTCTGGCTTTACTGGTATGCCACAATTGATTTTAATTTGTGAAGATGAAAAACATATGGCTGAGACTTTTAGAGAAATTGTGAAAAATCAAGTGGAAATTCCACAAATTAAATTATATTTTTCTACTGACTTAAGACAAAATAAGGAGACTTTGGAGGATACCTTAGTAGAATTTGTTTTAGTAAATGGTAAATATAAAATGGAAAATATTGAATTAAAATTATTAGGAATGTAACAAGATTTCGAAGATTGCCAAGAGGGACAAACCTTTTTGGCAATTTTTAAAATAATCAATAAAAGGTTATTATGATTTTTTATTTGCAACTCCCAACATCACACAGTCTGTAAATTCTTAACAGACTGTAGGTTTGTTGGTCCCCCCCGAAATGTTGCTTCATAAAAAATATAATAACCTTCTAATAAGATAATAAGAATTGCCAAAAAGGTTTGTCCCTCTTGGCAATCTTTCTAGCTTTTTAAGTAATTCCCAGAATCTTTTTGGCTCTTTCCACATCTTTGGAATTCGCATTTCTAACATTTTCTAGGGCATAGTTGAGCCCAAGTTTCTTCCATTTGAATTTTCCCATATCATGATAAGGAAGAATTTCAACTTTTTGAACAGTTTTTAGATTAGCAATAAAGGCTTTTAGTTGAAGTAAATCTTCTTCATCATCTGTATAACCAGGAATTAAAACTTGTCGAATCCAGATGGGAATGTGATTGTCGCTTAAATAGTTAGCAAATGACAATTCTAATTGATTCGACATGCCAACTAATTCTTTACTTTTTTTATCGTTAATATGCTTGATGTCCAATAAAACTAAATCTGTTAGAGATAATACTTTTTTTATATCATCTGTTAAAGCAACCATTCCGTGATGTATCAATACAGGTGTGGATATTTTGTTCTTTTAATCGACTAAAAAGTTCAATTAGAAATTTGACTTGCAAGAGAGGTTCTCCGCCAGTAACTGTAACACCACCGATTGGGATAAATATAATTTTTATAATGCAAAATTTTATCAAAAATGTCATCTAGTGATTTATAGTTTCCACCATTTATATCCCAAGTATCACGATTGTGGCAGTATTTGCATTCTAAATGACATCCTTGTAAAAAAAGTACAAATCGAATTCCAGGTCCATCTACAGTACCAAAAGATTCGATGGAGTGAACTTTGGCATAATATCTTAAATCTTTTTTTTCCATTTCTTGCTCCTACATCTCCACGTGTTAGATTTTTTCATGAATGGTTCTATTGATAACATCCAATTGTTGTTCTCTTGTTAGTTTTGTGAAGTTTACAGCGTAGCCAGAAACTCTAATGGTTAATTGAGGGTATTTTTCAGGATGTTCCATAGCATCTTCTAGTAAGCTTCTATCAAATACATTAACATTGATGTGATGTCCAGTTTGAGCAAAATAGCCATCTAACATGTTGACTAAGTTAGCAATTCTTTCGTCTTCTGATTTTCCAAGTGTTCCTGGTGTGATAGAGAAGGTGTATGAAATACCATCTTCTGATGAGTCGAAAGGAAGTTTCGCGATTGAATTCATAACCGATAAAGCTCCATTGGTATCTCTTCCATGTAAAGGATTAGCACCAGGTCCAAATGGTTCACCAGCTCTTCTTCCATCTGGTGTATTTCCAGTTGCTTTGCCATAAACTACATTGGAAGTGATGGTTAAAATTGATAAAGTGTGTTTTGCGTTTCGATATGTTTGATGTCTTCTTAATTTATTCATAAACGTTTTTACAATGTCAACCGCAATTTGGTCAACTCTATCATCGTCATTTCCGTATTTCGGAAAATCGCCTTCTGTAAGATAATCAATGGCTAGACCTGTTTCATCACGAACCACTTTTACTTTGGCATATTTAATAGCAGATAGAGAATCGGCAACAACAGATAATCCAGCAATTCCGCAAGCCATAGTACGAAGAATTTCTCTATCATGTAGTGCCATTTCAATTGCTTCATACGAATATTTGTCATGCATATAATGGATGATATTTAATGCTTTGATATAGATTTTTGCTACATAATCCATCATCTGATTGAATTTTTCCATGACTTCATCATAGTCTAAATATTCAGAAGTAATTGGCTCAAATTTTGGTGCTACCTGTTTTCCGGACATGGCATCTCTACCACCATTGATAGCATATAATAATGTTTTGGCTAAGTTTGCTCTAGCACCAAAGAATTGCATTTGTTTTCCTATTTTCATTGGTGACACACAACAAGCAATACCATAGTCATCTCCTAAGGTAATTCTCATTAGGTCGTCATTTTCATATTGAATAGATGATGTATGAATAGATAACTTAGTAGTATATTTTTTAAATCCTTCTGGTAGCTTGGTAGACCATAAGACGGTTAAGTTTGGTTCTGGTGCAGGACCTAATGTTTCAAGTGTATGAAGAATTCTAAAAGAGTTTTTGGTAACTAAGGTTCTTCCATCAATGCCCATCCCTCCAATGCTTTCGGTTACCCATACAGGATCTCCACTAAATAATTCATTGTATTCAGGTGTTCTCAAGAAACGTACTAATCTTAATTTCATAACAAAATGATCCATAATTTCTTGGGCTTCTGATTCGGTTAATATTCCATTTTTTAAGTCTCTTTCAAAATAAATATCTAAAAAGCTTGATGTTCTTCCGATACTCATAGCAGCACCGTTTTGGTCTTTGATGGCAGCTAAATAACCAAAGTATAACCATTGTACAGCTTCTTTTGCATTTGATGCTGGATTGGCAATATCAAATCCGTATTTTGAAGCCATTATTTTTAATTCATTTAAAGCCTTAATTTGTTCGCTAATTTCTTCTCTTTCACGAATGACAGTTTCTGTCATTTCATCTACATTTAAAACACATAATTCTTCTTTCTTTTCTTCGATTAAAGCATCAACACCATATAAGGCAACTCTTCTATAATCTCCAATAATTCTTCCACGTCCGTAACCATCTGGAAGTCCTGTAATTAAGTGAGAACTTCTGGCTGCTCTAATATCTGGTGTGTACACACTAAATACACCATCATTATGGGTTTTTCTGTATTTATGGAAAATTTCATCTGTTTGTGGGTCTACTTTTCTTCCATAAGCTTCACAAGATTTTTCTACAATTCGAATTCCACCAAATGGCATGATGGCCCTTTTTAAAGGTGCATCTGTTTGCAATCCAACAATATCTTCTAAATCTTTGTTGATATAACCTGCTTCATGGCTAGCAATCGTAGATGCTGTTTTGGTATCAATATCTAAAACACTACCAGGTGCATCATGTTCTTTTTTGTATAGTTCTAACACCTCATTCCATAATTTTTTTGTTTTTTCAGTAGCTTCTTCTAAGAAATTACTGTCACCTTCATATGGTGTGTAATTTTTTTGAATAAAGTCCCTGACATTTATTTCATCTTGCCAGTCTCCTAAATTAAATCCTTTCCATTGTTCAAATTTCATATATTTGCCTCCTTTAATATTATATATTATTAACATTTTTACCATATATTATCATAACATATGAAAATAATATTAGCAATATTTTCAATTAATTTTATGTGATATCTTGTAATGATTCAGAGGTGATATATTCCAAATTAGAAAGTTTATTGGTAACTCCCAGCTGCGAACAGACTGTAATCTTGCTGGTCCCCCCGAATTGTTACATCATAAAAAATATAGAAACTTTTATGGCAAAAAACAAAACCTCTGAATTTTACGATATGTCTCCTGTTGCACAATAAAAAAACCAATATGTTTCATATTGGCTTACAGCTATTATTCTGCTTCAAAATCAGTTTCAACGATTGCCTTAGCAACATTATAGATAAGTTTTTGCTTTTCTGGTGAACAACCTTTTATTAATTCTGAAAATTCTTTATTCAAATAATTTTTGGAGCTACTAGAAGCACCATTTAATACATAACCTTCTGTAACATCTAATAAGCCACATAGTTGATTTAATCTTTTTAAATTTATATGAGAATTTCCTCTTTCTACTCTACTTAAGAAAGCGACAGAAATATCAATTTGTTCTGCTAAATCTTCTTGTGTTAAATTTTTAGCAAGTCTTGCTTGTTTAATTCTCTGACCAATTACTGTATAATCTAATGCCATTTTATTACCACCCTTCTAAGGCATAAATTAATTGCCTTTCTATTCTATGTTACTTAATATAGCATTTTATAGTTTAAATTTACAGAAACTAAAATGTACAAACGGAACTTATTAGTTAAAAAATAAAAATAATAATTTTAAAAGAAAAGAATACAATAAATAGAGTGAATTGTATAATAACCAATACTGTAAAAGAGAAAAAGAGAGAAATAGAGAGGAAAATAAAGTAAAAAGGAGCAAAAAACAAGAAAACTGGAAAATAAATCCATCTAATAGTTAGAAAGATTGGGAAATAGAAGCAAAATCAGTATACATAATTTGAAAATGGGGAGAATATATGGTATAATAAAGTTTAGTTGTGTAGGAAAAACATGGGATTTTAAATATAAAGGGGAGTGGATTCTATTTTAAACAAGAAGTTGAAATACTATACAAAAGAAATGTTAAAATACTTTAACATCATAATGATAGGAATTGGTTTTGTTCTTACTGTTGTATTCCTAAAATATAAACCGATGTATAAGGTAAGTATTTCTGGAAGTGAAATAGGATATATACAAAATAAAGAAGCCTTAGAAGAAAAAGTAAAAGAAGCTATTCTACAAAAAGAGGAGAAAAATGTAGATACCATTGATATCAAAAATGGTCCTAGATATGAGTTAAAATTAGTGGATAAGACAATAGAACCAAAAGAAAAGGAAATGATAGCTAATCTTGAAAAGGATTTGGATGTTGCAATTACTTATAAATACTATGAAATTGCTTCTAATCAGGAAATAATGGCATTAGTCAATACAATGGAAGAAGCTGAAAAATTAGTAAATCAAGTCAAAGACGAAAATCAAAATAAAGAATTAAATTTGAGCATTGTAGAAAAATATACAGAAAAGGAAGAAGAGGTAAACACAAATAATCTTGAAGTTGCTAAAAATAATATTCAAACAAAAATGAATGAAATGTCTAATAAACAACAAGAACAAAAAGATAAGAAAGAAAATCAAATAACAGAAGTTAATGGTATTAAATTAGCTTGTAAACCTGTATCAGGGATAATATCTTCTCGTTATGGAGTTAGTAGTAATATTAGAAGTTCAAATCATACAGGGTTAGATATTGCTAGTCCATCTGGAACACCAATTAAAGTAGTAGCAGATGGAACTGTAACACAGGCAAGTTATAAAGGCTCTTATGGAAATTTAGTGAAAGTAGATCATGGAAACGGTTTAGAGACTTGGTATGCACATACTAGTAAGATGTATGTAAAAGTGGGGCAAAAGGTAAAGGCAGGTGAAGTGATTGCTGCTGTTGGTTCAACTGGAAATTCGACAGGTTCACATTTGCATTTAGAAATTAGGATTCAAGGAAAACATGTAAATCCACAAAAATATTTATATTAGTAAAATGGAAACTAAAAAGTAACAATTTAGACGTCTTGTTTTTTGGCGATAAAAGTTTTTATATTTTTAATAGTTACTTAAAAAACTATGCTCTTGACAAAAGCATAGTTTTTTTGATAAAAATAAAGAAAGCTGAAAGGTACAATTATAGGAAGAAGGGAATGAAGATTAAAATGAAACATTTAATTGATATTAAAGATTTGTCAGTAGAGGAAATCAACCAATTAATTGAGGTAGCTAAAGATATTATCGCAAATAAGGAAAAATATTTGCACAAATGCGATGGTAAAAAAATGGCTACTTTATTTTTTGAGCCAAGTACAAGAACTAGACTTAGCTTTGAAGCAGCTATGATGGAGCTAGGGGGAAATATACTTGGTTTTTCAGAGGCTTCATCTAGTTCTGTATCAAAAGGAGAAAGCGTATCTGATACCGTAAGAGTAGTAGGAGCTTATAGTGATATTATTGTTATGAGACATCCAAAAGAAGGGGCACCACTAGTTGCTTGTAAAAAATCAACAGTACCAATTATTAATGCTGGTGATGGCGGACACAATCATCCAACACAAACATTAACAGATTTATTAACCATTCAATGTGAGAAAAAAAGATTAGATAATTTGACCATAGGTCTTTGCGGTGATTTGAAATTTGGAAGAACCGTACACTCTTTAATAACAGCAATGTCAAGATATAAAAAGATTAAGTTTGTATTAATTTCGCCAAAGGAACTAGTTATTCCCGAGTATATCAAAAAAGATATTTTAGAGAAGAATGGTATAGAATATTACGAGACAACTGATATAGAAGAATATATAGATAAATTAGATGTTTTATATATGACAAGGGTACAAAAAGAAAGGTTTTTTAATGAAGATGATTATGTTAGATTAAAAGATTATTACATTTTAGAAAAACAAAAATTAGAAAAGGCAAAAGAAGATTTATGTATTATGCATCCATTACCAAGGGTGAATGAAATTGCAACTGATGTCGATGATGATAAAAGGGCATGCTATTTTAAACAAGCAGAGTATGGGAAGTATATTAGGATGGCACTTGTTTTGAAATTATTGGAGGTTAAATAAATGAATATAGATAGTATTAAAAATGGAATAGTAATAGATCATATTGAAGCTAAAAAGGGAATGGAAATATACGAATTATTAAATTTAAAAGATTTGGATTGCTCAGTTGCTATTATAACCAATGCCAAAAGTAAGAAAATGGGTAGAAAAGATATTATAAAAATTGATAAAGATATGGAAATTAATATGGATATGATAGGTTTTATAGAACCAAATGCTACGATTAATGTTGTTAAAGATAGTAAATTAGTAGATAAATATCGTGTGCAATTACCAGAAAAGATTGTAAATATTGTAAAATGTCATAATCCAAGATGTATTACTTCCATAGAAAAAGATTTAGATCAAATCTTTACTTTAACCGATAAAGAAAATCAAGTTTATCGTTGTGAATATTGTGAAATGAGCTTGAAATAAGTTTTCATAGAAGAAAGGCGCCTAAAGGAATTAGACGCTTTTGGCTTATTTAGTGTATATTTTGATGAGTTTTTAATAAAATGTAATAAGGATTTTTAGAAAAAATATTTAAAAAACTATACAAAAAATTATTTTAGTTATATAATGTAAAAAAATAGGATAGTAGTAAAGTAGCATTGTTGTAAATAGAAGGGATGGTTAGAGATGAAGTTAAATGAGATTTTAGTTGGATTAGAGGGATTGAAAGTAAGAGGAGATTTAGATTTAAACATAAAAGAAATAGAAAGTAACTCTAAAGAAATAAAGAAAGGTTTTTTATTTGTTGCTATAAAAGGATTTGATACAGATGGTCACCAATATATTGAAGATGCCATTAAAAAGGGAGCAATTGCAGTTATGGTAGAAGAAGGGTGTAATTTAAAAGCCTTGGCGATACCGGAAGAAATTACCATTGTTATGGTGAAAAATACAAGAGAAGCTTTGGCAATTTGTTCTGCTAATTTTTATGGTAATCCATCTAGAAAATTCAAATTAATAGGAGTAACAGGAACAAAAGGAAAAACAACAACTACTTTTATGATAAAAGAGATTTTGGAGAAAGCAGGAAAAAAGGTAGGGCTAATAGGTACCATTGCTACTTATAGAAATGGTAAAAAGGTAAAAGATAATGAGAGAACAACACCAGAAAGTTTGGCATTACAAAGGGAATTCGCCAAGATGGTAGAAGCAGGTGTAGAGGTAGTTGTGATGGAAGTATCTTCACAAAGTCTGAAACTGCATAGAGTAGATAGTTGTGAATTTGATATGGTATTATTTACAAACTTTTCAGAAGATCATATTAGTCCAAAAGAACATCCAGATATGGAAGATTATTTCAATTCAAAGTTAAAATTATTTGAAATGTGTAAAACAGGAATTACAAATGCAGATGATTTATATGGTGCCAAAATACCAAAACGATTTCCAGAGCATAATATAACTACTTATGGTATTGATAATTTTGCCAATCTTTTAGCAAAAGATATTACGATTACGAATTCTTATGTTGATTTTAAAGTTAAAATAACAGATCGAAATGAAAGAGTAAAAACTAGTATTCCAGGAAGGTTTAGTGTATATAATTCATTAGCTGCTATTTGTGTTGCACAAAAATTTGGCATTTCTTCTGAAACGATAAAAGAAGCATTATTAGAAGTAAGAGTACCAGGAAGGTCAGAGCTTGTTACCAATAAAAAAGAAATACCTATTATGATTGATTATGCACATTCTCCAGAAAGCTTACAAAATATATTACAGGCTGTAAAAAGTTATACCAGAGGAAGAGTTATCAGTGTATTTGGTTGTGGTGGTGATAGAGATACAGGGAAAAGACCAATTATGGGAGAAATTTCAGGAAAGATTGCTGACTTTACTTTTATTACATCAGATAATCCAAGGACAGAAAAACCAGAAGAAATTGTCAATCAAATAGAAGAGGGAATGAAAAAGACAAAAGGAAAATATAAGGTCGTTATTGATCGAACCGAAGCAATCAAAGAGGCCATCCAAATGGCAACTAAAAGGGATATCATTATTCTTGCAGGAAAAGGACATGAACCATATCAAGAAATAAATGGAGAAAAATATCCTTATGATGAGAGAGTTATTGTAAATGAGATTATAGAGGAATTATAATATTTTGTAATTCAAGTTTATTATTTTTTATTGGTAACTCCCAACTTCGTACACTCTGTAAAGAAAACAAACAATAAATTGAAATGCTATCTAACAGACTGTAACTGGTTGGTTTTTCCGAATTGTTATGGCATAAAAAGTAATAAACTTAAAAATAAATACTACTACAAGAAAAGAAGAAAGGTTTGGTAAAATGAGAGTAGAAACAAGTATGTTAATCCTAGCTTTTATCACGGCCATTGTATTAGGCTTTGTTATCATACCAATATTAAGAAAATTAAAGGTAGGTCAAATTGAAAGAGATGATGGACCACAATCTCATTTAAAAAAACAAGGAACCCCTACTATGGGTGGAATCATTATGATTATCACCATGATTTTAGTAGTTACAGGAACTTATATTTTTTTAAATATTCAGTCAAAAAACGAAACAGCTAACCGATTAATTCCAATGTTAATACTTACGATAGGGTTTGGCGTAATAGGCTTTATTGATGATTTTAAAAAGTTAGTTTTGAAAAATACTAAAGGATTAAAACCAAGTTATAAGATGTTAGGTTTATTACTTATTTCTGTTATCTATGTTATTTATTTAGTACAAGGATTACAAATAGGAACTAATACATATATTCCAATTTTAAAAATATATATTAATATACCAATTTATTTTTATATTCCATTTGCTATTCTTGTTATTTTAGCAACGACAAATGCTATTAATTTGACCGATGGAATTGATGGACTTTCTTCTAGTGTATCTGCTATTATTGTTACTTGTTTAACTGTGATAGGAATGATGGCAGGTATGAAAGAAATTTCTATTTTTGGTAGTATTGTAATTGGTAGTGTATTAGGATTTTTGATGTTTAATTTGCATCCAGCTAAAGTATTTATGGGAGATACAGGTTCTTTACTTTTAGGAGGTGTTATATCTGCTATTGCTTTATATTTGAAAATGCCATTATTGCTTATTCTAATAGCTTTAGTTCCTGTACTTGAAACACTTTCTGTCATGATACAAGTAATTTACTTCAAAAAAACAGGAAAGAGATTTTTCAAAATGGCACCTTTGCATCATCATTTTGAGTTATTAGGTTGGAAGGAAAGTAAAGTAGTTATTATATTTAGTTTGGTTACTTTGGTCTTGTGTGTAACAGGATTAAAAATTATTTAATAAAATTTTTATGAAATCCGAGTAAAAAATTATAATATAGTTGTCAAATAATATTAAATGTTTTATTTTTTAGAAAGGGAAAGGTTTTTAATGGCGAAGAAAAGAAAAGAAAAGAGTTTTTCAAGTTTTTTGAATAATCCAATAGATTTTACCTTGCTAATAACAATATTATTGTTGCTTTCCATTGGTTTAATTATGGTGTTGTCAGCCAGTTCACCTTCTGCACTTGCAGAAAGTGGGGACAGTTATTCTTATTTTTCCAAACAATTGATATTTGCTATTTTAGGAATTATTGCCATGTTATTTATATCCAAGATTGATTATCGATTTTATCAAAAATTTTATAAACATGCTTGGTGGCTTTCTTTAATTTTGTTAGCTTTAGTATTAGTTGTTGGAAGAAAAATAAATGGTGCACAAAGATGGATTTACGTAACAGAGACATTGTCAATTCAGCCATCTGAGTTAGTAAAAATCTTGATGATTTTATTTTATGCTGGTATTCTCATGAAAAATAGAGATCAATTAAGTTTATATAGTAAAGGTTTTATAAAACATATCTGTTTATTAGCACCAATTATAGGGCTATTATTATTAGAACCCCATTTTAGTGCATCTGTAGTTATTATAGTAATATGTGCTATCATGATGATTATGGCAGGTTGTAAATTTTGGCATTTTGTTGTTACAGGGTGTGTATTTGGAGTGCCAGCTGTTGTAGCATTAATATTGTTGGAACCATATAGATTAAAAAGAGTTATTACATTTTTGGATCCATGGCAAGATGCCATAGGAGATGGATGGCAAGTTATCCAAAGTTTATATGCTATTCGGTTCTCGGGGGACTATTTGGAGCAGGATTGGGAGAAAGTAAACAAAAATTTCTTTATATTCCTGAACCACATAATGATTTTATCTTCTCGATTTTAGGAGAAGAACTAGGATTCATAGGATGTGCTGCTGTCTTGATTTTATTTGCTATTTTTATTTGGAGAGGGGTTTTGATTGCCATGAGAGCTCCAGACATGTTTGGTAGCTTAGTAGCAATCGGTATTACATCATTGGTAGCGATACAAGTGATTATTAATGTGGCTGTAGTAACTTCATCCATGCCAGCAACAGGAATGCCATTACCATTTTTTAGTTATCGGTGGAACCGCTTTATTTTTCTTGTTATGTCAGATGGGTATATTGCTGAATATATCAAGAGCTAGTGCAAAATCTTGATGAAAAACATAATCATTAAAGAAGGAGATAGAGATGAGAGTAATAATAGCAGCAGCTGGAACAGCTGGTCACATTAATCCAGGAATAGCAATTGCTAATAAAATAAAACAAGAAAATCCAAATGCAGAGATTATTTTTGTAGGAACAACCAGAGGATTAGAAAATGATTTAGTTCCAAGGGCTGGTTATGAATTAAAGACAATTAATGCTTATGGATTTAGTAAAAAGATTTCTATAGAGAATTTAAAAAAATTATATAAAACTTGTAAGGGATTTGGCGAAGCTAAAAAAATAATCAAAGAATTTAAACCAGATATTGTAATTGGAACAGGTGGTTATATATGTGGTGCTATGATTACATCAGCACATAATTTACATGTTCCAACAATGTTGCATGAAAGCAATAGTTTCCCAGGAAAAGCAGTAAAAATGTTAGCCAAAAAAACAGATACGATTTTGGTTTCTTTTAAAGATGCGATTCCACGAATTAAAAAAGCAAAAAAAGTGGTACATACAGGGACACCTGTAAAAATAAGAAAACAAGATTATGGCATAAATGAAAAAAATAGGATGTTAAAAGAATTAGGATTAAATGAAATAAAACCTATTATTTTAGTATCAGGAGGAAGTCAGGGAGCTCAAAAGATTAATGAAGCAATAATTGCTATTATTTTAAATAAATTAAACAAAAATTATCAAGTAATATGGGCAACTGGTCCCAAACAATTTGATGGGGTAAAAGAAATCTTAGAAAAAGATGGGATTTGCATGTCTCATATGGAAGGAATTAAAATTTTACCATATATTTATAATATGCAAGAAATTATGAATATAGCAGATGTTATGATTGGAAGAGCGGGGGCTATGACAGTAACAGAAATTTCTAATTTAGGCAAGCCTTCTATTTTAATTCCACTTCCTAATGTAAGTCATAATCATCAGTTATATAATGCAAAAGTTCTAGAAGATGTAGATGCGGCAAAAATTATTTTGAATGATGAATTAACAGGAGAAAAATTAAGTTGTACCATTGAAGAAATCATTTTAAATCAATCCAAAATGCAAAAGATGGGAGAGAATGCACTTAAAGTTTCAACAAGGGAAGCAGAAAAGAAAATTTATCAAGAAATAAAGTTATTAGTGAAAAAGGAATGAGATTGTAAATGTTCAAAAATACACAATTTAATAAAATTATATTAGTATTATTTGTGATTGATATGATAGTAATAAGTGGATTGGGAATTTGTTTCTTAAATCTACTGGAAAGTATGAATGAGCAAATTCAAGTAGGACAAGCTATTGCTATACAAGAGTGGCAAAATAAGACGATAGTAATATTGGTAGTAACAGGAATGGTGCTTGCTATTATTGGTATTTTGGCAGCCGTATTTTTATCTCAATATATAATTTATCCTATTAGTAAACTGATTAAGAGTGCAGAAGGAATAACAGAGGAAGATAAAAATGGAAAAAGAATTCTAAAAAATGCAAAAGGAAATGAAACTCAGGATTTAGAGAATGTATTAGGAATTATGACCACAGAATTGAAGGAAAAATTGAGTGAGGTATCTACGCAAAAAAATCAAATTGAAACAATTTTACTTCATATGACAGATGGTATTATAGCTTTCAATAGGAGGGGCGAAATTATCTTAATCAATCCAGCAGCCAAAAAATTTTTGAGCATTCGACCAGAAGATAATACTTTTGAGGATATTTTTAAAAAATTTAAGTTGGATATTAATATAGAAAAAATAATTTATTTAGAAAATTGGACTTCTACGGAACAAAGAATTCAAGTAGAAGATAAGTATATGAATGTATTTTTTGCACCATTTAAAAATGAAACAGATAGACCAGATGGTGTGATTGCTGTTATACAAGATATAACAGAACATGTAAAATTGGACACGATGCAAAAAGAATTTGTTGCTGATGTATCACATGAATTAAAGACACCAATTACTTCTATTATGGGATATGCTGATACCTTATTAGAAGGAGAATATGAGAAAGAAACACAAGATAAATTTTTAAATGTGATTGCTACAGAAGCTAGAAGAATGGCAAAATTGGTTACCGATTTATTAACATTATCTCGTTATGATAACAATAATAAGATAATACAGAAAGAAGCATTTGATTTAGGTGATTTAGTAAAAAAATGCCAAGATAAAGTAGCCATTGAAATTAAAAAGAAAAATCATAAGGTAAACTGCTTTGTAACAGCTGATGTTCCACCAGTTTATGCAGATAAATACGATATTGAAAGAGTGGTACTAAATATTTTAACCAATAGTATTAAATATACAAAAGATGGCGGTGAAATCAAGATATATGTAGGTTTTGTTTATAATGATGCATATATTAAGGTTTTTGATAATGGAATTGGTATCCCAGAAGATGACTTAAATCGAATTTTTGAGAGATTTTATCGTGTGGATAAGGCTCGTACAAGAGAAATGGGAGGAACAGGACTTCGGACTTTCCATTGCAAAAGAAATATTAGATAAAAATGGCGGAAGTATTGATATCAAAAGTGTAGTTGGACAAGGGACAGAAGTTGTGGTAAGAATTCCAACAAAACAATAGTATTTTCATTGAAAAATTACAAAAATTAAGGTATAATAGTAAAAGATAAAAGCGAAAAGGAGAGATTACGTTGAGTGAAAAAACAAAAGATATATTAGAATGGATTTATTGTATTGTAATTGCCTTAGTATTAGCCATGTTGTTTCGCTATTTTATAGGAACTCCAACGATTGTAAAACAGGTATCTATGTATCCAACACTAATACAAGATGAAAGATTATGGTTAAACAGATGGGGAAGAACAACTAAAACTTTACCAAAGAGAGGTCAAATTATAACTTTTGAAGAACCAGCTAAGATAACTTATTCTGCTTCTGAAATAGATCAAAATAATCCAGTTGCAAAGTATCATGAAAAAAATGTGTTTCAATGGTTTGTAAATAATTTCTTAGAAATTGGAAAGAGAAGTTATATTAAAAGAGCCATTGCTATGCCTGGAGAACAGGTAGAAATAAAAGAGGGTAAAGTATATATTAATGGAGAAGTATTAGAAGAACCCTATTTACAAGAAGGAATTGTTACTGATATAACAGGGGCAGGATTTGATAATTTTATTGTTCCTGAAAATTGTATCTTTGCTATGGGGGATAATCGAAATCATAGTACAGATTGTAGAGCATTTGGATGTATCCCACTAGAGGAAATTGAAAGTACAGTATCGATTAGAATTTGGCCATTCAATAAGTGGGGAAAAGTACAGTAGAGAAAATGGGTAGAGATATCAAAATGATGATAAAAGAGGAAAAAGGATGTTTAAAGAAATAATTGGAAATAATCAAATAAAGCAAATGCTACAAAAATCAATTCAGAAAGGAAATTTGTCACATAGTTATTTATTTATAGGCATACAAGGAATAGGAAAGAAGATGCTAGCAAAAGAATTTGCAAAAAATATTTTATGCTTAGAAAAAGAAGACAACAATACTTGTCAATCTTGTATTGAGTTTGAAAGTAAAAATCATCCAGATTTTTGGGAGATAGAAGCAGATGGAAATAGCATTAAGATTGAGCAAATCCGTTTTTTACAAAAGAAAATACAAGAAAAGCCAATTATATCCAAACGAAAAGTATATATGATAAATGACGCCGATTTAATGACAGTAGAGGCACAAAATTGTTTGCTAAAAACATTAGAAGAACCTCCTGAATTTGCAATCATCATTTTAATTGGAAGTAATGATAATGCTTTTTTATCTACGATAAAATCTAGATGTATGATATTAAATTTCCAACCAATCGAAGAAAAAGAACTGAAAGAATATATGGAAGTACATTATGGACTAACTAATATTTCATCAAATCATCTCACTATGTTTCAAGGTAGTGTTGGAAAAGCCATTTTATTAAAAGATAAACAAGCTCAATACGATAGCCTAGAAAAAATGATAGAGAACTTAAATAAGAAGGATTTGCTAGAAGTAGTATCCTTAGCAAATTTATTATACCAGGCAAAAGATGAGATTTTTGAGATATTAGAATATATTAATATATTATTATTCAGGCATGCAAAAGAAAATTATTTATACACAAATTGTATTCATATTGTGGAAAACACGAAGAAAAGGTTAAAGCAGAATGGTAATTATGATATGTGTATAGATGAAATGGTGTTTAAAATGTGGGAGGAATTGGCTTGAAAGAATTTCTATTTCCAAGTCATAGAAAGGAATGAAAATTGAAAAATATAATAGGAGTAAGATTTAAGAAATTAGGGAAAATATATTTCTTTAATCCAAAAAGACTAAGAGTAAGAAAAGGTGACAAAGTTATTGTTGAAACAGCACAAGGCGAAGAATATGGAGAAGTTATGATACCGAATCGCTGGGTTGAGGATGATAAAATTGTATTACCTTTAAAAAAGGTAATACGTATTGCTAATTATAGAGATCATAAACATTATGAAGAATGTAGAAGAAAAGAAAAAGAAACATTTCAGGTATGTTTAAAGAAGATAAAAGAACACAAATTAGACATGACATTAACAGATGTGGAATATAAATTTGATAATAGTAAAATTTTATTTTATTTTACAGCAGATGGGAGAATTGATTTTAGAGAGTTAGTAAAGGATTTGGCAGCTATTTATAAAACACGTATTGAGTTAAGACAAATTGGAGTTAGAGATGAAGTAAAAAGAATTGGCGGAAATGGTATTTGTGGTAGAGAACTTTGTTGTTGTTCCTTTTTAAGCGATTTTGAAACAGTATCGATTAAAATGGCAAAAGAACAAAATATGTCATTAAATCCATCTAAAATATCTGGAAACTGTGGAAGATTAATGTGTTGCTTAAAATATGAGAACGATGTTTATGAAGAAAAATTAAAAAATTTACCTAACATAGGAGCTATTGTTGCAACAGAAGAGGGAGAAGGAGAAGTAGAATCAATCGAGACTTTAAAAGAACGTGTAAGGGTAAAAATCAAAGATGGTGAAGATGGCTACTTTTATAAAAGATATGATGCAAAAGACATAAAAGTAATTAAGGATGCAATAGCAGAAAATATAAATGATGAAGAATTAGAACATAAAAAGGAATTAGAAGAATTAGAAAAATTGGATGAAACTTTATAGTTATCGATGTAAACAATTTTAGGAGGTGAAAAGAGATGGCATATAAGATTACAGATAAATGTATTTCTTGTGGAGCTTGTGCAGCTGAATGTCCAGTACAGTGTATATCACAAGGTGAAGACAAGTTTATCATTGATGAATCAGCTTGTATTAATTGTGGTACTTGTGCAGGCGTTTGTCCAGTAGAAGCACCAGTAGAAAGTAACGATTAAGATAAAAATGAAATATTAGAAATACAAAAGAGTGTAAAAGGGGTTATATCAATAACCTCTTTTATTAAACAAAGATAGTTTCTATGTAACGATTCTAGACGTCTTGTTTTTTGTAATAAAAGTTTCTATATTTTTTATGATGTAACAATTCGGGGGGACCAGCTGCGAACAGTCTGTTATAAGATTACAGACTGTTCGCAGCTGGGAGTTACGAATAAAAAATATAGAAACTTTCTAATTGGAATATATCACCTGTAAAAAGTTATGCTTCTATATTTTTTATAAGAAAATTCGATTGATTTTTCAGTATCATAAAGTATATAATATAATCTATATAATAATTAGGGAGGAAATTATGCAAGAAGAGTTTGAGGAAAATATAAAAAAGAAAGACAATCAAGATAGCCAAGAATTAAATAGAAATAAAGCAACTAATAAAAAAACAGCTATTTTAAATATTAGTCTAATTATTATTATATTTTTAGGATTATTTATTTATATGCTAAAAGTCGATGGAATGGAAAATATAATTAAGGTTTTAAATAGTGTAGATTATAGATGGGTAATAGCTGGTTTAGTATGTTTAGTGATTCATTGGATTTGTGAGAGTTTAAATTTACATATTCCGATAAAGAAAATTTATCATGACCAAAAATTTACGAATTCTATCAAAGTAGCAATGATAGGGCAACTATTTAATAATATTACGCCTTTTTCATCAGGAGGGCAACCAATGCAGGCATATGAACTAAATAAAACAGGGAAAAGAGTTAGTGATTCTTTGTCAGCAATGGCAATTAAATTTATCATTACACAAACAGCTTTAGTAATTTCAACATTAGTTGTTGTAGTCATAGAATTTGAATTTTTCCAAACATTAATGCAAAATTATTTGTGGGTTGCTATGATAGGATTTATGGTTAATATTATAGCAATAGTGATTATGATACTGGTTGGTATAAAAAGAGAAATTATAGTGTGTATTATGAATCCAATTGTTAGGTTTTTAGGAAAAGTACATCTTCTAAAAAATACAGAACCAATCATAGAAAAACTAAATGAAAGTATAGACAATTTTAGCAATCAGTTTATCATTATGAAATCAGAAAAAAGAATGGTAATCAAAATGTTTTTAATTGCGGTCATACAAAGTTTAGTTTATTACTCTATAACGTATATGGTATATCGAGCATTTGGAAATGAGGGAGTAAGTTTTTTACAAATCATACCAACCCAGGCATTTTTACTATTGATTATGACGTTTGTTCCGACACCAGGTTCAGGACTGGGAGCAGAAGGCGGATTTTATTTGTTATTTAATTCTATTTTTCAAAATGGAACTATTAATATGTCGATTTTATTTTGGAGGATATATACTTTTTATTTGCCAATTATCATAGGAGCCTTATTTTTAATACCAACTAAACGAAAATAAAACAAAGGAGAGAAAAAAGAAATGGAAACACTTATTATTGCAGGGGGAGAAATAAATCAAGAACAATTAATGAAATATTGTAAGGCTCATAACGGACAAAATATAATTGCTGTTGATAGAGGTTTAGAGGCGTTGTATCAATTTAATATGGTACCAAATCATGTAGTAGGAGATTTTGATTCAGTAAGTAAGTCAATATGGCAATTTTATCAAAAGAATGCAGAAATTGTTTTTCATAAATACAACCCAAAAAAGGATTACACAGATACAGATATTGCTTTGAAATTAGCTATTGAATTAAATAGTTCTTCTATTACGATAATGGGAGCACTAGGAAAAAGAATGGATCATGCATTAGCCAATATTCATATTCTTAAAGAGGCACTAGAAGTAGGAATTCCTTGTCAAATACTAGACTCTTATAATAAAATTTATTTAGTAAAAGACCATAGGCAACTAGCTAAAGATAAAACTTACGGAAAGTATATTTCATTTCTTCCATTAACAACTACAGTGGAAGGAATTACATTAAAAGGTTTTCAATATCCTTTGAATAATGCTTCTTTGTCAATTGGTTTGAGCTTAGGGATTAGTAATGAGATAGTAGAAGAGATGGCTACGATTGAATTAAAAAAAGGTATTTTAATTGTAATAGAAAGCAAAGATTAAATTTTTAGCATAAAAAGCTGCATTTGGTTTGACCATTTGCAACTTTTCTATTTATTCTTTATTTGTGATTTCTTCTAAATCTAAAAGCTCTTGCCATCTGTTGTCAACTTCTTTTTGGAATTCTTCTATCATCCATTCATTGCCAGGTTTAAACATATGTTTAAATCTTTTTTGTGGTTTTAGGAATTCTTCAATTGGTAATTTTTTGGTTGGTTTATAATTGATTTTATATTTGCCATTGATTACTTCATATAAAGGCCAGTAACAGGTTTCTACTGCTAGTTTATTAATTGGCATTAATTGGTCGGTTGGGTAGCCCCATCCTCTAGGACATGGTGCCATGACATTTAAGAAAGCTGCTCCTTCTGTGTAAATGGCTTTTTCTGCTTTTTCATATAAATCTTTGAAATTCATATAACCAAGTGTTTGCGCTACATAAGGAAGATGATGTCCTACCATAATTTTGGCTAAGTCTTTTCTAGATTGCATTTTTCCTGGTATGACTTTTCCTGCTGGAGAGGTTGTGGTGTCTGCAAATTTTGGAGTAGCAGAGGAACGTTGGATACCAGTGTTCATGTAAGCACCATTGTCATAACATACATATACTATGTCATGTCCACGCTCCATAGCACCTGATAAACTTTGTAGTCCAATATCATAGGTTCCACCATCTCCACCAAAAGCGATAAATTTGGTGTCTCCTTCTGGTAATTTTCCTTGTTTTTTCATAGACTGATAGGCAGCTTCAGCACCTGCTAAAGTAGCACCTGCACATTCAAATGCAGTATGAATAAAGGAATCTGTCCAAGCAGTATAAGGATAAATAAAAGTAGAAACTTCCATACAACCTGTGGCTGCACAAACAACAGCATGGTCTTCTGGTTTTAAGGCTCTCATAATATGTCTTGCTACTGGAGGGGCTCCACATCCAGCACACATTCTGTGTCCTGCTGTAAATCTTGAAGGTTTATTGGCTACGACATCTTTTACATTATAAGCCATTATTTGTCACCTTCCTTTCTTAATCCTAAATAACGATAAGGATTGTCAATTTTTTTTGTTTTTACAATTTCTAGTAAATCAGTGTAAACAGATTCAATGTCTTCTGCTTTGGTATCTCTACCACCAATACCATAAACATAGTTGACAGCTGGCACATGAACATTATTTACATACATGCTTGAAGTTACATCTTCAAATAGGCTACCTCCTGCAGCATTTAAAGAATCTGCTCTATCTAAGATTGCTATTGCTTTTACATGAGATAAGGCTTTTGCTATTTCGTCTACTGGAAATGGTCTAAATACACGTATTTTTAAAAGTCCAGCTTTAATTCCTTTGGTTCTTAAATTATCAACCACATATTTGGTGGTTCCAGCTGTTGAGTTCATACAAACAATAGCAATTTCGGCGTCTTCTAATTGGTATTCTTCTAATAGCGAATAACTTCTACCTGTCATTTTTTCAAAATCTTTGGCGACATCTAAAATGACTTGTTTTGCATTTTTCATAGCAATCGCCTGTTGTGTTTTATGTTCAAATAAGTATGCTTGTAAGTCTAAGGGACCAACGGCAATTGGTTCTTTTTTATTTAACAAGTAATGTTCTGGTCTGTATTCTCCTACGAATTCTTTTACTTTATCATCTTCTACTAATTCAATATTTTCGATGGCATGTGAGGTAATAAATCCATCTTGACATACCATTAATGGTAACATGACATCTTTGTGTTCTGCAATTCTATGAGCCATTAAGGTATTGTCATAGGCTTCTTGATTGTTTTCTGAAAATAGCATAATCCAGCCACTATCACGAACTCCCATAGCATCTGAGTGGTCGCAGTGAATGTTTAAAGGACCAGATACGGCTCTATTTACTAAAGATAAAACAATTGGTAATCGTAAACTAGAAGCAATGTAAATCATTTCCCACATTAAAGATAAACCATTGGCAGACGTAGCTGTCATGGCTCTACTTCCAGCTGCTTCTGCTCCAATACAAGCAGACATAGCACTGTGCTCACTTTCTACGGCAACAAATTCCGTATCTACTGTTCCATTTGCTACAAAGGTAGAAAAATATTGAGGGATTTCAGTAGATGGGGTAATAGGGAAGGCGGCTACAACGTCTGGATTGATTTGCTTCATAGCAGTAGCTGCTGCTTCATTACCACTTAATCTTTCTCTTATACTCATTTTTATTATCATTCCTTTCTTGAGTTATTTTATTTAGTTTGAAATAGAATTGTTATTTGGCTATACTGAAGCTGTAACAACGCCAAATATAATTATCTTTCAAACTATTCTTCCTTCATTTCAATTGCACTAAATGGGCACACTTTAGCACATACGCCACATCCTTTGCAATAATCATAATTAAAATCTTCCCTTAACATTTCCTTGTTTACAGGGATGGCATCCTCTGGGCAAACAGGAAAACAAAGTCCACATTGTTTGCATTTATCACTTAAGAAAATAGGACGAATGCTTCTCCAATCGCCAGTCTTAAATTCCCTTGCATTTCCAGCAGTATAAATATCACCACCAGGAGTTAGCTTTTCCATAGGGGTGTTATTATTTATTTCTGTCATATCTTTTTTACCTCCTTTAATGCTAATTCTAAAGCTTTCATATTACCATCAATGACTTCTGGTTTTTTCGCAAATTTATGTTGAAAAGACCCTTTCATGTCTTCTAGTAGGGCTTCGTCTGACATGATACCGCCTACTTTTACAATTGCTGCTAGCATAGGTGTATTAGGAAAATATTTTCCTAAAGCTTCTTCCGATATTTTTCTAGCATCAATGGTATAGATATCACCTTTATATCCTTTTAAGGCAGTTTTTAAATAATCTTCTGATTTTGTAGTATTAATAATGATTGCTCCTGTCTCTTTTAGTCCTGCTGTTACATCAACAGATTCTAAAAGGGTATCATCTACAACTACGACATAGTCAGGTTCATAAATATTACTATGAATGGTAATAGGGTTACTACTGATACGATTATAAGCTGTAATAGGTGCACCCATTCTTTCTGGTCCATATTCTGGAAAACCTTGAATGTACTTGCCTGTGTTGAACGCAGCATCTGCTAATAATAGTGATGCTGTTTTGGCACCTTGTCCACCTCTACCATGCCATCTGATTTCTATTAAGTTATCCATGCTTCTATAGCCTCCTTATTTGTTTTTTATACAGTAAGGAATTTCTCTCCATGGGAGAAAAATCTGTACGGTATAAATTTGTTATTATGGCTTTAGTATATGACTAAATACAATAGATGTCAAGAAAAAAGTGTCGAATCGAATGAGTATTCGTAACGATTCAGAGGTGATATATTTTAAGTTAGAAACTTTATTCCCAAAAAACAAGACTTCTGAATATTTACGAGTATTTGTCCCATTCAAAAGTAACGAATTTTAATATAAACAATAATAGATTAATTACAATACTACCAGAAGAATTATTTTAATGAAAAAATAGGAGAAAAAGTCGAAAATTGCGATGAAAAAATAATATAAATAATTGAAAAAAATGAAGGAATATGATTTAATATTTTATACAATTATTTTTAAAATTGCAAAACAGCAACTTTGTTATAGACATAAAGTTAATTCAAAAATTTTATATTTTCAAGATTTTAAAATCTAAAAAATTTCAAAAAATTTAACCAAATAGTAAAAAATGATGGGAGGAGGAATTTTCGAAAGAAAAATAGAAATAATTGCATAAAAAGTAAAAATATACTGATTAGGTATTGCAAAGTAAATAGTAATCTAGTATAATAAAGGAGGAAATATGATAAATACGAAAATGAAAAAATTACCTTTGACATCTGATATTGTATTTAAAAGAGTATTTTCTAAAGAAGGTAATGAAGATATTTTAAAATCTTTATTAGAAGCTATTCTAGAAATACCAATTCAAGATGTTGTTGTTAAAAATCCAGAGTTACCAAGAAATTTATATGATAGTAAAGCAAGTATATTAGATGTTAAAGTAGAGATTGATAAAGATATTGTATGTAATATTGAGATGCAAGTAAAAGATTTAGGAGATATTGATAAAAGAAGTACATATTACATGTCAAGAATACTATCTGATGAACTTAAAAAAAGTGAAAATTATGGACAAGTAAAGAATACAATTGTAATTAATTTATTAAATTTTGAATTTTATAAAAGAAATAGTTATCGAAGTGTAGCACATATGAAATTTGAAAGGACAAAAGAAAATGAATTTGTAGATATGGGATACAAAAGAGAAGATGAAATAGCAACCCAAGATTTAGAAATGCATTTTATAGAAATTCCAAAGTTTGTAAAGAAAAATCCAGAAGCTAATACCAAGTTAGAACAATGGTTGTGGCTAATTGCGGGGAGAGAGGAGAAATTAGAGATGGCAAAGAAGGAAAATAAAGAAATTAGAAAAGCCATAGATATTATTGATGAGATGAGTATGAATGAAAAAGAATGGGAACTTTATTGGTCTAGAAAATTTGCTATAATGGATTATAATTCTGGAATGCTTCATGCACAAGAGAAAGGATTAAGAGAAGGAAGAGAAAAAGGAATGAAAGAAGGAATGAAAGAAGGAATGAAAGAAGGAAAGATACAAGATGCAAGAGAACTCTTGAAATTGGGTATGAGAATCGAAGACATACAAAAAGTAACTAAGTTAACAAAAGAGGAAATTGAAAAATTAAGAAAATAAAGTTAAGAGTAAAAATACCCATTTAAGGGTTGATTAAAAACGATATTTGAAACAGTTTATCACTTTACAATTTTTATTTTTCTGGTATAATAGGAATAGAAAAAAAGAAGGAGGATTGGAATGATGAAAAAAGGGGTAAAAATTGCGATTTTTTTAGGAATTATTATTTTTATTATTGTTATAGCAGGAGGTTATTTCTTTATCAATGATAAGATGCAAAAAGCTAAAATAATAGAAGAATTTGCACAGATAGAAGAATTAACAAAATCAGAAGATTTTAATATGGATGCATTAAATGAGAAAACTAGTACAATTGTGACAAAAGGAAAATATGCAACTGTTGAAAAAGCGGCTAAGAATTATGCTTCTGACTTATTTAATACAGCATATAATATTAGAACATTATTAGAAGATGAGAAGATGGCTCAACTTTTAATGGCTAGTAACTATGAACAAGATGGACCTGATTTTGTAGAAAGTAAAAAGTATTTAAACGAAACAAAACAAAAATTAGAAGAAAAAAAGGCAGAGATGTTGTCTTATTTAGAAGAGAGTAAAATCAATTCATACATAGAGACAGAAACAGCAGATAGATATAGTACTGATTTATACAAACAATTACTGAGAGAAGATGTTGAAATTTCTGAAAAAGAAAGAAATGAATTAGAAAAATCCATAGAAAAAGTGGAATCTATGTTAAAAATTGAAGAAGAAATAATTGATTTTTTAGTTGAAAATAAAGGACAATGGAAAGTGCAAGGGGAGCAAATCTTGTTTAATTCTAATAGTTTAGTGATAACGTACAATGGATTTTTAACCAAATTAAGAATATTGTAGAAAAAATTTTGGCATAATTTATAGCAAGAAAGGGGATTATAAATGAAAGAAACAACCATAACAGATTCTATCTTATATGTAGGAGCAAATGATAAAGATATACGACTATTTGAATCACAATATGTGGTACCAAATGGGATGGCATACAATTCTTATCTTATTAAAGATGAAAAAAACGTTATATTAGATACAGTTGATAGAAAAGTAACTAACAAATGGTTAGAAAATTTGGAAAAAGCATTAGGAGGAGAAACGGTAGACTTTTTAGTTGTTTCACATTTAGAACCAGATCATGCGTATAATATTGGATTACTAGTAGAAAAGTACCCAGACATGAAAATAATAGGAAATGCCATTACATTCAATATGCTACCTAATTTCTTTGCGATGGATTTTACAGATAGAAAAATAGTAGTAAAAGAAGGAGATACTATTAACATTGGGAAGCATACTTTGCAATTCTTTATGGCACCTATGGTTCATTGGCCAGAAGTCATGGTAACTTATGAGCAAACAGAAAAAGTTCTATTTTCAGCAGATGGTTTTGGAAAGTTTGGAACATTAGATACAGAAGAAAGTTGGGATTGTGAAGCTCGTAGATATTATTTTGGAATTGTTGGGAAATATGGTGCACAAGTGCAAGCTTTGTTGAAAAAAGCTTCTACTCTAGATATTGAAATCATTTGTCCTTTACATGGACCAATTTTAACACAAAATTTACAACATTATATTGAAAAATATGATATATGGAGTAGTTATCGACCAGAAGATGATGGTGTTTTCATTGCTTGTGCTTCTATCTATGGAAATACTTTAGAGGCAGCCCAAAAGTTAAAACAAATTTTAGAAGAAAAGGGAGCTAAAAAAGTAGTTTTAGCAGATTTGGTGAGAGAGGATATGGCAGAAGCAGTAGAAGATGCGTTTCGATATGATAAAATTATTTTAGCAGCTTCTAGTTACAATGCAGGTGTATTTGTGCCGATGGAACAGTTTTTGCATAAACTGAAAGAAAGAAACTATCAAAATAGAAAAATTGGTATGATAGAGAATGGGTCTTGGGCACCATCTGCTGGTAAAACGATGAAAAGTGTGTTACAGGAAATGAAAGATATTACTTTGATAGAACCATTGGTTACCATTCAATCAACAATGAAACAAAATACCATAAGCCAGATGGAAAAATTAGCTGATAATATTTTGGGAGGTGAATACAATGAAATATAAATGTACAGTATGTGGTTATATTTATGATGAAGAAGCAGAAGGAGTAAAATTCGAAGATTTACCAGAAGATTGGACTTGCCCTTTGTGTGGTGTAAGTAAAGATTTATTTGAAAAAGTAGAAGAATAAAGAGATAAAAATGATTTGTTTTGTTAAGTTATTTCGTATTTACGGAGTAACTTTTTTTGTATAGGAAAAATTGAAGATTTTCGATATAGCAAAATGCATTCCTAGAAAAATTTTAATATAGCAATACAAAGTTAATTGATTTTAGTTTGATAGGAACCATAGATAGGTATTCCCTAAGAAAAATGTATTATTTTTTACAAAATTGTAAATAAAATGACACAAAAATTACATATAAAATGTCGAAATAAGCAAATAAAACTTCCGTATAATTATAGAAGATAGCCCAAAAATAAGGAAAAATATTCCATTGAAAAGAAAGCAGAAATATTTATAATGATAGTAGAATTATTTTATGAAAGAAGGGCATAAATTCTATGAAATTAAGCAAAAAATTCAAGAGAAGATTACAAAAAAGAGTAGTAATTTGTATGGCAAGTGTCAGTGTTTTTTTCGTACTGTTTGCTGTGGGAAGAATGTCAGGAATACCTGTGGTCTTTAACCATGAAAGGATATTAGGAAATCAAGAACAAATTAATGGTACCACTGATGTAAGTGAAAAAGATACAACCCTGGAAAAGGTAAGTAGAACCATATCATATTCAGGCGAAAGATTACAAAATACAGATACCATAACTTATATTTATGATGCCAATGATTTAGCTACTTTCCGAGATAGTGTTAATATCGGAAATAGTTATGAAGGAAAAAAAGTTTATGTTATGGCAGATATCGATATGAGTAGTGTATGTTCAGACACAGTTGGTACATGGGAACCAATTGGAAATGGAAATAGCAATCGATTTGCAGGAACATTTGATGGAAATTATCATAGGATACGTAATTTATATATTAATAATAGCACAAGGTCTTATGAAGGTTTATTTAACATAATACCAAATACTGGTATAGTACAAAATGTGATTTTGGAAAATGTGAATATTTTAGCCATACGTAATGAAGCAACTGGTGATTTACACAGTGGAGGAATTGCAGCTTCTAATAATGGAACTATCTTAAATTGTGGGATAGAAAGTGGAAGTATTATAGGTAGAAAAACCAAAGTAAATACAGCTGCTAATACATGGCCAGGACCAAGAAGTGGTGGAATAGCAGGCATAAATAATGGAACAATAGCTGGATGTTATAATAAGGCTACAATTGAATCCTATTCTCCAACTTCAAATGGTGAAAATGAAATGTTTGCTGGAGGAATTGCCGGAGGAAATTATTATAAAAGCATAGAAAATTGTTATAACACAGGTCGTGTAACAGGTTCTTCCTATGCTGTCTATATTGGTGGCATTGTAGGACATACACAATTAGCTGAAAACAAGATAGCTGCTATAAAAAATTGTTATAATTATGGAACCATTACAGCAGGTAATGCAACCATTAAACGTGTAGGAGGAATAGCAGGAAGAAGTGGTTGGAGTGCATCAGCCTATGCCATGCCAATTACTAATTGTTATACAACTGATAATGTTACCTATTCTTATAGTTATTGGAATGGTTCAACAATAGCCAATTCAACAGCAGGAAAAGTAGCAGCCAATACTTTAAAAACATACACTGTTAAATTAGGTTCAGATTTTGCATATGATGTGTACCATAAAAATGCTGCCTATCCGGTGCTAACTTGGGAAAATAAAACGCCAGTTATGAGTTTGGATAAAAATCAAGCTTATATAAAAGTAAATGAAACATTACCATTACAGATAGCAAAAGAGGATGTAATTGGAAAGCTAATTGACAATAAGTTTCAAGCATCTAATTTTACATGGAGTAGTACCAATGAAGAGGTAGCCACAGTAGATGAAAATGGTGTAGTAACTGGTTTATCAGATGGCTATACAACAGTGTATGCTTACCAGGAAGAGAAAGATTTATATGCCATGATGGTTGTGAATGTAGCCAAAGATTTTGCTAATCCACAAATAGCAACAGGAAATGGATTTACAACTATTTTGAAAGCAGATGGAACCGTATGGACACTTGGTAATAATCAAGATGGTCAATTAGGAAATGGTACCAATGAGAATCGTAATACGCCAGGAAAGGTATGCATAGATGAAAATACGGAATTAACCAATGTTGTGAAAATAGCAGTAGGTACAGATCACGTGTTAGCCCTAACAAAAGAAGGAAAAGTTTATAGTTGGGGACAAAATAGTAATGGTCAATTAGGTGTTAATGACACAACTTCTTCTCCTTATGCAAAAGTTGTTTTAGGAGAAGAAGGAGAAGGATTTTTAACAGATATTGTTGATATTTCAGCTGGTGCCAATGGCAGTGCAGCAATTGATAAAACGGGAAATTTGTATGTATGGGGCAAAGGATCTGATGGAGAAATTGGAAATAATACAAAAGATTCTAAATATGTACCAACTAAAAATGGAGTAGAAAAAGCAATACAAGTGTCAATTGGAGGAAGAGGAAGCGTAGCTGCTTTAACAGCAGATGGTGTACAATGGTCATGGGGATTTAATGGAGCATCATCACTTGGTATTAATTGTTTTGATAGTACTTCTTATCCAATGAAAACAGCACTAAATGTAACAGAAGTTTCATTTTCTACTTATCATTCTATCATTAAAAAAGTAGATGGCATGGTATATGGAGCAGGAGAGAATAGTCATGGAAGATTAGGAATTGGAACAGAAGCAAGTCTTAAAACCTATACCAAGTTAAATCTTCCTCAAGCAGTAACACAATCAAATCCAGTAAAATATATTGGTGCAGGAAGGACAAATACAATTTTATTATTGACGGATGGAACCATATGGGAAACAGGAACCAATGGGAAAGGGCAGTTAGGAAATGGAACGACTACTGATTCAGACGGATTTGTACAAGGATTGATAGCAAGTAATACACCATTAGAAAATATCTTAACAATTGGAAAAAATGCTGGGTTAGAATCTAAGGGAGATGCTTTAAACACTGCTATTATCACAAAAAATGGAGATATTTATACAACAGGGGATAATAATTATGGACAAATTGGTGATGGAACTACGACTAACTCTACTTATTACAAAAAAATAGGATTTCTAAATTTAGAATATGAAGATAAGACGATTTATATGGAGGGAACAGAAAGTCAAATTGAACTAAATAAATTAAAATATGTTGGTGAAGCATCCTTGAATGCCTATGAAGATAAAAGCATATCATTAGGAGAAATTGAATTTACTTCTTTGAATGAAAACATAGTAACAGTTGATGAAAATGGAAAAATAGTTGCAAAAGGAAATAAAACAGGAAGTGTAGAAATTAAAATAGAAGATATAACTAATGGCTATGAAACATATGTAACTGTAATTGTAGATAAATTACAAAATACAGATACCATTACTTATATTTATAATGTCAATGATTTAATAAAATTTAGAGATAGTGTAAATGCTGGTAATGATTATGCTGGAAAAATGGTGTATGTAATGGCAGATATTGACCTAAGTACAGTATGTTCTGAAACATTAGGTTCTTTTATCCCAATTGGTGCTACAGGAAAGAATTTTGCGGGAACCTTTAATGGAAAATACCATACCATAAGTAATTTATATGTAAGAGAAAAGGCATACAGTGCAATTGGTCTATTTAGTCAAACTCATAGAATATCAATTATTAAAAATCTTATCATGGAAAATGTAGAGATATATAATGAACACAGTGTAGTGTCAAATTCTGTTTTTGCGGGAGGAATTGTAGGATTACACAAAGGAGAAATTATAAATTGTGGAATTAATAGTGGAACCATAACAGGAATTAAGGCAATAGCCTATACAGGAAATAGTTATGTAGGAACTCAAGTAGGAGGAATAGTAGGTTGTGGACAAGGCAAAATAAGTAGTTGTTATAATAAAGCCAATATTATAGCAAAGGCATCCAAAAATAACTATCCAAATGAAGCATTTGCAGGAGGAATTATAGGAGTTTTAGATACAGAAGGTAATGTATTAAATTGCTACAGTACAGGTAATCTTAGTGCAGAAGGATATCAAGCATTTACAGGAGGGATAATAGCATCTGCCAATAAGGTTTCTAATAAACAGTCTATAAAAAATTCTTATGGAACAGGAACAACCAAAGCAACAGGGGGGTACGACTCTTTTGCAGGAGGAATTATTGGAAGAACTGGTTGGTCTTCAACTTATCCAGCAATAACAATGAATAATATATATTGTACAACCAATAATACCTATTCTTATTATTATTGGAATGGAAGCAGAGTAGTAAATTCAACAGCTGGAAGAGTGGCACCAGAAACGCTAAAAACGTATGCGACAACATTAGGAAGTGCATATACAAGTGATTCTATTAATATCAATAATGGATATCCTATACTTAAATGGGAATTACCACGATATCGAATTATAGAAAACCAAGAATATATTAGAATGGGACAAAGTCGCGAGCTTACTTTAGAAAGAATTATGTTCCGAGAAGAGTTCGAAGACAATGAAGAGAATATCGAATGGACATCTTCTAATGGAGAAGTAGCAACTGTTGATGAGAGCGGAAGAGTGACAGGAAAAGGAATAGGTCATACTACCATAACAGCTTATAATTCTAAAAATGGATTGAAAACAAGAGCGATTATTCATGTTTATGGTAATCAAAAGAATGCTATTACAATTCCACAAATTGTAGAACAAGAAGGTTCAACTATTGTATTAAAAGAAGATGGAACAGTATGGTCATCAGGATTAAATGATAAAGGTCAATTAGGTGATGGAACGACTACAAATCGTAATATGCCAGTTCAAGTAAAAATAACAGAAGATACTTATCTAACTGATGTTATAAAATTAACAGCAGGTGATCATGAAGGCGTAGTTGCTTTAACAAAAAATGGAGAAGTTTATGGATGGGGAAGTAATGTGTATGGAAATTTAGCAACTGGAAATCAAGAAAAACAAGTTTATGCTCATAAAATGGAAATCGGTGGCAATTATAAGATAATTGATGTAACAAGTAGTAATATGATGACACATGTATTAACAGAAAATGGCGATGTTTATTATGTAGGAACTTGTATATATGATGGTTATAATTATAATAACGAACAAACAACTACTTACATTTTTAAAGAAATGCCAGAATTAGAAGATACCATAAAATTAGAAAGCTATGGTTCTTTCACTGGAACTCATATGGCTATGAAAAGTGATGGATTAACATTAGGATGGGGGTATGACAGATGGGGGCAATTAGCACAAGGAACAACAACCCAAATAAGAAATTTGACATTAGTTGGTACAGATATTGTTGATGTAGAAGTAGGAGACTATGCAACTATTGTACAAAAAGAAGATGGAGAATTTTATACTGCTGGTGAAAGTAGATATGGAGGAACAGGAGTAGGAACTACAAATATTATAACGACATTCCAAAAGCTTAGTTTACCAAATAACGAAAATGGTGGTACTAGAAAAATAGTAAAGGCACAAAGACAAGGTTATAACACAGTTGTATTAGCATCTGATAAAACCGTATGGGCAAGTGGATTAAATGCAGTAGGACAATTATCACAAGGAAATACAACTAATACGAGTACATTTGTCCAATTGAAGAATAACGAAACAGAATATTTAGAAAATGCAATTGATATATCTTCTGGAGAAGTTTTCGGAGATTCGAAAACAAGAAGTGCTAATATTGGAATTATCAAAGAAGATGGGACCGTATGGCTATCAGGTGATAATACCAATGGGCAAATAGGTAATGGTACGACAGAAAGTTCAACTTATCTAACACAAATGCATCCTGCTTTCTTAAAATATCCACAAGATACTATCACCATAAGCGTTGGTGGGTACCAAAAAATCGATAAATTATTATGGGAAAGACAAGAAGATTTTAACGTATTTATCAAAGAAGCATCCACATTAGGAGACTTGAATTATGAAATAGAAGATGAGGAAATAGCTACCATAACAAGTTTGGGTATGATAGAAGGAAAGAAACAGGGAACAACTAAAGTAAAAGTAACTGATAGTAACACAAATGTGACCACAGATATAACAATAAAAGTAATAGGTGTTAATTTAAAAACTGTGATGGTAAATGATACAGAAGTACTTCCAGAAGAAACAGATAAATATCAATACAAAAACAACATTAAAAAGTTGGATACTAGGGTAAAAGTAAAAGTTACGACAGAATATGAAGGATCAGAAATCAAGATTGGCGAACAGGAAAAAGAAATAGGGGTATCAGAACAATGGATTGATGTAAGCCTAGAAGAGGATGTTATTACAATACCAGTAATGGTTATGACAAACTTAGGAGAAACGATAACAAGGGAAACTTACTATATAATATTAACCAGACAATCGAATGATACAAGTGCTATAGTTAGTTATAACGAGACACAACTAACAAAAGAAAAAGATGGGAACTATAAAGTTAATATTTTGGATACCGCAGAAACAGGAAAAATCAAAGTAGTAACTAATCATGAAAAAGCAAAAGTAGATATTGGAAATACAACACAATATGAAGAAGGTTCAAAAGAGTACATGATAACAATTCCTTCTAATATAACTCAAAAAGTGATAGAAGTGCCAATTTCTATTATGGCAGAAGATGGAACCATAGAAAATAGCACAGTTGTTATAACTATCATAGAAACGAATACAAAGACAGCTAAAGTAGAGGGAACCTATGAATTAGAAGGAAAAGAAATCACAAAACAAGCAACAATTGATGAACAGGGGAACTATCTAATTGGAGTAAAAGAAAACACCAAAGAAATTGAACTAAAAATAACAGCAGAAAGTCAATATGCGACAATTACAAGAGGAATCGAATCAGGAAAAGGAGAACTGATAACAAAATCTACTCTTGAAAATGTTGTAACATGCGTCAATTATGAAGTAACAGCAGAAGACGGAAAAACAACTGTACAAAAGACAATTAAGATAGTAAAACAATCATCAGATGCAGAAATAGAAAGTATCTTAGTAGATGGAAAAGAAGCTATGATAGAGGAAGATGGAATTTATCGTGCAACCGTAGAAGGAGGAAGTAAAGGAGCAAAGGTTATTATTACAGCAACAAGTAAAGTGGCGACAATAGAAATGAGTGGAATTGCTAATCCAAATACAAATAAAGCAGTATTAGATACTATTGTGGCTATTAATACAATACAAAATACTTATACGATTACTGTAACAGCAGAAGATGGCACCATAAAAATATATACTTTGAAAATAGATAGACAAACCAATATAGCAGGAAAAATTATAACAGAAAATGTAGAGGGAAAACATAAAGCAATCGTAATAGTTTATAAAACCAGTGATAAGAATCCAGAAACCAATACAACAAAGCAAGATAGCAGAGAAATCATTGCTAGACAAGAAACAAAAGAAGATGGAACCTATGTAGTAGCAGTAGAAGATATGGAACCATATGATATAGTCATTACAAAACTAGGATACTTAGACTATAGAGTTACAGAAATAGAAGTAGAAAAAGGAGAAAAAACAGAACTAAAAGAAGTTAAATTAATAGCTGGAGATGTAGTCAAATCAGGTCAAATTGAGATTGATGATTTAGTAGCCTTGAATGATAACTTTGGAGTGATTATTACAGACGAAAACAGAGACCAAAAGGCAATTTATGATTTGAATGAGGATGGAAAAGTAGATGACTTAGATAGAGAAATTCTTAAGAAAAATTATGGTAAGAAAAATAAACTAGAACAATGGGAAGATCCAAAGAGAATTAGAAGAATGAGAACAAGGAGAGTAGCAAATTTAATAGAAGGACAACCAACCTTTATTCTACCAATCAAAGGTAACTATAAAATAACATCAGAATATGGAACTAGGACACATCCAGTAACAGGAGTTGTAAAAAAACATACTGGTATAGACTTAGGAGGAGAGCATCGAACAGAAATTTACGCAGTAGCAAATGGAGAAGTAGTATTTGCAGGTGTACAAAATGCATTTGGTAATTGCATTGAAATAAAACACGAAGTAGATGGGGAAGTAATATATAGCTTCTATGCACATTTATCTAGAATAGATGTAAAAGTAGGACAAGAGGTAAATCAAGGAGAAGTAATTGCTTTAGAAGGAGGAGACCCAAATACAGATCCAAATCCAGGAAGTAGTACAGGACATCACTTACATTTTGAATTAAGAAATAAAAGCGGATATGGAAATGATGTTAATCCAAGAGATTACATAGATTTTTAATAAGTATTAGTATGTTAAAAGGAGAGGAATTAGTTTTATCTAATGAATCTCCTTTTGTCTTTTAGGCAATAAGAAACAGTTATTTAAAATGAATGGATGAAAAGCGTCTCCTAAAAAATTTTTAAACAAGCTCGGGGCGAGCTAATCATCGCAGAAATTCTAAATCCATTTTTTGGCACTCTTCCAAGACAAGCTTGAACACTTTCTAAAAAAGTGTTGACATAAAATGTAAAATAAAGTATAATAATAATGTCGGTTATAAAAAGGAATAACACAAATCACTACAGATAAACTAAATAGAGACACAAAACTTAGAGAAAATAAAAGAAAAAAGTTAAGGGATGTGTATAATATGAAAATATCAAAAAGAGAAATTGGTATTTTATTTATTTTTGTAATGGTTATTTTAATAGAAAGTATTTCTTGGGCAACTTATCAAACGGCAGTTTTAGAAGACACAAATCAAAAAAGTAGGAAAGAACAAGAGGAAGTTATTTTAACACAAGAGGAACAAGAAACATTAGATTTAATTAATAAATATAGACTTCAAAATGGTTTGAATGGTCTAAAGCCATTTTCGGATTTACAAAAGGTAGCAAAATTAAAGGCGAAAGATTTAGTAGAAAATGATTATTTTTCTCATACATCTGACCATTTAGGAAATCCATTTGAAATGCTAAAAAAGAATGGTATTGATTATTCATTAGCAGGAGAAAATTTGGCTGGAAATATAAATCCTCAAAAAGCGGTAGAGGCATGGATAAATTCACCTTCACACAGAGAGAATATTTTGGAGAGTGAATTTGAATATACAGGGATTTGTGTAGTAGAAAGTCCTATTTATAGAAAAATATTTGTTCAGTTATTTATGGAATGATATCAATTGAATAGAAAAATTTTAATGAAAAGTACTTCAAAACGCTATATGCGTAAGGAGTACTTTTTTTGTTCTAGAAAATGCATTTCACACAAAGTTTTTTATAAAAATTTTGGCGGATGGATTAATAGGAGGCATGAAAAGTAGCTAAAAATTTAAAAGATTTAATTATGACTTTTTTATCTTGTGTATTAGATACTACGGAAATAAGAGTTGAGGGTATTGAGTGAAGAAAATTGTAATATTTGTCACTTTAATTTTATCTAATTTTAATAATATGTACTCGAAGAGGAAACAAAAACAATCCGTAGCAAAAGAGGAAAAAAGTAAAAAAATGTTGAAATATGTCGAATTGACACTGCTTTTTTATCACCTTATAATAAAAATATAGATAAAAACAAAAGAGAGGAGAATGAAGGTGCAACAAAATCTAATTCAATATTTTAGACAATCTAAAAAGATACTTATCATGACAATGATTTTAGCCATGATAAGCTTTCCCATTATGATGGCTTCTGAAATAGATCCTAATCGTGTCACACCAGCAGAAAATCAGTATTTAGAATTAAGAGCAGTTAGTGTCAAAGAAATAGAAGGTCAAAACAAGCAAGTAATCATGGAACTTTGGGGAAATAATGTGGAATTTAAACGGAATTGATGTAAGATTTTCTTATGATAATTCGAAGATACATCCATCTTCTATAGAAAATAATGCTATAACAGATAAACCAACAGACTATTTTAAATGGGAAGAGGAATTTACAAGTGAATCAAAAGATATTTTAGAAATATATACTATTCCAGATGGGAAGGGAAGTAATGTAATAAGAGGAATTATTTCATTCCATCCACCAGTTACAGAGAGCGAACATATCATAGATAAAGAAGGAATTGGAAAAGTAGTTAATACAGATGGTGGTGTACTGCTTGGAAAAATGAGTTTTCAAATGACAGCTGATGTATTTGATACTTCCTGGTTTCAGTTAGTAGAAGATAGTGACGACTCTCCTACAACAGGTATCAAGATTAATATAGATGGAACCAAGTATTATGAAGAACCATCCACTTTTCGATTTACTGATGAAATTATTTCAAAAGATGCTACATTAAGTGAATTGATACTAAGTTCTAGGATAGAAGGTCAAGAAGATAAGAAATATGAATTAACGCCTCAATTTGATAAAGATAAGTTCAATTATGAAGTAACACTATTAGAAGCTATCGATACTATGAAAATTAAAGTAACAAATAGTAATGAGAAATCAACCATGAAAATAAAAGTACCAAAGAAAGAAGCAGATGGCACAACCATTATTTATGAAGAAAAAGATATACAAAATAATGTACCAATAGAATTTGTTTTAAATCAGTTAGGAGAACCAGATACAAGAGTTACGATAGAGGTAACGGCAGAAGATGGAAAAACGATAAAGGAATATGTACTAGTGATAAAAAGACCTTATGGAACCATAAAGGGAAAGATTGTAACACCTTATACAGTATCTACTACAGGTGAAAATATAGCAACTGTATTTGCGTATAAGAGTAGTGATGTAGCATCTCTATTTGACTGGGATGAAAAGCAGAAAGCTTTTGGAGGTAAGGCAGGTGTTGATACCGTAAATGCAGAGCTACATAGTCTTACTGAAATGAAAAATATGACAACAAAGGCAGATGGAACATTTGAACTTCATGTGATTCCTGGAACATATGATATTTTAATTGATAAACCTGGTTATTTGGATCGTATTTATATCTATGTCACGGTAGAAGAGGCAGAAACGATAGACTTTGGAACCTATTCTTTAGTAGCAGGAGATATCAATAAAGATGCGATTATTCAGATACAAGATATAGGACTGCTAAGTATGCATAATGGTGAAGATAGTTCTATGAACGGATTTGAACAGAAGTATGATTTGAATGATGATGGTAGTGTACAAATTAAAGATATTGGTATTCTATCAGCAGAGAATGGACGCATAAGAGAAATAGAAAATTATAAAGGAAGATAGAAAACTATGGAAAAGATAAAAGAAAGATTGAAAGAAAATAAAAAGTTGTTATTCATAATAGTCCTTATGACAGTTATGTCTATAACAATGATTATCAATATGCTAGCATCGTATGCAAGTATTGACACAAACAAACCATTTTTAGAATTAGCCAATGGTTATGACGAAAATAATCCAGATTTTAATGATATCATTCAGCCAGATTATGAAGATTTTAATGTAATACCAGTGAAACTATATTTAGGTGGATTTGAAACTGTTAATAGTTTAGATATTAATTTTTCCTATGATAGTGAATTATTAACACCAGTATATTGGAAAAGAAATAAATATGTAGAAGCTACTACAATAGGAAATGCATTTGTTTCTGAAGATAAAGTAAGTGTTGTTGAATCAGGAACAGCATGTTCTTACCTATTTAAAGAGGAATCTAGAATACGCTTTTTAGCAACAGCAGATTTCTTAAATCCAAATGGAAAAGTATTATTAGGGACTTTTTACTTTCAAATAAGTGATGGTTATGGGTTAGAAGATATAACCAGTGATTGCTTTAGATTAGTAAAAAATGCCACTGGTTTACCAGAAGGTCTAGAAATCGATTACAATAGTGTTACAGAGTGGGTACTTGGCGATAAGTATTTTATGGTATCTGGATTTTCATCTGAGGAAGAAGTAAATGTAACAGATTTTACAGTAAGCAATCCAAGTCGATTAACTTATGAGCATGGAGATACCATTGATTTTACAGGTTCTATGGTAACAATTACCTATTCGGATAATACGACTTATCAAGAGACATTGATAAAAGCAATCGAAGATAAAAAGGTAACAGTTGAAAGTAAGTTAGCAGATGTAAAAAATCCAAAATGTATGGTTACTTTAGTGGAAGATACTACTAAAAATGAGACAATCAATTTAACAGTAACAGATCCAGTAGATACTATAAAACTTTCTACAAGTCCTGCTACTACTTCTTATCTAACAGGAAATGACATTCATTTAGATGGTGGCATATTAGAAGTAAAAACAAAAAGTGGTGTGGTTTCTTCTATTGAATTACCAGATAATCGCGTTGCTTGTGATACTTTGATTGCTGATATTAATTCTCCTCATATACAAGGAAATAAGTGGACAACCACAGAAGGATTAGAGGCAGGAAATCAGAAAATAACATTATCTTATACAGATGATAATGGTGTGACAAAAACAACATCATTTACAATAATCGTAAATGATACTATTTCTGGTATCATGATAAAAAACAATCCAACCAAAAATATATATCAATATGGAGATACGATTGATTTAGCAGGTGGTAACATTACAGTGTCAACAGTAGGAGGTTCACAATTTGACTTAAGTATGACAGATGGATCTGTTAATGTGACAGGATTTGAAGCTATGCCAACATCTTTCCCAAGTGAACAAAATTTAAGTGTTTCCTATGCAGGGAAAGTAGCCCCAAGTACCATACCAATTACAGTAAAAAATTATGTACAAGAGATAATAATAACCAAGCCAACAAAAACCATATATAAATATGGAGAATCTATCGATGTAACCAATGGAAGTTACCGTATTCAATATGCAAACGGAGCCATAGGAAGTGCGATTTCTTTAAAGACATCAGATTTATCAAACTATTCTATGAATCAACTAGGTTCTCAAGAAGTAACAGTAAGTTATACAGATGATAATTCAGATAGTTATACTTATGGAAAAGTGTTTACCAAAACTTTTACCATAAAAATAAATGACTATGTGACAAGAATAGAAATAACAAATCCGACAGATGTAAGCTTTCATTATGGAGATAATTTTACCTTTAAAGGAGGAAAAATAGAAGCTTATTATGCTTCTAATCCAACGATAGCTGTAGAAATACCAATGACTTCTACCATGATTAAACAAGCAGATGGAAGTGCAGTTGAAATGAGCCCAGCAAGTGATTTATTGGATAAAAATACACAAAAATACCAAGAAACATTAGAAATATCAGTAACAAGAGGCGGATTAACCAAAACATCCAATTATGCGATTGATATTATAAATGATGTAAAATCAATTAAAATGCATATTTTCCCAAAGACAGATTATAATGTAAACGAAACTTTGGATTTAACCACAGATGGAATAACAGAAGGAGAAATTTTAGTAAAAAGAGCAGTAGGGTTAGAAGAAGCAATATCATTAAAGGACAGTAGGGTAACTGTAACAGGATTTAATACCCAATCGGAACAAACTAATTTACCATTAACAGTAACTTTTAAAGAAAATGGAGTTAGCCAAACAACACAATATTTTGTTAATGTAAGAGATAATGTGTCATCTATTGCAATGAAGAAAATGCCAAAACAAAATTATCGATACCAAGATGCTTTAGATATAACAGGAGGAACCATTACAGTAGTTAGGCCAAGTAAAACAGAAGAAATACCACTACAACCATCTATGGTGAGAGAAATGGATGGAACACCATTTGACGGAACTAATTTAGGAGCAAGAAATTTAAAAGTAACTTATGGTGGACAAACAACAACATATCCAATTACTGTAAAAGATTATGTAACAGGAATATCAGTCAATCCAACAAGTGTAACAGGAGATTATAATACAGAATTAGTAGATTTGATTGCAAATCGTTCCATTACTTATGCAGTAACCTATGCAAAAGGTGGCAAACAGTCTTCAAAAACTTTAACACAAGATATGGTTAGTGATTATAGTAAAACAAATACAAATTTACAAAATTTAACAGTAACTTATCTAGATAATGATACAGATAGTGATACCAAAGGAAACAGTTTTACAGCAATACTAAATGTAACGTTAATAGATGGAATCGAAGAAATTACGATTAAAAAGAATCCAAATCGTACAGAATATGGATATGGAGAAGCAATCGATACAACAGGAGGAATTATCACAATCAGAAGTAAAAGCGGGAAAACAGAAGACAAAACATTTGAAGAAGCAAAAGTTACATTAACAGAAACAAATGGAAATGCTTTAGAGTTGACCAATCTAACATTTGATAGTAATCATAAAGTAATAAAAACAGTTCAAGTAAATTATGAAGGAAAAAAAGCAACCTTTACGATTGAAATAACCAATAAAATAATAGCCATTGCTATGGAAAATATGCCAAAAACACAATATAAAGTAAAAGAGGAATTAGATTTAACAACAGATGGAACAACAGTGGGTACGATTAAAGTAACCAGACAAAATAAAGAAACGGAAAGTATTAAGTTAAATGATGCTAATGTGCAAGTAGCAGGATTTGATAGTACAAAAGAAAATAGAAATTTATCATTAACAGTTACCTATACAGAAAACTTGATTACCCAAACAACTCATTATACCATTCAGATTATTGATAATGTGATAGATGTAGTAATAGAACATACACCAAAAACACAATATAAATACGCAGAGAGTCTAGATGTAAGTAATGGTACACTAAAAATAACAAGAGATAGTGGAGAAGAAAGTATACCAATGACAGCAGATATGGTTACAGAACCAGACGGAGGACCATTTAATGGTAAGAAGTTAGGAACGAGAGACTTAATAGTTACTTATGGTGGAAAAACTTTGACCTATTCGGTTACGGTTTCAGATTATATAAAAGGAATTATAGTAACACCACCTACCAAAGTGGCATATGAATATGGAGAAAGCTTAGATTTAGCAGGAGGAAGTGTACAAGCCATTATGGCAAGTGGAGTACCAACATCCCAAGTAGCACTTTCAGACAATAAGGTAACATTAAGTACATTTTATCCAAATCAAGAAGGAACACAAACTATCCAAGTAACCTATGAAGGATTTACACAAACATTTGGTGTAACCGTAAAAGATAATGTACAAGATATTTTATTGAGTAAAAAGCCAAAAACAAAGTATAAATATGGTGAAAGTTTAAATGTAACAGGTGGAGAATTAATAGCTACAAAATCAAGCGGAAAAACAGAAACCATTCCAATCACCACAAGTATGGTAACAGGATATCATCCAAACCAATTAGGAACGCAAACATTAACAGTGACATATAAAGGTAAAAGTGTAAATTATGAGGTGACAGTAGAAGATTATATAAAAGATATTAGTATTGTGAAACCAAACAAACTAGTTTACAAAATAGGAGAAAACATGGACTTAACAGGGGGACAAGTTAATCTTGTTATGGCAAGTGGAAAAGCTACATCCCCATTAGCTATGGCAAATGCGAGTGTGACAGTAACAGGATTTAATAGTAGTTCGGAAGGAGCCAAACTAATTCAAGTAACCTATGAAGGATTTACGAAGACATTTGGTATAACAGTAGTAGATGAATTAAGCAGTATGAAAATAAAAACATTACCAAATAAATTAAATTATCGTTATGGAGAAAGTCTTGATGTAACAGGTGGAACCATAGAAATTGAAAAAGAAAGTGGAGCCAAAGAAGTGATTACTATGACAAAAGCTATGGTAACAGGATATCATGCTAATCAATTAGGTTCGCAAACACTAACAGTAACTTATCAAGGATTTACCCAACAATTTATAATAAATGTAGAAGACTATATTAGTAAATTGAAAATACAAATACCATCCAAAATAGAGTACGAATATGGAGAAGCTTTAAATTTAGCAGGAGGAAAAGTATCTATTATTATGGCAAGTGGTAAGGTAAAAGAAACAGTTGATATGACAGCATCTATGGTGTCAGGATTTAATCCCACAAAAGAAGGAAAGCAAACCATCGAAGTAGAATACAAAAATTTAAAAGGTAGTTTCCAAGTCAATGTAGTAGATAAAATAAAAGGAATTTCGTTAAATACGCAACCAAATAAGAAGATTTACCAATATGGTGAAAGTCTAGATCTGACAGGAGCTACCATCAAAGTAATCCAATCAAGTGGTATTAGTACAATTACAGTAACAAAAGATATGATTTCAAATTATAATCCTAATCAAGAAGGCTTACAATTAGTTGCTATCAACTATGGAGGATTTACAACAAATTTTGCTGTTTTAGTAGAAAAGCCAGTTGACAAACCAATAGATAAGCCAACAGATAAACCAACTAATAAGCCAGGTAACAAACCATCTAATCTTCCAACCAATAACCCAAATGGTAATCCATCTAGTAATCCAAGTAATAAACCAAATGATAACTTAGATAGTTCATCAAACAAAAACATAGAAGATAAAGATAGTAACATAGCAAATCAAACGCAAGAACGAAAGGTAAATGAAGAATGGGACGACGTAAAAGTAGGACCAACAGGGGAAGCGGCAGAAGGGACACAAGACAAGTCAAACATAGAATTGCCAGCTACGAACACTTCTAAACCAAAAAAAGAAAAAGCAGAAGAAAAACTAACCAAAACACTAGGGGTAAGAGATGAAAAAGAAGAGAATTCTTCAAAAGGAAGAGTATTAGCTGGAATCTTTGGAGGAATAGGAGTATTACTTCTATTGTTACCAATCGTGATGAAACGTAATGTTAAAATCTATGTTGAAGAGGAAAAAGAGTTTGTACTAGGAGGATGGAATAGAATCAACAGCAAGCATGCAAAATTAGATGTTAATCCATATTTAGATGGCGAAACTTATACAAATAAGGTAAAAATTATATTGAATCAGTCAATTAGTAAAAAACTAGATGGAAAAGTACTACAAATTAAACACAGAAAAAACACAATTCATCACGAAATTCATTATGAAGATAAGCCATATGAAATTTTATTAAAATAAAACAAAAATGAGGATAGAGAAAATGAAAATGGATAAAATAGAATGGAAAAACATAGTAAGTGGATATAAGCTGGTGATTTTAATTGGTATGGTTGTGATTTTAGGTTCTATGTATCTTAGTTTTAAGCGAGTTGAGCCAGAGAATGAAAGGAAGACAGCAAGTGGAATCAATGTGGTAAATACAAAAGTGAAAGAAGAAGAGGAAATCACAGAAGAAAATGCACGAAAGGCAGCAGTAGAACAATTTAAAAGATTAGGTGAAAAACGTGTTAAAAGTAATCAATTAAAGGTACAAAAAATTGTAAGGAAAGAAGTAGAGTATTATTATATAACTTCTGAAAAAAATACATTAGAAATACAAATAAAGGGCGGGATGATAACAAAGATAAATAGTGCTTCTGTAGAAGAATAATAGAAAAAAGGAAGAATTAATTTTCTTCCTTTTTTTCGTTATCTTTATCATTATCTTCTTTGGTTTTTGAGATTTTACTAGCTTCTTTAGGAATTACAATACTAGTAGGTTTTTTCTTGGCAGATTTAGGCTTAGCTACATTTAAGTGCTCATATACTGGTGAGATATCTAAACTTGAACCATCCCCTGAAACTACTTCTATTTTCTTTTTTTCTTCCATAAAGGATACCTCCCTGTTTTTATTGAAATCATATTATCATATTGGTTTTAAAAGTGCAAGAAAATTTCAAAATTTAAGTTTAGCTTTTGTAACGATTCAGAGGTGATATGTTTCAATTAGAAAGTTTCTATATTTTTTATGATGTAACAAATCGGGGGGGACCAGCAAGATTACAGTCTGTTATAAGATTACAGACTGTTTGCAGCTGGGAGTTACGAATAAAAAATATGGAAACTTTTATTGCCAAAAAACGAGACTTAAAAATTGAAAAACATTGACAAGTTAAACCTTTAATGTCATAATGTACATGATAAAATATTAGTCTTGTCTAAATTATCACTTTATTAAAAGTAGAATATACTAAAAATAAAAAGAAAGAGGAAAAGATGGAAATTAGTCAATTAAAATCAATAATAGAAGCCATTTTATTTGCCGCTGGAAGACCAGTAAGTGAGAAAGAACTAATATTGAGTTTGGAGATTTCAGAAGAAGATATCCAAACTATCATAGCTAATATGCAAGAAGAATACAAACAAACAGCAAGGGGAATAGAAATTATAAAAATCAATCAATCCTATCAATTATGTACCAAAAAAGAGTTACATGATTTCATTTTTCCTGTATTAGATAAAAGAAATAAGCCTAATTTATCAAATGCTGCCTTAGAGACATTAGCCATTGTAGCTTATCATCCTAAGATAACCAGACCTGAAATAGAAGCAATTCGAGGCGTTTCTGCCGATGCCTGTGTTTATAAATTGCTAGAATATGGATTAATTGAAGAAGCTGGTAAAATTGATTTACCAGGCAAACCAATGTCATATCGAACAACTGATGACTTTTTAAGAATGTTTGGTTATCGTTCTTTAGAGGAACTACCAGATTTACCAAAATATAGAATGGATGAAAATCAACAAATTGTAATCGATGAATTAGTTGAACAGGAAGAAATAGTAAAAACACCAATGGAAGCAAATAAGGGGAAACCGGAGGCTCCCATGCCCGAAAGGGAAGACAGAAGAGAAAAAGAGAAAGAGAAAGAAACAAAAAGGGGAGGAAAAGACAATGAGTCATAAAAAGGAATTTGTAAAAGATATTACAAATATAGATGAAGATTTTGCACAATGGTACACAGATATTGTGCTAAAAAGTGAATTAGCTGATTACACAGATGTAAAAGGGTTTATTTCCATTCGACCATATGGTTATGCCATTTGGGAAAAAATACAAGAATACACGAATAAGAAGTTTAAGGAATATGGTGTTAAAAATATATCAATGCCAGTTTTAATTCCAGAAAGTTTATTAAATAAAGAAAAAGAACATGTAGAAGGATTTGCACCAGAAGTAGCATGGGTTACCATGGGAGGAGGAGAACAACTAGAAGAGAGATTGTGTGTTAGACCAACCTCTGAAACTATTTTTTCTACCATGTATGCTAAATGGCTAAGTTCCTGGAGAGATTTACCTTTTCTTTATAATCAATGGTGTAATGTTTTAAGATGGGAAAAAGAAACCAGACCATTTTTACGTTCTAGAGAATTCTTATGGCAAGAAGGACATACCATTCATGAGACAGAACAAGAGGCCAAAAAGTTTACATTTGATATGTTAGAAGTGTATGCAGATGTAGTGGAAAATTTGCTTGCGATACCTGTGTTAAAAGGACAAAAAACTAAAAAAGAACAATTTGCAGGAGCAGAAGCAACCTATACAGTGGAAACTTTGATGCATGATGGAAGGGCATTACAAGGAGCAACTTCACACTATTTTGGTCAAAATTTTACCAAACCATTTGATGTGAAATTTCAAAATAGAGAAGGGGAGCAAGAATATGCTTATCAGACTTCTTGGGGAAGTAGCACAAGATTAATTGGAGCTGTTATTATGGCACATGGAGACAATAGAGGATTAAAATTACCACCATATATAGCACCAATTCAAGTAGTAATTGTGCCAATTGCCCAACAAAAGGAAAATGTACTAGAAGAAGCAGAAAAAGTAAAAGACATATTAGCTAAGAAATTTAGAGTAAAACTAGACAGTAGAGACAATTACACAGTAGGGTACAAATTCAACGATTGGGAAATGAAAGGGGTTCCAGTGAGAGTTGAAATGGGACCAAAAGAAATAGAAAAGGGAGAAGTAATCGTAACAAGACGTGATACACTAGAAAAGATGCCAATTAAAGTAGAGGAATTAGCAGAAAAATTAGAAGAATTACTAGAAGAGATACAAAAGTCTATGTACAATACTTGCCGAAAAAGAAGAGAAGAAAAAACAACAACCGCCTTAAATATGGAGGAATTAGAAAGAAATTTAAAGGAAAATCAAGGGTATGTAAAAACGATGTGGTGTGGTTCACAAGAATGTGAAGATAAAGTAAAAGAAATCACTGGTGCACCATCCAGATGTATTCCATTTGAGCAAGAACATTTATCAGACACTTGTGTATGTTGTGGAAAAAAAGCAGATACCATGATAATATGGGGAAGACAATACTAAAAACGGAATTCACCTAAAAGACACATAAAAAATATCATTTCATAACAATAGAAGGATATCATTTAGCATATACTAAATACAAAGAGAGGTGTATAGGCTGAATGAAGCAGAAAAAACAAGAAGAAGATAGTCTAATAAAAATAGAAAATTTTATGGATTATAACAAGACACTAAAAGTAGAGGATAAAACTTTTGAGAAATTGATGTTTATTTATTCTATAGCTATCCGAGAGTTAGAAACAAAAATACAAATTTTAAAAGATGAATTTAAGATTTTTTATGATTATGATTTAATAGATCATATCAATACAAGAATTAAAACTCCAGAAAGCATAATACATAAGATGAAGAAAAGGAATATACGACTTACTTATCAAAACATGATTGCAAATATAAATGATATTGCTGGAATTAGAATTGTATGCCCTTTAAAAAAGGACGTTTTTTCCATGAAAGATTTAATCGAGAAAATTCCTGGTGTTCATGTACTAAAAGAAAAAGATTATATTACTTATCCCAAAGAAAGTGGCTATTCTAGCTATCATTTAATTATAGAAATGCCCATTCTAGTGACACAAAAAACTATTTATGTGAAAGTAGAAGTTCAGATTAGAACCATAGCTATGGACTTTTGGGCTAATTTAGAACATAAGGTAAAATATAAAGCACAGGAGGAAATTAGTAAAAAAGAATCAAAAGAATGGGTAAATTATGCCAAGATGATTCGCAAGTTGGATAATAAAATGATGTTATTAAATTAGTGAGAAATTGTCAGAAGCGAGGAAGCTTTTGGCAATTTTTTAATCAAAAAAGAGAAATATTATTTGTTTTTTTAAAAAACAAGAAGGATTTACGTAAAATCCGTCGAATAATATAACTATGTACATTTATTTGAAATATATTGAAAGAAAGTGGGGAAAAAATGCAACGTTATAGTGATGAAATCATAGATGAAGTAAGACAGAATAATGATATTGTAGATATCATATCACAATATGTGCATTTAAAAAGAAGTGGAAGAAATTTTTTTGGACTATGTCCATTTCATAATGAGAAATCGCCTTCTTTTTCTGTTTCACCAGACAAGCAAATATTTCATTGTTTTGGCTGTGGTGTAGGAGGAAATGTATTTACTTTTTTAACTAAAATAGAGGGAATTAATTTTATAGAGGCAGTTCAAACTTTAGCAGAAAGAGCTAAGATACAATTACCAACTCTAGAAAGTAATGGAGATGCCAGTAAAGAATTATTAAAAGCTAAAGTATATAAGGTAAACGAGTTGGCAGCCAATTTCTATCATGAAAATTTATACAAACCAGAGTCAAAAATAGCACAGGAATATATTAAACAAAGAAAATTGACCAATGAAACTTTAAAATCTTTCCAAATTGGATTTTCAGGAAAATTTGATGAACTATATCAAGAATTAAAAAAACAAGGATTGGAAGAAACCGAAATTTTAGAATCAGGGTTAGTCAACCGAAATGATAAAGGGCAATACATAGATAGGTATCGAAACAGAATTATGTTTCCCATTTGTGATGCTCGAGGTAGAGTAATCGCTTTTGGAGGAAGAGTGTTAGATGACTCAAAACCAAAATATATTAATTCACCAGAAAATGTTGTATATAGTAAAGGAAGAAATCTATTTGGATTAAATGTCGCGAAAAAAGGAGATATCAAGCAGATTTTAATTGTGGAAGGATATATGGATGTAATTTCACTTCATCAAAGAGGCATTACCAATGTAGTAGCACCATTAGGAACAGCATTAACACAACAACAAGGCTGGTTGCTAAGAAAGAGTACAGAAAAAATTATATTAAGTTTTGACTCCGATGAAGCAGGTCTTACGGCGAAAATGAGAGCCTTAGACATTTTGCAAGATATGGGATGTGATATTAGAATTTTGCAAATGGATGGAGCAAAAGATCCAGATGAATATATTATCAAGTATGGTAATGCTAGGTTTAAGAAATTAGTAGAAAAAGCTCTTTCTGTAATTGAGTTTAAAGTAAAAGTATTAAAACAAAGTTTGCATTTAGAAAATGTAAATGATAAAATTAAATTTTTAAATGAAATTGCAAAATTAATCGCAAGAGTGGATAATACGATAGAGAGAGAAGTATATATTGAAAAAATTGCAAAGGAATATGATATATCCAAAGAAGCTATTTATGCAGAGGTTAATAAGCTAGTTTATAATCAAAATAAAAGTGAAAAAGTGTTAGAAAAGGCAAAGCCTATGATACATCATAAACAAACAGAAGAAATTCAAGTTCCACAAGCAGTAAAGAAAAGAGAAAATACCATATTATCTATTTTATTAGAAGGGGATATTAATATTTTTCAAGTCATTCGACAAAATATTAAGGTAGAAGATTTTAAAGATTTGATTCATCAAAAAATTGCTAAAAAACTGTATGAAGAGTTGGAAAAGGGAAATAGTAATATAAACAGTATCATAGATATGTTAGGCGAAGAAGAACAAAATCATATAACTGAAATTATGGCAGATGACTATGAAATTGATAATATGGAAAAAGCAATTGATGATATCATGCAAAGTTATGAAAAAGACAAGCTAAATCGCCGCAAGTTTGAGCTTTTAGAATTAATAGAAGAAGAATTAGAAGAAAGTAAGAAGAAGGAATTAGAAAAAGAGTTAAGTGATATTATTATTAGGTTGGCGAAAATGAAATAAGTAAAAAGCCAGATAAATAATTAACCAAATGGAGCAATTTAGAAAGGGAGGATTCAAGAATGGCAAAGAAAAGAGAAGACATAGAAGAAGTGGAAGAAACAGAAGGAAAGAAGAAAACAGCCAATAAAAAACAAACAGAAAAAATAGAAGAAGCCAGAGTAAAAGCAAAAAAGAAAGCAGAAGATAAAAAAGAATGGAAACAAAAAGAAATAGAAAAACAAGAATCAAAAGAAGATAAAACAGACAATAAATTGAAAGAAGAAAAAGTAAATAGTATTCTAAGAAAGGCAAAAGAAAAAGGGCAAATCACGTATGGAGATTTAGCAACAGAATTGGATGATGTTAATCCAGAACAAATTGACCAAGTTTTTGATGCTTTTGAGGAGTTAGGAGTAGATTTACTTTCAGATGATTTAGAAGAAGAACCAGATATTGAAGATTTAAAAGAAGTAGAGGATTTAAAACTAGATGAAATAACAGATACGAATTATGAAAGTATTAATGTAGATGATCCAGTTAGAATGTATCTAAGAGAAATTGGAAGAATTCCACTTTTAACGTTTGAACAAGAGTTAGATTTAGCAAAAAAGATTTTAGAAGGTGATGAAGAAGCAAAACAAGAGTTAGCAGAATCAAATTTAAGGTTAGTAGTTAGTATTGCTAAGAAATATGTAGGTAGAGGAATGCTATTTTTAGATTTAATTCAAGAAGGAAACATGGGATTAATTAAAGCCGTTGAAAAATTTGATTATACTAAGGGATTTAAGTTTAGTACGTATGCTACTTGGTGGATAAGACAAGCAATTACAAGAGCCATTGCCGACCAAGCAAGAACCATTAGAATTCCTGTACACATGGTAGAAACGATTAATAAATTAATTCGTACATCTAGACATTTATTACAACAAATGGGAAGAGAACCAACCCCAGAAGAAATAGCAGCAGAGATGGAAATATCAGTAGAAAAAGTAATGGAAATTCAAAAGATAGCACAAGATCCTGTCTCTTTGGAAACCCCAATTGGAGAAGAAGATGATAGTCATTTAGGAGATTTTATTCAAGATGATGATAGTCCAGCTCCTCATGATTCTGCTGCCTATACTTTATTAAAAGAACAATTAGAAGATGTTATGAATACTTTGACACCAAGAGAGGCAAAAGTACTGAAACTGAGATTTGGTCTAGAAGATGGAAAGGCTAGAACACTAGAAGAAGTAGGTCGCGAGTTTGAAGTAACTCGTGAGAGAATTAGACAAATAGAGGCTAAGGCTTTGAGAAAGTTGAGACATCCTAGTAGGAGTAAGAAGTTACGTGATTACATGGGCTAAACGAAGTTTGAAAAATAATAGCTATCTTGCGTTGTTGAAATTGGTTCGAAATGCGGTTACATACAACTTGTATGTGTCCTTACCTTTCGAACCAATTTCGCCTAGCAATATAACCATTCTTTTCCAGACATTTTGGAAGGAGTGTAATTAAAAATGGAGCAGATTACAAAATTAATGGAAAATATAACTGCAACACAAGTCGTTGATATATTCATTGCAATTGGAATTATTTTGTTTTTTAGAATTTTTGGTGGTGGCTTTTCATATATCATTATTAAGATGTTTATGATTAGAGAGAAAAAAGCAAAGAATATCAGGGAAAGTGCTTTTTACCATCCATTAAAAGTGTTTTTTATAATATTGGGATTTTATTTAGCAATTGTATTTTTAAAAACACCATTAAAGATTACAGATGATTTTATGTTTGTAGCTTATAAAGCTTTTATGATAATTGCTACAATTGCCTTTGCAAAGGGACTAGCTGCTAGTTTTACACCAAAATCTTCTTTTTATAAAAAGTTAAAGGAAAAGACAAGTAAAGAAGTAGAAGATTCTATGTTTGATTTTGCCTTGAAAATTATCCGAGCTATTATTTATATCATAGCTGGTTTTATTGTGATAACTGTTTTGGGTGTCAACTTAAATGGATTAATAGCGGGATTAGGAATTGGAGGAGTTATTTTTACACTGGCTGCTCAAGATACTGCAAAAAATGTATTTGCTGGTTTGGTGGTTTTTTTAGATAAACCTTTTATCGTAGGGGATTGGATTGAAGTTGATAAATTTGAAGGAACAGTAGAAGATATCACCTTTAGAAGCACAAGAGTAAGAACTTTTGAAAATTCTTTGGTTAATATACCAAATGCCATTATTGCCAATGCTTCTATTGTTAATTGGAGTAAAATGGAGAAAAGAAGATATCGTACCAATTTGTCTATTGAATTAGATACTCCATTAGAAAAGCTAGAAACTTTTAAAAATAGGGTAGAAGATATGTTACAAGCTAGAGAGGCTATTTATGATGATTCCATTGTTGTTAAATTTGATAATATTACAGATAATGGATTAAATGTGCTGATTTGTAGTTATACAAATTCAGTGGATTATACTAGTTATGTAGCAGAAAGAGAAGATATTAATTATAAGATAATGAAAATATTGCAAGAAGAAAACATCCAATTGGCATATGATACAAAAACAATTTATATGAAAAAATAAGAAGGGCCCACCATGTGTACTATATGACAACATGATAGGCTCTTTTACTGGATTAAATAAATATGGATATCATCCATGTGCATCCTTTTTTTACCAAGGGATGCAAAATCCAATAATAAGCAATTCCTGCACAGTATAAAAGAAACACTCCTAAAGATAAATGGAAAAGATTATCCCATATTTCATGACGTTCAGATATTGCATATAATAGGATTGTTATACTAAGAAGAATTGCAAAGATTAGTACATGGTAAAATATTATAGTAATCATATTTTACCTTCCTTTCTGACTGACTATTTATAAGTTGCTATTTTAGTATAACATAAAATGCATGAAAATGAAAGGAATTTCACAAGATAGACACAATTTTTTTTTATAATATATCAATATGAGAGAAAGGAAGAATACAAAATGCCTAATAATTGTATTTTAATTGTTGATGACGAACAAAGAATGAGAAAATTAATTAAAGATTTTTTAGTGGCAAAAGGATACAGTATTTTAGAAGCAGAAGATGGAGAAAAAGCCCTAGAAATATTTGAAGATAATAAAAATAAAATTACCTTAATTTTATTAGATGTTATGATGCCTAAATTGGATGGATGGTCTGTACTTCGCCAAATTAGGCAAGAATCCAAAGTTCCTATTATCATGTTGACTGCTAGAGGAGAAGAACAAGATGAATTATTTGGATTTGAATTAGGAGTAGATGAGTATATTTCAAAACCATTTAGTCCTAAAATATTAGTAGCACGAGTAGAGGCTATTTTAAAAAGAACCAATAAAGATATAACACAAATAAAAGATTATGCAGGAATTGAAATTGATAAAGAAGGTAGAACAGTTACAATAGATGGGAAAGCAATTGAACTTAGTTTAAGAGAATATGAACTTCTAATCTATTTAATTGAAAATGAAAATATAGCTTTATCAAGGGATAAAATTTTAAACAATGTATGGAATTATGATTATTATGGAGATTCTCGAACCATTGATAGTCATATAAAGAAAATTCGACACAAGCTGGGAAAAAAGGGTAAATATATTAAAACAATGCGAGGTATTGGATATAAGTTTGAAATTAAATAATTGTGTTATAGACATCTAAAATAAAGTAGAAAGGGACTAAAATGAAAAGATTTAAAGATGCACTTAAATCAGTAAGAGTAAGACTTTTTTTAACACTATCATTTGTTATTTTGTTAATTATTTTATTTCTTATAGTAGTAAATAACTTTGTATTTGGACAATTTTATTTATATAGCAAGACAAAAGCTTTAAAATCGGTATATGATGTAGTAAATTACTATTATAATACTTCTCAGGACATAGATTTAGAAATACAATTAGAGAAAATAGCTATCAATAATAATTTTGATATTTTAATTAAGAATAATCAAAATGTGAATATATATAGTTCTAATAAAGACTTTTTTTCTACTTTAGGACAAATGAATGAATTGACCAGTAGATTTAATAGTGAAACAGGTGAAGTGATAGAAAATAACAAAAAATTTACCATAAAAAAAATAACAGACAATAAAAATGGAATTACCTATATTTTATTATCTGCTACTTTAGATAATGGTTATTTATTATACATTAGAATACCCATTACATCCATACAAGAAAGTGTAAAAATATCGAATAACTTTTTATATTTAATGGCTGGGTTTGCTATTTTAATTGCAGCTGTTATTGTATCTTATGTATCAAGGAAATTTGGTGACCCAATAGCAGAATTAAATGATATTGCAAAAAAAATGGCAAATTTAGATTTTAGCCATAAATATAAAATCACAAATGTAGATGATGAAATTAATCATTTAGGTATTAGCATTAATAGGATGTCTGATAAATTAGAAAGAACCATAAAACAATTGAGAAATACTAATATAGAACTAGAAAAAGACATAGAGGAAAAATCAAAAATTGATGAAATGAGAAAAAGTTTTATATCAGATGTATCACATGAATTGAAAACACCAATTGCTTTAATACAAGGTTATAGTGAAGGTTTATTAGAAAATGTCAATTCAGATGCGGAAAGTAGAAAATTCTATGCAGAAGTCATTTTAGATGAAACCAATAAAATGGATCGATTAGTAAAACAATTATTGGAATTAATGAAATTAGAATATGGAAAAAGAGAGTTTCAAGATAAAAAATTTAACATTGTTGAGTTAGAAAAAGAATTGGTGAGAAAATCACAAGTTATGTTAGATGAAAAACAGGCACAAGTTAAATTAGAAACTTCAGAAGAAATAAATGTTTTTGCAGATGATTTTTACATAGAGCAAGTGATTAGTAATTATTTAACAAATGCTATTAAACATGTAAAAGAAAAAGAAGGAGAAAAATATATTCAAATAGAAAATGTGGTTGATATAGAAAGAAGTAAGGTTAAAGTAAAAGTTTTTAATACAGGAGATAAAATAGAAGAAGAAAATATAGCAAGAATATGGAATCGTTTTTATAAAGCAGATGAATCAAGAAATAGAGAAAACGGAGGAACAGGGATTGGTTTATCTTTTGTAAAAGCTATTATGAGCAATTATGGAAATGATTATGGTATCATTAATAAAGAAAATGGAGTAGAATTTTATTTGGAATTAGATTTGGAAATATAAATTTGTGGCGATATAACAGATGGTAGCTTGTTAATTGCCACAAATGTTCATTCTTAAAAAATAGTTCCTGTAAAGACAGTTAAAAGGAACAAAAATTAAAAAATTCTAATCTAATGAAATGAGCCTCTTTCACGTTCAGAACCATTATGATATCAAATTCGCATAAATTCCTCGGCTACCTTTCATGACGTCAACCAATTCTTTAACAAAAGTCACAACTATACCCGAAAACAGGACCCTTTGTGACTTTTGTTTTAGAATTTGTAAGACTATTCTAGTCGCATTCGTCATTTATGCGAATTTGATATCATAATGATTTTGCCTTGAACATCCTTTATTTGATTCGATAAGAATTTCTAAATATTTTCCAGTTGCATTCGAATTTTCGAAATATTTTAGAGATTTCCATTCCATTAAAAATAGTCTACTTAAAAATCAAAATTGATAGGGCTTTTGCAGTTAGGTTGACAGCATTGGCTCAACGGTAACGCAATAGGCTAAAATGTCGAATTTTGCGATGAAAAGTGCTTTACAAATGAGAAAAAATGTATTATTATAATAGCAAGAAGTTAACTTTAAATCAAAATTTATTTCCAATTTTTTCGAAAAAATTATTTCTTAATTTTTCCAATAAGTGTAAAACTGAAGTCAAAAGGAGTGTGATAAAATAGGTACTTTTAAATATAGTACATGGTATATTAATATCATGACTACCATTGTTTCTACATTATTATTTTTTATTCTAAATTTATTTAGTTCTCATTTTAATTTTCAATCTCAAAATGCTACTTTTAAAGCAGGATTTGCCGTAAATTCTGAAAGGCAAGGAAAAGTAGACTATATTGATTCAAGTAAACAAAAGGATGCCAAAGAAGTAAAAAGAGACTGGTATCTTGAAATTCCAACGATTCATTTAAAAGCTGATATTGCAGAAGGGACAACCAAAGAAGTATTAGACAAATTTATTGGACACTTTGAGGAAAGTAAAGACTGGATAGGAAATGTTTGTCTGGCTGCTCATAATAGAGGATATGAAAACAATTATTTTGCAGAAGTAAAAAAATTAAAAAAAGGCGATAAAATTATATATTTTTATAAAGGTTGTAGTAGAGAATATCTCGTAGAAAAAAATGACATCATACAAGATACAGATTTATCATGTCTAGAAGATACAGAAGATAATACTATCACATTAATTACTTGTGTAGAAAATGAAGAAACTTACAGAAGATGTATAAAAGCAATAGAAAAGAAATAAAGGAAGGAAGATTGATAATTTGAAAAAGAAGAAAAGCAAAATAAGAAAATTACTTTTAGTATTGACCATTTTTGTTATGAATGGTTTGGGTTTTGTAAATGCTGTATATGCGGTGCCATATATTAATTCAGCTCATATGTATTCAGCAGGTGATTGTGGACAACTATTAAAATATCAAGGAATCATCGTAGAGACTGGTTATGTACAATACAGTTATAATGGTGTAAATTATCCAGCTTACTGTTTAGATAAGACAAAAGTACGGAGCACAAGAAGGAGCTTATACCGTATCTGTAAAAGATGCGATTACAGACGTAGGATTATGGAGAACAATTATAAATGGGTATCCTTATAAGTCAATACAAGAATTAGGAGTTGCCAATAAAGAAGAAGCTTTTACAGCAACAAAACAAGCAGTTTATTGTTATGTACATGGCAACCAGTTATCAGATTACGAAGCAATTGGAGAAGCAGGGCAAAGAACGCTAAATGCTATGCATAAGATTATAAATAATGCTAAAAACTCAAAAGAGACAAAAATTTCAAGTACCATAGAAATAAAAAAAGAAGATAAGGAATGGAAACAAGATAAATTAAATCCACAATATGCATCTAAAACATTTTCAGTGTCAGCAGGAGCTAGTATTAGAAATTATAAAATCAAAATAACAAAAGAGAATGCAAAAGATATTGGCGGAATAAAAGTAACCAATACCAAAAATATAGAAAAAAATGAGTTTGCAGCTAACGAAAAATTCAAAGTATTAATTCCCATTAAGAATATGAAAGAGAAAGGAAATTTGAAACTAACGGTAGAAAGTCAAGTTCAAACAAAGCCTATTTTATATGGTGCAGCTCCTACTAGTAGCAAGCAAGATTATGCGTTGACAGCAATGACTTACGAAGATGGAAAAGGAGAAAAAAGTGATAGTTATCCAGAAAATGAAACCAAAATTATTGTTATCAAACAAGATAGTCAAACAAAAAAGAAATTGGAAGGCGCAGAATTTGAATTATTAGATGAAAATAAAAAAGTAGTATATGCTGATTTAAAAACCAATCAAGAGGGAAAAATAGAATTAAAACATTTAGTACCTGGAAAATATTACTTAAGAGAAACCAAAGCAAAAGAAGGCTATGAAGTTTATCAAGAATTAATTGCATTACAAGTAGTTTTACATGAACAGTATAAAGTAACAGTTAATAATAATCAGGAAGAAAAACCTAAAATAGAAGTGGAAAAAAAAGAAAAATATAAAGAAGTGAGTTCTACTTCTATAAAGAAATTGCCAGTTACTGGTAGATAATGCATAGGAGAGAATGAAACATTCTCTCTATTTTTGTAATTATTCAGATGTCTTGTTTTTTAGGAATAAAGTTTCTATATTTTTTATTGGTAACTCTTAGACTGCCAACGTCTGTAATCTTGCTGGTTTCCCCGAAATTGTTACAGCATAAAAAATAGAGAAACTTTCTAATTGAAATGTATCACCTCTGAATAGTCAATGCTGTCAACCTAACTGCAAAGCCCTACAAATCTTGATTTTAAGATTAGGAATTAGCTAAAGGGAATGGAAAATCTCTAAAATATTTCTTCAAATTCTCGGCATGCCTTACCAATATTAAAAAATTCTAATCTAATAAAATGAGCCTCTTTCACGTTCAAAACCATTATGATATCAAATTCGCATAAATGACGAATGCGACTAGAATAGTCTTACAAATTCTAAAACAAAAGTCACAAAGGGTCCTGTTTTCGGGTATAGTTGTGACTTTTGTTAAAGAATTGGTTGACGTCATGAAGGGTAGCCGAGAAATTTATGCGAATTTGATATCATAATGGTTTTGCCTTGAACATCCCTCATTTGATTCGATAAGAATTTCTAAATATTTTCCAGTTGCATTCGAATTTAAAAAAATATTTTAGAGATTTCCATTTCATTAAAAAAATAATCTACCTTAAAAATCAAGATTTGTAGGGCTTTGCAGTTAGGTTGACAGCATTGTCTGAATCGTTACCTATTTTTTAGCAATTGCTAAAATTTTATTGAAAAAAAAATAAAAAACGGATATAATAGATACAATGATAATAAAAAGGAGTCGATGATAAATGATTTCACAACTAATGATATTAGTAATTTTGATTGCATTAAATGCTTTTTTTGCAGCAGCAGAAATTGCATTTATATCTTTAAATGATGCGAGAATAGAAAGGCAAGCAAAAGAAGGGAACAAAAAAGCAAAACAAATTGAGAAGATGATAAAATCACCAAGTAAGTTTTTGGCAACAATACAGATTGGAATTACTTTAGCAGGATTTTTATCAAGTGCTTTTGCATCAGACGCTTTTGCCGAAAAACTAGGACCAATATTGTATCAATTCATGCCGTTTATTAGTGCTAGTGTTTGGAAAAGTATAGCAATTGTTATTATTACTATTATTTTATCTTTTTTTACTTTGGTATTTGGAGAATTAGTACCAAAAAGGTTTGCTATGAAATACTATGAAAAAATATCTTTTGCTACCATAGGAATTATTAGAACAATAGCCATTATAACTTCTCCCTTTGTTAAGTTTTTGACCATAGTAACCAATGCGATATCAAAATTACTAGGAGTAGGAGAAAATGAAGAGGAGACAGTTACCGAAGAAGAAATTAAAATGATGGTAGATCAAGGAGAAGAGAAAGGAACCATTAAAGAAGAAGAAAAAGAATTAATTAATAATGTATTTGAATTCAACGATATAACAGTTTCTGAAATTATGAGACATAGAAAAGACATTTTTGCAGTAGATATAAATATTAGTAATGAAGAACTTTTACAAGAGCTTTCACAAGAAGAATATCGTTATAGCAGAATTCCTGTTTATGATGAGACAATTGACGAAATTAAAGGCATTTTATATGTGAAAGATGTTTTGAAAAATATTAATAAGAAAACTTTTAAAGTAAAAAATGTAGTAAAAGATGCTTATTTTATCTCACAGAATAGGTTAATCAATGAGGTATTTAAAGAATTGCAAAAAAATAAAAAGCAAATTGCCATTATTGTTGACGAATATGGTGGAACTGCTGGATTAATTACAATGGAAGATATTTTAGAAGAGCTAGTAGGAGATATTTATGACGAATATGACAAAGAAGAAAAAGAATATGAACAAATTGATTTAAACACATATCTATTAAGTGGAAGTATTACTATTAATGATGTTAATAAATTACTAGATGCTCAAATACCAGAGGGTGATTATGATACTCTTTCAGGATTTTTACAAGATAAGTTAGGAAGAATTCCAGAAGAAGAGGAGTTACCAGTTATTGATACAGAAAGTGTAACCTATAAAATAGAAGAATACGAGGATAAAAGAATTCTAAAAGTAAAAGCGTGTAAAAATAATGCTCATGAGATTTTAGAAGGAGATAGTGAAAAATGAAAAAAAGAAATATCATCATCATAATAATTGCCATATTAATTTTAGTAACCATAGTATCTATCTTGATTTATAACAACAAGATTCAAAAGAATAAAAATTATGAAATAGTGCAAGTAAAGCAGTATCAATATTTTATTTTAAAACAAGATGATTTATATGGTGTTATTGATAGGAAAGGAACTACTATAATTGTTCCAGAATATAATGAAATTAAAATACCAAACCCTGAAAAAGGATTGTTTGTATGCTATCAAGGAGAAAATACCAAGATATTAAATGAGAAAAAAGAAGAAATATTAACACAATATAGTGAAGTACAGCCAATTCGATTAAAAAATATTACAAGTGACTTAATGTATGAAAAAAGTGTATTAAAGTACGAAAAAGATGGAAAATATGGCTTAGTTAGTTTGGAAGGAAAGACCATCACCAAACCTATTTATGATGAGATAGACAGCTTATCCTACAAAGAAGGAGAACTATTAGTTAAGCAAAATGAAAAATATGGTGTTATCAATATATTAGGAAGTAAAATGGTAGAGATAGCATATGATAAAATTGAAGTAGATGGATATTATACAGATGAAAACCGTTATCGATATGCAGGATATATTGTATCTAATAAAACATCAGAAGGATATCGATATGGTTACTTAAATGATAAAGGAAAGGAAATACTAAAATTAGAATATAATGATATTTCAAGAGTAGCAGAAATAGAAGATAACAACAATTCTTATTTGATTTGTGCCAAAAATGGACAATATGGAATTTATAAAAATGGGGAACAAATTTTAGAAAATGGATATCAATCTATTCGTTATGATGCTACTAACCAAATATTTGTGATTGAGAAAAGTAAAAAATATGGAATTGCTAGTCTTAATGGAAAGTTGATAGTACCAACTCAGTATAGTCAGATAGATATTACAGGTATTTATGTATATGCACAAGATGAGCAAGGAACTACGGTGTATGATAATACGGGAAAACAAGTTGATGTAAGTGCTAATATATCAATAGTAAACACAGAGAATAAGGCATATAAAATTAAGATTAATAATGAAGATGGTACTAAATATGGTGTAATCAATCAACAAGGAAAACAATTAATAGAGGAAAAATACAATTATATGGAATATCTATATGACAATTACTTTATTGCTAGTAATGAAAATGGAAAATTAGGAATATTAGACGATAAAGAAACAATTAAAATAGATATGAATTATGATTCTTTACAAAAAATTCAAGAAACTGATTTGATACAAACTATCTCTTCACAAAGTAAAATGACACAAATCTACTCAAAAGCAATGGAAAAAATTTGTGAGATGGCAAATGCATCAATTGAAGTGAAAGACGATTTTATTAAAATCTATAACGAGGCAGAAATAAGATATTTTAACAAAGAAGGAAAAGAAATAAAAATGACTGACATAAACCCAAATTACCAATTATTTGTTAAAGTAGAGAATAATCAATATGGATTTGTTGATAACCAAGGTCATTTAGTGGTAAATTATCAGTATGATAAAGCTTACGAATTAAATGAATATGGATTTGCATCAGTAAGGAAAGACGGAAAGTGGGGAGTTATTAATGAAGAGGGAAAAGAGATAGTACCTCCAATTTATGAGATAAAAAATCAAGAAGAACCATCTTTTATTGGACCCTATTATCGAGTAACTTATGGGTTTGGAGAATTTTATTACACCGATATGAAATAAAAACTGCATTTTTGTTTAAATTCTATCGATTCGTAAATACTGATAGTAGTTAAAATAAATTAACTTTTAAAAGAAGGTGTTAATTTGAAGTTAGGAATTGCGTTATCTGGTGGAGGAATTAGAGGAATTTCACATGCAGGGGTCTTAAAGGCGTTAGAAGATAATGGAATTAAAATAGAGGTAATAGGAGGTACTAGTTCGGGAAGTCTAGTAGCTTCTTTATATGCTATGGGGTATTCTCCTTATTATATCTATATATTATTTAAAAGATATGCCAAAGATATTGTAGAGATTAACTCTTCGCCGATTTTATCTGGAATCGGAAATTTTATGATGAATAAAAAAGTCTGTATAGCAGGGTTAAAAACAGGAGAAACATTAGAAAAAGCGTATGATGAGATAGCTAAAAGAAAGGGAATTAGTAATATGGCAGATATTACAAAAATGCCTTTAGTAATTCCTTCGGTTGATGTTACAGTTTCTAAAGAATATATCTTTACGAACAAGATACCAGAAAAAAGTGAGGACAAATCTCAATATATTACAGATATAACAGTTGGAAAGGCAGTACGAGCAAGTAGCAGTTTTCCTGCTATTTTTTGTCCCTGTGATTTTAAAGAACATAAATTCTTGGATGGTGGAATATTAGATAATATTCCTGTTTCAGAAGTGAAAAAACAAGGAGCTGATAAAGTGATTGCTATCAATTTTAAGGCAGATGATGTAGATGAAACAAGTAATATGATGGATATTGCTATGAGAACAATCGATATCATGGGAAATAAAATTTCAGAAGAAAGCTTAGAACAAAGTGATTTTGTATTAACTGTTTCAACAGATAAAACAGGTCTTTTGGATATAGAAAAATTAGATAAGTGTTTTCAATATGGATATCAGGCAGTGATAGAAAATTTAGATAAAATTAAAGAACTTTGTTTTTAAATTAACGAAATATAAAAGGGCAATTTGAATATAATATAAGAAAGATGAAAGGAATGAAATGATATGGAAATAAGATATTTTGACAATGCAGCTACGACAAGAGTGAAAAAAGAAGTATTAGAAGAAATGTTGCCCTATTTTAATGAAAAATATGGTAATCCCTCTTCTCTATATAGTATTGGTAGAGTTTCCAAAAAAGCGATAGAAGAGGCTAGAAAGAAAGTTGCTAATTTTATTAACGCGAATCCAAACGAAATCTTTTTTACAGGATGTGGATCAGAAAGCGATAATACTATTATCAAAGGAATCGCTTATGCCAATCAAAAAAGAGGAAAACATATTATTACTTCACAAATCGAACATCCAGCTGTACTTCATACCTGTCAAATGTTAGAAAAGCAAGGATTTGAAGTAACTTATTTAAAAGTCAGTAAAGATGGATTCATAAGCATAGAAGATTTGAGAAATTCAATTCGAAATGATACGATTTTAATTACTATTATGTTTGCCAACAATGAAATTGGGACGATTCAGCCAGTTGAAATGGTTTCGAAAATTGCGAGAATGTACAATATCGTATTTCATACAGATGCAGTTCAAGCCTGTGGAAATCTTCCAATTGATGTAAAAAGAATGGGAATAGATGCTTTATCGTTATCAGGTCATAAATTATATGCACCAAAGGGAATTGGTGCTCTATATGTCAGAAATGGTATCGAATTTGAAAAGTTTATGGATGGTGGACATCAGGAAAAAAATAAAAGAGCAGGTACAGAAAATGTAGCAGGTATTGTTGGGTTAGGAAAAGCATGTGAATTAGCTCAAGTTCATTTAAAAGAACATAGACAACATTTAAAAGAATTAAGAGATTATTTTATAGCACAAGTAGAACAAAAAATAGAAGGAGCCGTATTAAATGGAAGTAAAGAAAATCGATTGCCAGGGAATGCAAATTTTTCTTTTCCAGCAATCGATGGAGAGGCTTTATTATTGAATTTAGATGCAAAGGGAATTTGTGCATCAGCTGGTTCTGCTTGTACTTCTGGTTCATCTGCACCATCTCATGTTTTGTCTAGTATTGGAGTATCAAAAGAACTTGCACAAGGGTCGCTTAGAGTGACTTTTGGAGAGGATAATACGAAAGAAGATGTAAATTATTTGATAGAAAGTCTATGCGAGATTATCCCAAAACTTAAAAAGTAATATCGCCATAGCACATAGCAATAGCACACTTAATACCATCTACAGCAGCAGACATGATGCCACCAGCATAGCCAGCTCCTTCTCCACAGGGATAAAGACCAGAGATATTTGAGATAAACTTTTCATTTCTAAGAATTTTAACAGGAGAGGAACTTCTAGTTTCTAATCCTGTTAAAATGCTACCAGGGTGAGCAAAGCCAGAAAGTTTGGTAGCAAAAAATTGAATTCCCTGTTTTAAAGTATCAGCTACAAAGTTTGGCAGTATTTCATTTAAGTTAGTTAATGTAAATCCAGGTTGATACGTTGGGTTCACTTCGCCAATTTGTTCCGATTTTTGGTTTTTTAAAAAATCTTCTACACGTTGTACTGGTGCAAAATAATTAGATCCTCCAAGTGTAAAAGCTTTTTCTTCTAAATCCTTTTGAAAATAAATTCCAGCCAAAGGAGAATGACTATCAAAATCACTTGGTGTTACATTAATTAAAAGAGCAGAATTAGCATTTTGACCATTTCTTAAAAAATTGCTCATTCCATTGGTTACAATCGTATTAGGTTCGCTAGAGGAAGCCATAACAATACCACCTGGGCACATACAGAAAGTATAACAAGAACGACCGTTGGCAGAATGATAGGCTAGTTTATATTCTGCTGGAGGTAAATTTAATTTAGTTATAGTACCATATTGTGCTTGGTTAATCCATTTTTGTAAATGCTCAATGCGGACGCCAACAGAGAAATTTTTTGCTTCCATTGAAATTCCTCTTTGATAAAGGGTTTGGAAAGTATCTCTTGAACTGTGTCCTATCGCTAAAATAACATGTTCGGCTGGAATAATCTCTTCTAATTCATTATGGATGGTATGAACACCTGAAATATGTTGGTTGGTAATGTCAAAATCAACTACTTTGGTGTCGAAAAGAAAAGTTCCTCCTTTTGCAATAATATATTGTCTCATATTTTGTATAATCTGTATTAAATAATCAGTACCAATGTGAGGTTTGGAAACATATAGAATTTGTTTTGGAGCACCAAAATGTACAAATTCTTCTAATACTTTTCTACAAAAGGGACTACTAATACCAGTTGTTAATTTTCCATCAGAGAAAGTACCAGCACCTCCTTCTCCAAATTGTACATTGGAAGAAGTATTTAGTTTTCCTGTTTTCAGAAAGTTTTCTACTACTTCTTTTCTTTTTTCAACAGGTTGACCTTGTTCTATGATAATTGGTTTGATATCGTTTTGGACAAACGTAAGTGCGGCAAAAAGACCAGCTGGACCAGCTCCTACGATTATGGGACGAGTAGATAAATGCTTGTTTATTTTAATGGTTGGCATTTCAAACTTTTTTACTTTTGATAGATTGGTATATTGATTTTCGTTTTTAACTTGGATATCTAAGCAATAGTTATAATGAACATCATTCTTTTTTCTAGCATCAATGGATTTGCGGGCAATGTGCCAGTCTAAGATGTCATCTTTATAAATGCCATGTTTTTTGATGGCTGTTTCTAATATTTCATTTTCTGGTAAATCCTTTCTAATTTTTATATCATAAATTCTTAACATACGATTCTCCTCATTTTAAAAGATAAATTAATTATAACATATAAATGCGATTATAAATCATAAAATGAAGATTTTATTAATTTTAAAAGAATTCTTTTATTTTCCACATAATTATTATATAATGTGAATAAGAAAAGTAAATGGGGAAACAAATGGGAAAAAAGATTATTAATTATGGGATAAAGATATTTTGGATATTTGTCATAGGTAGTGTATTTGGTTTTTTTGCTGAAATGTTATATGCTTTAGTTTATACCAGAACATTGGAGATAAGGCAAGGGCTAATTTATGGTCCCTTTATACAAATATATGGGGCAGGTGCTGTTGCATATTATATATTGATTTCTTATATACAGGAGCCAAAAAAGGCTTTCTTTTCAGGGATAGTTATGGGAGGTAGTTTGGAATATTTGTGTTCGTTTTTTCAAGAGATATTCTTTGGTACGATTTCTTGGGATTATTCAAACTTATTTATGAATTTGAATGGAAGAACTAGTCTACTATATGGTGTGTATTGGGGGATTATTGCTGTTGCTTATTTGAAAATGGTGTATCCAGCTTTTCAAAAAATTGAACCAATCATTGATAAAAAAAGTGTTAAAATTGTCACTGCTTTTTTTATGCTATTTATGACATTTGATATTACGATATCTTGTATGGCAGGAAATCGCCAACAAGAAAGACATCAAAATGTGCCTGCTAATGGCACAATAGATGAATTTTTAGATAGGGTTTATCCAGATGAGTTGCTAGATAAAATTTATAACAATAAAAAGGAGGTATAATATTAGAGAAATACATGAGTATAAAAGGACACATTTAACGATAAATGTGTCCTTTAGTAATCAAGAAATCCAAATCATAACATTAGAAAAAATAACAACTAGAATAGAAAAGATAATTACAATAGTACCACCAGATTTATTTTTAATGTTATTTATTTCGTATAAAGCGTAACCAATTGTTTTTAACAAAAGGCAAAGACTAATCAATGAAAACAACACATGATACACAAAACTAGACAAAACAATCCCTCCTCTAAGTTTCTGTAATTAGCATACCAGATTTTACAGAACTATCCACTTCAACTTCAAAAAATGCATTTTGATAATTATTAGACCAATTATAACTATCAAAATCTTGCGTAGTAAAAAAGTTTCCTAAAGCATATTTTCCAAGTCCATTTATATCAGACTTAAAGTCTTTTGAAGTCTTATATAAATAATCAGTAAGTACTGATTCTAGATATTGATTACAAGATTCTGAGATATGATTTAAAGTATCAGGTTCTAGATATTTAGAATCATCAGACATAGAATAAATTTTTCCAGTAAACGAGGTTTTTACTTTAATATAGGGAGATGAGGAACTAGTATCCACCTTTACTGTAGTAGCATTTTTGGGAGTTAGGTAAATATCAATGTAACTGTTAGAGTCATCAGGGTCTGGAACCGAAACTAAGAAGCGGTCTACTTGATTTTTAATAATTAAAAAAGAAATGGTTTCTAAAGCACATAATTCTCCAATTACCCTATCATCTTTAAAAGCTGCAATCCCAACATTTTCAGAACCATTTTCACCTTCAATAGGAGTTTGATTTGCTTTTACATTATAATTTTCTTGAATATGGTTATTTCCTTGATTTTCTGGTTGCTCTGTTGTCAGTCCTCCTAAAATAGCAGATGGTTCACAAGTTTTACAAATCAAAGAGTTAAAAAATTCCCCAATGGTAGCATCTGGCTTGAAGCCAGTATATTTACTAGAGTTTGTGAAAATCTCATAATATTTTGAAATTAGGTTTTCTAGTTCAGGAGAAGTTTTTTCGATATAATTCTTAGCTGTACACTTACTAATGACAATGTTAGCAGAAGGTCTTACTTGCGTGTCATTAATTAATGTATAGATTTCTTCTGAAATGCCTTCTGATGCAATTTCTTCTGAAAATATAATTACTTTACAATGAGACATATTTAGTTCTTTTCCCATATAAGTATCCATCAAATTAACAGCAGTACTTAAAGAGGGAGCTTCTACAGAGTCCATAATAGGAGGGGTTTTTTGAGAGGTTCCAGACTCTGTTGCACTTTTTGTGTTAGAAAATTGAAAGCTTACTTCTAAACGATTATCGTTGCCTTTATCAATACCAATGGCAAGAACATACGCCAAATTATCAATACTAAGGGATAAATAAGAACTAGAGAAAGCCATCATAAAAGTAATAATTAAAATAAAAATAAAAAGATTTCGTACGAATCGAGGCAAGAGAAATCCTCCTTTCTTTCCTAAATATCTAGTTATGAATGTTTTTGTCTTTTCTTCATGAGAGTCGCTAAAATCAGAATACTAATTCCTAGCAAAAATACAATTCCTAAAACTAAATAAGGATAAATGTTAGTTTCAAATTTATCGGAAATAGCATAATTTTTAGGTATCAAACTAATGCCAAGAACCAGAATACCAAACATATCAATGAGAGGTTTTTTGGTTTCAATATTAGTTAGTTTTTTGAAAATGCTCATTGCAAATTTAACGACAATACTAATATAGCAAGCAAAAGCCAATATCCAGGTTAGCAAGAATACAGATTCTAACCTTTGAAAAAAGTTTCCAAATTCTATATATCTAGTTGCATTATATAAAGGTGTAATTTCATTGGTATCAATAAAAAAGGAAAACATAAACAAAAGAGTAGCAACACATAAGATTAGATAAATAGCAGATATACCAATGGATAAAACTGCTATTTTTTTCATTTTTTCAGGCTGTTTTAAATAGGGAGGAAAAAAGTATAAAAAAGCAATTCCACCAAAAGAAGCCAAATTACCAATCCCTAAAACAAAAGTATTAAATAGCCCATCTCCAAAGATAGGAAAAATCCTTTCTGGCACAAATTTGTTCATATTGGCAAAAAATAAAAATACCATACTAACTAAAACAAGAGGAATAATGAGTAAGTTAGTTTTTAAAGAAGCATTGAAATCTAGCCTGTTGACCGTGCAAATAGCAAGAACGAATAAGGCAAGAATGAATACGATATTTGTCATAGGAAAGTAGATAATTTTTAAGCTTTCACAGAAGTTTCTTAGCAAAATACTAGAACTAACTAGGAAAAATAAAATAAAAATAGTACCTACTATGGTTTTAAAAACCTTTCCTCCTAAGTATTCAGATATGTCAATGATGTCTGAACCAGGAAAGTTTTCTAACAATTTGACGATTAGGTAAGAAAACATAATGGCTACAATACTTACAAAAATTAAGTTAATGATACTGGCTGATTTGACAGATACCAAAATTTCTCTTGGCAAAGATGAAATAGTATGGGTTACAATGATGGTGAGAACTAGCATAATAGCTTCGACAGTGCCTATTTTTGATTTTGTCATGTGAGGGCTCCTTTCTATTTATGATATTTCCATTTCATAGAAAATTTTTCTTGGTCTTTTTCTCGTTTAGAAGCAATATAAGAAGGTCTATACTCTCTTTTCCACATAGGAGGAAGCAAATAGCCATTTCCCTTTGAATTAGTAGCAGGAGCAAAAGGAGTGGTATAAGAAATACCAAAAGATCTTAAACTGCAAACGAGACTAATATAAGCAAATAAGCCTAAAGAAATTCCTAGAAATCCAGCCATAAAGCCAAGTAAGACAAATCCAAATCGGAAATATCGTAAGTGAAATCCGAAGGAGTAATCTGGAATGGCAAAAGAGGAAATACCAGTAATAGCAATAATGATGATTAATACTGGACTTACAATACCTGCACTAACAGCGGCATCTCCTATTACTAATGCTCCAATAATTCCGAATGGTTGAGCCAATTGCGGTAGGGACTCTTAAAACAGCTTCACGAATCAACTCAAAAGAAATTTCCATTAATAGTATTTCTACAATGATGGGAAAAGGTACATTTTCTCTAGATGCCAAAATAGAGTAGAGTAGCCCAGTTGGCAATATTTCTTGATGAAAGCTAGTAAGGGCAACATAGAGACCAGGCAAAAGTAAGGTGATAAAAGCAGCTAAAAATCTAAGGGCTCTTAAAAAGTTGGCAAAATTAACTTTTAAATTGGTGTCTTCAGGGGAAGTTAAAAAGTCGACTAAAATAGCGGGCATGATAACACCATATGGTGTACCATTTACAATGACAATTACACGACCTTTTAATAAATATTTGGCTGCTTTATCTGGCCTTTCCGTAGAGATTGTTTGAGGGATTCCTAAAGCATTGTTGTCTACGATTAATTGTTCCAATTCTCCAGCAGATAATAAAGAATCCACCTCTAAATTATTTAATCGATATTTTACTTCATTAATCAAATCCGTATTGGTAATATTTTTGATATAACAAACAGCACATTTTGTTTTGGTGATTTTACCAACCTCTAAATTTTCAATAATTAAATTTTCGTTGTTTACAATTCTTCTGATTAATGAGGTATTGGTTCTGATGTTTTCGACAAAGGCTTCATGTGGTCCTTTGATAACTACTTCATTATTAGGCGTGTCGATGCTTCTTTGTTTAAACCCTTTTACTTCAATGTCAAAGGCAAGATTTAAAGTGTCTACAAATAAGGCACAATTTCCTGAATTGATGCCATTGGCTACTTCGTCAAAGTCAGTTACTTCTTTGACAGCATTTTGAGGCATTAAACACCCCATTAAATAATTGGACAAATCAAACTTTTTTACTTTTCGAACTGTAATATTATTGGCAACAGCTTCCGAAATGACTTTGGTTTGTGTACCGTCAAATAGATTGTTTTTATTTCGTAGCATCAATGGTTCTAAAATGAATTTATCCATGATTTCGGAGTCTACCATTCCATCGATATAGACTAAAAAGGCATTGTATTGTTTCCCTCTAGCATTAAGCGTGAATTCTCTTAATATAACATCACTGTTGATTAAAAGATTGTATTTGGTTCTCATATATTCTATATTCACACTAAGACTAGGAAAGATGTTTGCTTTTTCCTCTGGCTTAGAAGCTTGATTGTCATTTGATTCTGTGGTTCCGAGTATCTTCTGGCAAACTAAAATTATATTCTACTGGTGGGATATAACCAAATAGAGTGTTAAATGTTTTTTTTAGATTCATAGTTTTCTCCAATTTTAAATAAATTATCTAGAATGTTGTTATATAAATATTTATATAGTGACATTCTAGTTTATTAGCTATTATTAGTATTTCTAAAAAAAAGGAAATTATACTAGTTTTTGGCAGAAAAGATGTTATCATACCTATTTCACCATTTCAAATAGGGTCATTTATGAAGAGAATTCCTCTAATGCAGACCTCTTTTTCTATTGAAAAGAAACTAAAAAAATGCTATAATAAAAAGGAATGAAAAACAAAGGAGAAGCATTATGAGAAGTAAAATAACAACTTTGATTATGACAATTGTTATATTTTTGATTATGGGTGTTTTTGCACTATTTGGTACTATTTTATGGGGAGAATTTAAAAAATTAGAAACTGCTATTAAACCAGAAGATGCAACAACTATTATATCTGAAAATGCAAACTCAAAAGAAAAAGAAATCAAAGCACCTGAAATTTTAGATAATCCATTTGATGAAATACAAGAGGGAAATGAGAAACAAAGTGAAGTAGATGATCCCAATATAACGATTAATAAATATTTTTATAATCAATTAGAAGAACAAGCGCAAACGATATACAAAGCTTTTGAAACGAATAAAGAGAATATGAAAACAGGAACTTATAAAGTAGAATTAGGAAGTTCTTTTAGTTCTTTGTTAAAACAAAACAATGGGCAAGAACTGTTAGGAAAATATTATCAATCAGCTATTGAAGCTTATACTTATGATAATCCAGATGTATTTTATTTAAGTCCTAATAAAATGTATTTAAACATTGAAACAACGACAAGAGGAAGTAATACAACCTATTATGTATATATTAATAGTGGAAACGAATCAAATTATTTGATTCATGAATTTTCTTCCAAGGCACAAATCGATAATGCAATTAGTCAAATAGAGCAAGTTAGAAATAGAATTTTACAAAATAGAAAATCAAATACTTTTGATAATGTAAAAATGGTACATGATTATTTGGTAGAAAATATAACATATGATACTACCATTTCAAAAAGTAATATTTATAATATATATGGAGCAATGGTGAATGGCGAAGCAGTATGCGAAGGATATGCAAGGAGTTTCAAATACATAATGGATGCACTTGACATACCATGTACACTTGTAATTGGAAAAGGAACCAATTCGGAAGGAAAAACAGAAAATCATGCGTGGAATTATGTTCAAGTAGGAGCTTATTGGTATGCCGTAGACAGTACTTGGGATGATCCTGTATCTACTAGTGGGTGGGTTAGCCAAAACTCTAAATATCGCTATTTTCTGAAAGGATCTAATGACATATTAAAAGACCATATACCAAGTGGACAATTTACAGACGGTGGAAAGATGTTTACTTATCCACCATTGAGTAGTTCTAATTACGAATATTGATACGTTATATATATCAGTCTATCTAATTAATAGTGTTATTAACGTCAAAGGGTAGGGGTTATGGATATTATAATTGGAGAAGATTAAAAAACAGAAAGAAAAGGAAATGAATATAATCAGAAAATTGCCAAAAAGGACCGTTCTTTTTGGCAATTTTGAGATATTTAAAGAATGATACAAATTAAACCGCCACTACCTTCATTTACAATACGTTCTAATGTTTCTTGTAATTTCATTTGAGCATCTTCAGGCATTTTAGAAAGTTTTGTTTGTAATCCTTCATTTACCAATTCATGCAAGCTTTTTCCAAAGATATTAGATTTCCAAATTTCTTTCGGATTGTTATCAAATTCAGAAAGTAGATAATTGACCAATTCTTCGGATTGTTTTTCTGAGCCGACAATAGGAGAAACCTCTGTTTCTACACATGTTTTGATAAGATGAATGGAAGGTGCTTTTGCTTTTAATTTGACTCCAAAACGTGAACCTTGTTTAATCATTTCTGGTTCTTCTAATTCTAAGTCATCAATACAAGGAGTTACAATACCATAACCTTTTGCTTCTACTTCTTCCAAGGCATAGGCAATTCGGTCAAATTTTTTCTTTGTCTTTGATAAATCAGAAATGATGCTAAATAAATCCCCTTCATTGGTAACATCTACATTGGTAATTTCAGAAAGAATTTGATAGAATAATTCTTCTTTTAGTGTAATTTCAACATTCACATTACCAGAACCTAATTGAATATCAGCAATCGAACTTCTAGCAATGATTTCTGTTTGCTTAATGTTATCGACGCAACTAGAAACATCTTTTAAAACATTCACATCGGTAAAAGCATTTTTGATTTCTTCATATAATTCTGTTTTTAAAGGATGGTCACAATCTAAGCCATCAATCCAGCGAGGAAATTTGATACAAATTTGTTCGACTGGGAATTCGTATAAAACTTTAGAAAACATATTATTAATGTCATCAATGGTTAAGTATTCACAGTTGATTGGCATTACTGTTGTGTTATATTTTTGACTTAATTTATTTGACAATTCTTGTGTGTAGCTAGAATTAGGGTCATCTGAATTTAAAAGAATAATAAAAGGTTTATTTAATGCCTTTAATTCATTTACCACTCTTTCTTCAGCTTGGATATAATCTTCTCTTGGAATGTCAGTTACAGAACCATCAGTTGTGACTAAAACTCCAATGGTGGAATGTTCATCAATTACTTTTTTAGTTCCAATTTCAGCAGCCTTTTCAAAAGGAATTTCTTCCTCTGACCAAGGTGTTTTTACCATTCTAGGCATGTCATCTTCTAAATAACCAATGGCATTATCGACTAAATAGCCAACACAGTCTACTAATCTAGTTTTGAATTTTAAATTATTGTCTAGTGTAATTTCGATGGCTTCATTCGGAATAAATTTTGGCTCTGTTGTCATGATAGTTTTTCCACCAGCACTTTGAGGAAGCTCATCTCTTGCCCTTTCCTTTTTATAGTCGTTGTCGATGTTTGGAATGACTAATAAATCCATAAATTTTTTAATAAAAGTAGATTTACCAGTTCTTACAGGTCCTACCACACCTACATAGATGTCACCATCTGTCCTTTTTGCGATGTCTTCATACAATCTTGTATTTTCCATCTATATACCTCCTTTAATTCGTAATGCTTGTTTCTTAAATTACTTTAGTTAATATATATGGGCATTTTTTTAGAATATGACAAGTTTAAAGTAAAAAAATATAGGTAACTATTCAGACATCTTGTTTTTTGGCAATAAAAGTTTCTATATTTTTTATTCGTAACTCCCAGCTGCGAACAGTCTGTAATCTTATAACAGACTGTAGTCTTGCTGGTCCCCACGATTTGTTACATCATAAAAAATATAGAAACTTTCTAATTGAAATGTATCACCTCTGAATAGCTACAAATATAGTTTTAATATCTGAAAAAAGCTTGATTTTTATGTTAATTAATGATATTATATAAATATATTTCATTATTAGGAGGTAACAGCGATGTTGCGTAGAATGTGCAAAAAGTGTGCGGAAAACAATGAAGCAATTTATGTAGGAAGAAAGTTGACAGGACAGATTGCCAAACGGAAAGTGATAGGAGGAAGTACAGTGACCATTCTAAAATGCACAGAATGTGGAAATAAATGGTCATATTGGCGCAAAATACGTAAATAAGAAGTATCTTAAGTCAATAGTTATATTGATTAAAACTATTAGCCCCATTCTTGAGAAAGTATGGGGCTTTTACTAGGTGCGACAGGCATGTCGTTTAGCTAATCGGTGAAAGTCCGTATTGGAGGTATATA
>CAOKEO010000003.1 GCA_948467495.1 uncultured Clostridium sp.
ATTTATTAAAAAATTTTTAATAAATCTATTGACAATTAATAGTTAGTCTTTCTGTGCTACAGCACACCTTTCTACTTTTTTATTGCTTATCACAATCAATTACATTTTAACATATTTTACATAATAATTCAATATAAAGTTTGTAATATAGGATTTATGCGTAACTACTACGAAAACAAAACAAATTGCTTTCGTAGTACTACATTTATGCATAATCTTCATTTCCTCCCATATACTATACTAAACTATTTTAGAAAGAGGTTTATCCGATGCTTGCAAAACCAACTATTTATGCCATTAAATTAAAACGAAATATGCTACCCCTTTTATTTTTAGGATTTACATTCTGCCTTCTCATTTTCTCTAAAAGCAACCTACCAGCTGTCAAATCTGGATTATCCTTATGGGCAAATTCTGTCATTCCCTCTCTCTTTCCTTTCTTTGTTGCCACAGAACTATTAATGCATACCAATATCATTAATCTATTTGGTAACTTATTAAATCCGCTTATGAAACCAATTTTTAACATACGAGGAGAAGGAGGTTTTGCCTTTATTATGGGAATCATTAGTGGTTATCCCGTAGGAGCAAAAATTGCCAGTAATTTAAGAAAAAACAACATTTGTAGTAAAGAAGAATGTGAAAGATTACTTAGTTTTACCAACAATTCTGGTCCTCTATTTATAATTGGAACAGTTGGTATTTTAATGTTTAAAAATACTGTAATTGGGATTTTATTATTTGTAACTCATTTACTTGCTTGTATTACAGTTGGATTTATCTTTCGTTATTGGAAAAAAGGCAAAAATACACTAAGTGCAAACACATCTTCTGCTTCTTTCCATTCACCCAAAAAAAGTGCCTCCTTTTCTAATCTAGGAGAAATTCTAGCAGAAAGTATTACCAGTAGCATCTCTACCATTCTTTTAATTGGAGGATTTATCGTCATATTTTCCAGTATCCTATCAATTCTCAAAGCCAGTGGTATATTAAATAGCATAACAATTTTGCTAAATCCTTTGCTTTCCTTTCTAAATATTGATACTAACTTCATACAAGGATTTTTGACTGGCTTATTAGAAATTACAAATGGAATAAATACAATTTCTTCCATTGCCTGTAAAAAAATTTCCTTTAATATCATCCTTAGTGCCTTTTTACTTGGTTTTGGTGGGATTTCTATACTTCTTCAAGTTTGGAGTATCACAGCCAAAACAGATTTATCCATTAAACCTTATGTGTATGGAAAACTATTACATGGATTACTAGCAGCTTTTTATACTTATTTATTGATGAATATTTTTCCTTTTTTAAATTTTGATTTATAACATCATGATTTTTTCCTCCATATCGAAAGGTATTACTTATCTGTAAGTTCGCTTAACACTCGCACACCTAAGCGCATACAAAAAATTATGTTATATTTCTGATAATATTACATATATTGAAATAGGAGTTGATGGAAATGGAACGAGATTTTAATAATAATTTTGTACCACCTTATATGGATTACAATATGCCTCCACCTGGCATGGATACAAATGAAATGATTATGCAATATGAACAAGCCTGTAGCTACTACCGCTACTTGTGTTTGCAAATGGATTACAAAATCAAGTGTAAAGAATATGAAAAAATGTGTGGTCATTCCAATGAAAGAACCAATCGAAGAATTGAATAACATGCAAATAAATATATTTGACAAATAAAAAAACTTGCAAAAGCGAGTTTTTTTATTCTATCATAAGACTTATCTTGTTTTTTAATTCTTGTGTTGCTATCTTTATATTATCTGCTGCAAATATCGCTGACACAACGGCAATTCCCTTCATACCACACCCCAAAATTTCAGTCATATTAGAAAGATTAATGCCACCAATTGCGACAGCAGGAATCGAAACAGAATCACATATTTCTTTCAACTGCTTACTTGTAATACGAATGGCATCCTTTTTGGTAGGTGATGGAAAAATAGCCCCCACCCCAAGATAGTTTGCACCATCTCTTTCAGCTTTTTGTGCTTGTTCTATCGTTTTAGCAGTTGCACCAATGATAAAATCATCGCCAACCATTTTTCTAATCTCGCTAACAGGAAAGTCACTTTGTCCCACATGAACACCATCTGCCTTGCACGCCATAGCGACTTTTACATTATCATTTATCAAAAATGGCACGTGATAGATATGACATAATTCTTTTATTTTTATAGCCTCTGCTAAAAAGGCTTCTTCTTCCAACTCTTTTTCCCTAAGTTGCACACAGGTAACTCCACCCATAAGAGCCTCTTCTATCTGTTCATACAAAGTCTTCTTACCTGTCCAAGAACGATTCGTCACAGCATACAATAATAAATTATCACTATTAAATTTCATTATTTTCACCTACTTTCAATATGTATCTCAAATGAATAAAAACATGAAATATTTCTTCCATGTTTTATTCTAGCAAAATTGCTTTTATTTCACAAAACAAAAATAAGCTAACACAATAAGTCCTAAAATAATTCTATAATAACCAAAAGGTTTAAAATCATGCTTTTTGATATAATTCATCAAAAATTTTATAACAACTACTGACACTAAGAAAGATACTATCATACCTACTAACAAAATAATAAGTTCCATTTGCGTAAAAGCCAATCCAAATTTAACCAACTTCAACAAACTTGCACCTAACATGGTAGGAATCGCTAAATAAAAAGTAAACTCCGCTGCATTGGGTCTTGACAATCCTATTAATAACCCACCTATAATTGTTGCTCCAGAACGAGATGTTCCTGGAAAGATAGCTGCTAACAATTGAAATATACCAACCATAATAGCATCTTTATATGTAATCTGAGAATTTGCTTCTTTTAATTTTTTATTATCCCTTTTTTGATTGAAATTTTCTACTACAATAAAAGCAACACCAAACACAATTAAAGCAATGGCAATACAAAATGGATTGTAGAAAAGCTCCTCAAAAACCTCATCGAAAAATACACCTATCACTGCTGCTGGCACACAAGCCACTAAAATTTTCGCCCATAATATCATTGTATCTTGTTTCCAATAAGATAATACTCCTGTTGGCTTTATGGCTTCTTTTTTGTTTTGAGTGATTGGCCATATTTTATTCCAATACAGTAGTACAACTGCTAAAATTGCACCAAATTGTATGACCACTTGGAACATTCCCCAAAATTCTGGTGAAACTTCTTTTAGTTTTACAAATTGTTCTACTAAAATTAAGTGTCCTGTACTACTAATTGGCAACCACTCTGTAATACCTTCTACCACTCCAAATAAAACGGATTTTATCATTTCTATTAACATCTTTCTTTTCCTTCCTTAATAATGTGAGATAATAATATTAACTTAAAATGTAATATATTATTTTTGCGACACTGCGTAAGCGACCAAACGAGCAAAGCGAGTGCGATTGGAGCAACCATCTATTTTAAAATCATGAAGGTTGCGACACACAAAGTGTAAAAAAATAATATATTACACTTTAAGTTAAAGGTATTATCTACTTATTTCTTATAAATTTCCTTCAAAATATTATAAATCGTATCTTTAATAAATTCTGCTGTTGTAACAGGAGCCACTTTACCTGGTAAAGCTAAAGCCCAAACCAACTTCAAATTTCTATCTTTTGCTGTCTTTTTATCAATTCCACCAGGATTAGAAGCCAAATCAATTAGCAAACAATCATTAGTCACATATTGTAATCTCTCTGGGGTTAAGACTAAATGAGGTACTGTATTAATAATAATATCATATCGAGATAATCCTTCGCCTAATGTATTGATATTTGTAGCTTTATGACCATATGCTCGAATCCATGCAAAATCCTCATCTTTTCTAGCAGCACAAGTGACCTTAGCCGATAACCCTGCCATTTTTCTAGCTAATACTTTTCCAATTCTTCCAAAACCTAAAATCAAAATTTCACTTCCATGTATGATTTTATTGGTATTGGAAATGGCAATCTCTATGGCACCTTCTGCTGTTGAAATCGTATTTAATACCGCCAATTCCTCCCTTTTCATAAGGTCAATAATCTCAACATATTCATCATTGGCTAAATCATATATCTCTGGTAATATGCTCCCTGCTATCAAAATTTTTGCGTTAATCATATGCATAAACTCTCGGATGGAAATTGTGTTATCACTAAATGGTGAATTAATGTCTTTACCGTTACTTGAAAACGGAATGGGTCCAATTACCACTTCCGTATTTTGAATGGCATGTTTTAATTTTTCACAAAATACAATATTCGTTACATTTTTTAATTCCTCTGCCTTTTCTAATCCATACGTATATATAGTATTTCCTTCTTCTGCTAACATTTTTGCTAATTTTATAATTCTTAAATCTCCACCAATGATTGAAAAATTTGTACTCATAAAATTCCTCCTTATCTATGATTAGTATATTTCAATTTACAGATTTTATGAGTTTAACAAGGGATTATTTACTATAATTAAGTTTTGTATATTTTTATAAAGTGACAAATCGGGGGGACCAACAAATTACAGAATGTTATCCAATTTTTAATCCATAAAAATTGGATTTACAATCTGTTATGCAGTTGGGAGTTACTTTATAAAAATTATACAAAACTTGATATTATTTAATCTTGTCTTTCTTTTTGTTCTTTTTGTTCTTGTACTTGAATTTCCTTTTCCATCTTTTTGCCTCTACCAGAAACATTTTTTTTCAATAATTTAATATCATGATAGCTCAAATTTCTCGTTATTTCACTCATTTCCTCAAGATGTTCTTTGGCTTTTACCTCTTTTTCTTGCAATTTTTGTTCTTGTTGTGCTGGTTCTTCCAAATTAAATGGTATTGAAATTTTAGCCATAATTGGGATAAAAATTGGTTCTTTTTTCACTTTTTCTACTATCTTTTTAGAATTCGTATCAATCGCTGTATTGATATATTTAATAGCCGTATCTTTATCGCCTCTAATTAAATAAATCTTAGCTAATTCATAATAGCCATCTGCTGATAATTCTTCCTCCTCGATTGCTTCTAAAAATCTTTTTTCTGCTTCATCTAAATCTTTATAAATCAAGGCAATCTCTGCTAATGAATATTTTGCATTATATAATAAGGAATTAATTTCTGCTGCTTTTTCATAACATGTTTTGGCATTTTGAAAATCGTTTAACATCGTATAAGCAATTCCCAAATTATAATTTAATTCATAACTTACTGGATTGTATTTCAAAGCATCTTGATACACATTAACCGCCTCTTTATATTGTTCTTTTTCCATTAAGATTTCTCCTAACAATTCAGAAGCTCTGCACATTTCTGGCTTTTTCTTCAATAAATTAAATAACATTTCAGAAGCTTGGTCTTTCTTATCTAAATGATGTAATAATTCTGCCACTTTGTAATAAGAATCATAATCTTTTTTATTCAAATCGATTGCTTGTACATATTCATCAATAGCTTTTCTCATGCCACCTTCCAACTCGTAAATTTCAGCTAGCATTTTATGAGCTTTATAAGAATTTGGATTTTTTTCGATTAAATCAATTAACGCTTGTTTTGCTTTTTTGTGATTGCCCAAAAATGTATATAGTTTTGCTCTTTGGAGATATATCATCTCGTATAATCCCATATTTCTTTTTTCCAAAATCATGATACCAATTGGAAGTATGATAGATAACATATATTTTAAAATGATAAATAACATATTTAATTTAACGCTAAATAATACTTCTACAAAATTAAGAGCAATTCCAATCGCTTCCAAAACTAATACTACTACATAAGTTGTGTCATTATTTCGAATCATACGAAAAAACATATACACAAATATAGTAAATGAAATAACGGTAAAAATTAATTGTTCTACTATCATTTTGTTTCTCCTTCTTTTTTGTCTTTTAATATTTCTATTTTATTCCATTTTTCGTCATTTGTCTACTCTGTTACAAAAAAATTTTACATTTTTCCTTTATACTCGTACAAACTCTCATAAATTTTATAATCTCTTACTATTTTTCTAACATAATGATTGGTCTCTTTATAAGGAATTTTCTCAATATCAGTTCCATCTTTTCTAATAATGCCCTTTTCAATCCAACCATCCACTGTTCCTGTTCCTGCATTATAGGCAGCCAAAGCCACTTCTTTATTCTGGTATTTCTGCATAAGAATGGACAAATAACAAGTTCCTATCTCAATATTTTTACTGACATCACAAAGTTCATTTTTTAAATCCTCCTCATGGATTGCTATTTGATTTTTCTTAGCCACATCTTTTGCCGTCTCCTCCATCAATTGCATTAAACCAATGGCATCACGATTAGAAATAGCCTCTTTCTTAAAATTACTCTCTGCCTTTATCACAGCAAAAATAAGATTTTCCTCTACCTGATATTTTTCTCCATACCTAGAGACTAATTCTTGATAGGTCTTAGGATATAACATTTTTAACAAAGCATCCTTACCTAAAAAAACACACACGAATACGATAGCCAATAAAATAATAATGATGAGTTTTTTGCTTTTCAATCTTTTCTCTCTCCTTTTAAGGTAGGGACATGGGGACGTAGATAATGTCCCTACCTTTAATAGTCAAAATTTTTGACTTAATGTGTTATTTATTATTTTTGTAACACCGCGTAAGCGACTAAACGAGCGAAGCGAGTGCGATTGGAGCAACCTACCCTCTTAAAAATCTGAAGGTTGCGACACACAAGGTGTAAAAAAATAATAAATAACACATTAAGTTAGCAGTTTTAAGTATTTAGGGACATTATCTACGTCCCCATGTCCCATGTCCCTATTTACAATCATACCAGTTCTTTGCTTCTGCTATATCTGCTATCAGTGGCACTTGTAAATCAATTGCTGATTCCATACATTGTTTCATCATATCTTTGATTTCCTCTTTTTCTTCCTCCACTGCTTCTATCATCATCTCATCATGTACTTGCAATACAATTTTCGATTGCAATCCTCTTTTTTGAATTTCTTGCTGTACTTTAATCATAGCAATTTTCATGATGTCTGCTGCCGTTCCTTGAATTGGTGTATTCATGGCTGCTCTTGACCCAAATTGTCTTACCATATAATTATTCGATTTTAGTTCTGGTATATATCTTCTTCTATGGAATAACGTCTCAACATAGCCCTGTTCTGTGGCTTTTTCTGTAATTCCTTCCATAAAAGCTTTAATTCCCGCATATTGTTCTAAGTATTCTGTGATATATTGTTTTGCTTTTTTTCTAGAAATGCCAAGTTGTTCTCCTAGTCCAAAGTCACTAATTCCATACACAATTCCAAAGTTTACTGCTTTAGCATCACTTCTTTGCTCTTTTGTCACTTCCTCAATTGGTGTTTTAAACACTTTGGAAGCTGCTTGTTTATGAATATCTTGCCCTTCTTTAAAGGCTTGAATCATATGTTCATCTTCTGATATATGAGCCAATACTCTTAGTTCTATTTGAGAGTAGTCAGCATCGATATATAGCTTTCCTTCTTCTGGTTGGAACACTTTTCTAACTCTTTTTCCGAGTTCAAATCGTGTTGGTATATTTTGAAGATTGGGTTCGGTTGAACTGATTCTTCCTGTGGCAGTTATGGTTTGATGGAAGAAAGAGTGAATTCTCTTTGTTTTTGGATTAATGTATTGTTTTAATCCTTCTACATAAGTTGAGTTCAATTTCATCAATTGCCTATACTCTAATATTTGTTCAATAATAGGATCTTCTCTTTTTAGTTTCTCTAATACATCCACATCGGTAGAATAGCCACTTTTTGTCTTTTTGATAACAGGTAATTTCATTTTTTCAAATAGGATTTCTCCCAATTGTTTGGTGGAATTAATATTAAACTCTTCTCCTGCCATTTCATAGATAACTTTTGTTATGGTTTCTAATTTTTCGGTTAATTCTTTTCCAAACTGGTTTAGTTCTTCTTCGTCTACATACATCCCGTTCCATTGCATATTTGACAACACTTCAACAGTTGGCATATCAATTTCGTAAAATAATTCCAAAGCCCCTATTTCTTCTAACTGTTTTAAGGTGATTTCTTTGATTTTCGCAATTCCATAAGCATAAAAAGCCTGTCTTTCCTTCTCTTTTTGATTGGCTGAAATTGCTTCTGGTTGTATCGCCTCAAATAAATTGATTTGTTGTTGGTTTGGTTCTTCTCCCACTAATTCTTGCACATTGACTTCTAAATATTGCTCCATTAATCTTTCTATTTCTAGTTTATTATTGCTTGGATTTAAAATATAACTTGCAATAGCAATATCGTAGTAAATTCCTTTTAAATCAATTCCTACTTGCTTTAATAAAATATAACTTTTGGTTAAATCCATACTAATTTTTTGAATCGTCTCATTTTCGAAAATAGTTTGAAAGTCTTGAATCTCTTGTTCTTCTTGAATGACTAAATAAACCGCTTCTTGCCTATTTTCATCAAAAACCGTCAATCCCACTATCTTTTCTTTCATGATTTTTTCTGGTTTCGCATCCTCGCTTGTATGAATCGAAAAAATCATTTGTTTTTGTTCTTCTATAAATCTTATGACCTCTTGTTTGGATTTATCTACTATTTGAAATAAATCTTTTGGTTCTTCTTTTACTTTTTCTTCTCCACGCAAAGAAAATCGGTCAATATAACGATTAAAGTTTAACTCTTTAAATAATTCTAAAACTTTTGGCTTGTCCCATTCCTCCACTTTGAAATCCTCTAACGTATCTTGAATCGGTACCTCCAAATTAATGGTTCCTAAGGTTTTAGATAAAAATGCTAAATCTTTGTTGTTCTCTATTTTTTCTTTTTGCTTGCCCTTTAATTCTGCTTCTTGTTTGTCTACTTTCTCATATAAATTCTCAATCGAACCGAATTTTTGAATTAAGGCTAGGGCTGTTTTCTCTCCTACTCCTGGCACACCTGGAATATTATCAGAAGAATCTCCTTGTAACCCTTTGACATCAATTAATTGTTTTGGCTCTAATCCATAGGTTTCTATGATTCTTTCTCGATTATATTCATCCGTTTCGGTTTTTCCTCCTTTGGTATGAGGAATGCGAATCGTTACTTTGTCAGTCGCTAATTGAAAGGTATCTCTGTCTCCTGAAAGTATGATTACCTCTAATCCTTGCTTTTCTCCATAACGAGATAAAGTTCCGTAGCACGTCATCTGCTTCATAGCCTTCCATCTCTACAATATCAATGTTCATGGCTCTTAAAATTTCTTTTATCATAGGCATTTGCTCTGCTAATTCTTGTGGCATCCCTTTTCTTGTTGCCTTATATCCTTCATATAACTTATGTCTTGCCGTTGGTGCTTTTAAGTCAAAAGCAACGACTAAATATTCTGGATTCACATCTTCTAATAGTTTGAATAAAATGGCTAAAAAACCATAAACGGCATTGGTGTATTTTCCGTCTTTTGTAGTTAGCATTTTGCTTCCCATGATTCCATAAAATGCTCGGTTCATGATACTGTTACCATCTACTAATACTAATTTTTCCAAAACTTCTCCTCCTATTTTTCATTCTTATTGATTGGATTCACTTTATAAATTGCTAAATTATCAAATTGTTCAATCGGTTCACATTTAACATCTATATCATAATTTTCTTTGATAGCTAACACGATATTTGATTTATAATTTTGATACCTTCTTCCTGACCAATATACATCTCCATCTACTAGATAAACATAATCTTTCAGTAAATCTAGTAAGTTTCCTTCCAAATTATATCTCTTTTTAAAATCATAATAATTTTGTGTAAACATATCCCATCCTCCCATCACTCTCAAATTGGAAAATGCTGATTTGGGTGGCATTTGATATACAGAATAGGCTAAATATCTAAATTGTAAAGAAGGAACCGTATATAGGTACACATTTTCTTTATGATGATTGGTATAATTGATTACCTTTTGACAACTCTCATAATCTTCTAACTGATAATCATAATTATAATGATTTCCTACTAACATGCACAACCATGTTATCATGAAAACAATAATCGTGCAATTTTTAATATTGTCTTTTATTTCATGATTATCTTTTATTTTTAAATGATACATAATGAGTGCTGTTCCTAATATATATTCAGGAATCACTACCCTTAACATACTTCTATTCATTACAATAAATAATACATTAATTGCCACAGTAGTAACAAATATTAATAGACTATACTTTGCTTTCCTTTCTTGAAATAGACTTGTGATAAAGATAGCGGTAAATACAATGGTTATATACGTATTTTCATTCATGCATTGTGATAAAAAACTTTTCTTTATCTTGGAAAGATTCGTACTAAAATAATTTTTACCATCTTTCTGAATTTTAGCATCTAAGATTTTTTCTAGATTTTCTTTGGAATATATATTCTCGTCACCAAAATTAAAGGTATAAAACATATAATGGTCATTTTGAGACCATCCGACTTCATCGAAAATCTCTTTATTTTCTTCATAGTCTACATAGATTAAATCCTGTAAAGTAGTTCGAATCTCATTGTATTCTATGTATTCTTTATACACAGAATCTGTCTGATATAGCATGCTATTGGATAGATATACTATGGTTGTAATGATAAGATATACGAAATAATATTGTAACATTTTTATTAGTTGAGTTTTTTCTAATTTCTTACGTTTATATCCTATCACAAATAAGATGAAATAGATTATCATAAATGGTACGATAATAAGTAGTGATTGCATTCTTGTCATAATTCCTAGAGTATATAATACAAATAGCAATACCTTCTCTTTTGTTTTTATCTGTTCTTTCTTTTCTAATTTATCTATAAGAACTATAAAAGATGTTAATATTAGTAAAGCTGCTACAGACGTGTATTGAATTAGCATTAATAAAGCTGTATAAAATACGCCTGCAAATATAGTGTACAGTATAACAGATATGCCATTGTTATGCTTTTTTAATATGGTATAGCCAATTACTGTAAAACAAATAAATTGCATACTTAATAGAAAAATACTGTGCCAATTTATCATTGGTACAATTCTAAATAATAGGCTAATGATAAAACATATAAGTGGATGTATATATATGCCATGTGGATTATAGGTTCCATCTAATCCAGAGTATAAGTGATAGATGATGAAATCATCTACTTGTTCATATTTTATATCAAATAGGATATTGGTTATTCCAAATAGGATTAAGTTAATAAAAATTACCATTACTAATTTACTAACTTTTTCTTTTTTTAATTTCATTCTTTACTCCTATCTTGCTATTTTTTATTTTCTTTTATATGTTTCAGAAATGCTTGCAAGCCTTCTACCACATCATGATAAGTAGTATCAAAGTCACCTGTGTACCAGGGGTCTGCAATATTTCTTGGATTGGCAGAAAAATCTAAAAGTTTACAAACTTTATTTTTACTATCTTTTCCTACTATTCTTTTTATATCTTCTATATTTCGTTCTTCCATACCAATGATATAATCAAATTTATCATAGTCTTGTTTCGTTATTCTTTTAGCTCTATGGTTTCCACATGGTATATTCATTTCTTCTAATTTATTTCTCGTACCACAATGAACAGGATTTCCTATTTCTTCACTACTGGTTGCTGCTGAGTCAATGTAAAATTGTTCTTTTAACCCTTCCTTTTTTACCATGTCTTTGCATACATATTCTGCCATTGGTGACCTACATATATTCCCATAACATACAAATAATATTTTTATCATGTTTCTCTCCTTTTTTATTTGATTGGCATATATATCCTCCTCCGAAAAAACACAGCCGCAATATTTCTGCCTATACAAACCTAACTCTCTCGCTTTTGCTTGTCCTTGACGAAAACCAATTCTAAAATCTCGGTACAAGAATTTTATGCCATACTTTTTCGCCATTTGTTCTGCCACTTGAATTAACATCTCATGCTTTTGATAAGGGCTAACCAACAATGTAGTCGAAAAGCTATCATATCCATTTTCTTTAGCATATTTGGCAGTCTGTTCTAAACGAACAGGATAGCAATACTCTTGGCATCGATTTTCCAAATTCTTTACTACATTTTTACAAAAATCTCTTAGTCCATAATTTTCTTCAAAAATAGCTTGAACTCCTATATTACTTGTATATTCTTTTAGGCAATCTCTTCTAGCTTTGTATTCCATGTATGGATGTATGTTGGGGTTAAACCAATAAACAGTTGGCTCAATTCCTTCTTCTCTCAAAGTATCAATACAATATACACTACAAGGTGCACAACATGTATGTAATAATAACTTCATCATTTTTTCCTCCGTCTCTAAAGGTATTACTTACCAGTAAACTGGCTTAATGCTATCACAACTAAGGCATCCCCCAAAATCATTCTTGTGGCATGTCATATCCCAAATGCTGATAAGCTGGTGGCAAAGCTTGTCTTCCTCGTAAAGTTCTTGCCATAAAACCAATTTGAATTAAGTAGGGTTCATACACATCTTCTATGGTATCCATTTCTTCTCCCACACTTACTGCTAAAGCTTCTATTCCAACAGGTCTACCGCCATACTGAATAATTATCGTTTCTAGTATTTTTCTATCTATTTCATCTAAACCAAGTTCATCAATTTCCAATTGATTTAAAGCATGCTTCGTGATTTTTAAAGTAATATCTCCATCTCCTAAAACAATAGCATAATCTCTTACTCTTTTTAATAATCGATTCGCGATTCTTGGTGTTCCTCTTGACCTTCTAGCTATCTCTTTAGCTGCTTCTTCTTCGATTTTTACTTCTAAAATTTTGCTTGACCTTTTCACAATGGTTATTAAATCTTCTATCGAATACAATTCTAAGCGATGAACAATACCAAAGCGGTCACGTAATGGCGTGGATAAAGCTCCTGCTTTTGTGGTTGCACCAATTAGAGTAAACTTTGGTAAATCTAATCGAATTGACCTCGCACTTGGTCCTTTTCCAATCATAATGTCTAACGTATAATCCTCTAAAGCAGGATATAATATTTCCTCTACACTCTTGCTTAATCGATGTATTTCATCAATAAATAATACATCAAATTCAGAAAGATTGGTTAGTAAAGAAGCTAAATCTCCTGGTTTTTCAATCGCTGGTCCAGAAGTGATTTTGATGTTAGAATTCATTTCATTGGATATGATATTAGATAAAGTCGTTTTTCCTAGCCCTGGAGGTCCATATAGTAAAACATGATCTAATGGCTCCCCTCTTTTTTGGGCAGCTTCTATGTATATTTTCATATTTTCCTTGACTTTGTTTTGTCCAATATACTCATCTAATGTCTTGGGTCTTAAGGAATTTTCTAATCTTTCTTCTGCTTGTCCTTCCATTTCTGGACTTACAATTCTTTCTTCTTCCATGTAGGTTCATTCTCCTTTCATGAGACATTTCAGACCTGTCCCCCTTGTCTCATTTTAACAAGTTATGAATTGTAACGGAATTCGATATATCCAATTCCTTCTTCATATCTTGATAATACTCCTCTAACAATTTTTCAGTAGCTTTATCCAGTTCTTCCCCATTTAGCATTTCTCCTGTTTTCCTGTCATACCATTGCTCATCATAATAATAACGACTCGTTATTATTCTTTCATTATTTAAGCACACAAAATCTTTATTAGCAAAGAAGTTAGTACCTAATGAAAAAGTATCCTCTAAGTTGCACAAATAAGCTAAAGTTGGCTTAATATCCAATTTGTTGATTGGCTTTTCAATTTTTATGTGCTTCATTTCTGGAATTTTAAAGCCACAAGCTACTCTGGTATAGTTTAATTTTAAATCTATATCTGTCATATTTGGATTTGTATAATTTAAAAAATCGATTAATTCTTCATTATACCTATTTAATCCATTATGGTCACCAAATACTAAAATAGCTGTATCATCATATAATCCCGCTTCTTTCAGTTCTTGTATTAGAACGCCAAATGCATAATCTGCATAATTCATAGCTTCTAAATAATTTCCAAAATAGGTATCTTTATATTTTCCTACATCAATACTGACTTTACTTTTATCTTGCAAACCTTCTAAGGTATATGGTGTGTGGGACGATGCTGCTACAATATAGGATAGAAATGGACTATCATAGGTTTTACACTTTTGTACCGCTTGCCTGTATAGTAATTCATCTGATAAATCACCATTGATATTTTCTGATAAATCCTCAAACTGTTCTTTTAAAACTAATTCATTCAAATGGAATCGTCCATATACATTACCACGATTCCAAAAATAAGGATAATTTCCATGCATATAAGAAGTATGATAATTTTTCTGATTGAAAATTTTAAATAAATCATCATAAGTATTGGTATAATATTTGCTAAATGACATACCATTTTCCATCGGATAAATAGAAGTTATGGTAGAATGTTCGGAATCTGCTGTTGTAGAATAACTTTGCATATGCATATTGGTAAATTCAATATTTTCTCTTAAAAATTGATTTAAATTTGGCGTGATTTGTTTTCCATTAATTTCTTGATTAACAACAAATTCTTGCACTGATTCGAGCTGCACAATCATAACATTTTTGTTCTCTAACATGCCTTGTATGGGATACATCTTTTGGCCATATTTGGTATCATATTTTTCTTTTAGCTCATGATAATCTTGCAACATACTATCCTGATTTTTGTATTTTGTTTGTTGTTTGATAGTAAGACTATTGGTAAAATCAGCTATATGATAACCAAAAATAGTTGCTTCACGAATTTGTAGGTCTTTATTATAAGATTTTAATTTTCCCTTTTCGATATAACTAATTCCAACCATTATCAAAATTCCTATGCCAACCATTCCTGTGATAGCTTTACCAATCACTTGTCTCTTTGTAGCCTTTTCTTTCTTTTCCCACTTTATGATTTTTCCAAGTCCCAAACCAATGAAAACAATGATATCTAAAAAATACAAAATCTGTTTAAATTGCATGACCATAGGCAAAGTATCGGCTATTTCTTCTCCATATTGAAGATTCGTAAACTGTGCAACAGAAATTACACTATTAGAAAAAACATAATATACATGGTCACCAAACAGTAAAAGACTAACCAAAAAATTTACCAAAATGGATAATGTAATTCTCATTCGATTTGGTAAAATGCTAAGGAAACATACCATAACGAGAATAAAACAAACCGTTCCCACCATGGTTTCTATTTCTATTGGTTCATTAATCGCTATTGTATTATGATAAAATAAAAATGTCTTACCTAGCAATAAACCTCCTATTAAAATGACAAACCATACAGAATTAAATACTTTATTGATAATTTCTTTATTTGCCACAACATTTGCTCCTTTTTAATTGATAAAACTTACGATTGCCAATAGGGGCATACTTCTTTGGCAATTTCTAATTTTATAATTTTCTACTGATTATTTATATATTTAATAATTATTTTTACAATTTATATAAATTGCCAAAAAAGTCTGACCCTATTGGCAATTTTAGAACCTCAACAATTTTCTATAAAATCTTCTATTATCTTCAACATTTTATCATGATTTTGTTCATACTTCTTTGGTTGAAAATCTTTTATTTGTCCTATTGCTTGTTCTAATCCTTCTACACCTTCCACGCCAATAATATAGCCCTTCTGATTAAACAGTTCTACAATTTCCTTTTGATGGTCATTTACATGCTCATTGTATTGATGTAAGCGAGGAACTGCTATCACTTTTTTATTTTTTGTAATGGATAATAAAATAGAACCTACTCCTCCATGTGTAATAATGAAATCCGCTTCGTTTTGTAACTTTTCTAATTCCTGTTTCGAAATCAATCCTAACATCTTCATATTGTTTGATGTATATTGGGTATAGCCAGCTTGTACAATCACTTCTTCTTTGATGATTCCACTTTCTATGAATCGTTCGATTTCTTCTAATAAGCGGTGAAAACTATTATTTTGTGTACCTAATAATACTAAAATCATTAATAAATTGAACCTCCATATACTGCTTTTGGATATATTGCAAGCATTTCCTCCCATTGCACAATAAACAAATCAGCTATGGGATAAATCAGTCTTCCTGTTGCTGTTTTGCGATGGGTATTGGCAAATGTCTCAATATAAACTATTTTGCTTCCGAAAATTTTGCCTAAATAACACATTGGTCCAGCTGTATGCGTTCCTGTGGTTACAATCACTTTTGGATGTATTTTAAAATAAAGGTAAACTGTTTTGAAACAAAGATACCAATATTTAAAAATATAGGTAAATAGCTTTGCCCTAGTTCCATACGGTAAAAAATACAGTCTATTTCCATACTTTTCTTTTAGGTTTTCATTTGCTTTGTCTTTTTCTGTTATAATATGATAATCATATTTTTCAAATAGCGATGATAATTGCATCAATTCATTTAAATGTCCACCTGTACTTGCTATAAATAACACTTTCTTTTTCATTTTATTTTTCTTTCCTTTTTTGATAACTTAAAGTCTAATCTATTATTTTTGTAACACTGCGTAAGCGACCATTCACTGCATACTGCCACAGATTTATTATATCTTTTTTTGGGCATCTTGTCTAGTAATTTTCTAAATCCCAACATATTCTTCTAAACAAAATCCAGTATTTTTAATCTCAGTTGCCACTTTATTTCCCACATATCGAATATGCCATGGCTCATAAACATATCCCGTCTTTTCTTCTTTATTTTCTGGATATCGGATAATAAATCCAAAATCGTAACAATTCTCTGCTAGCCATTTAGCTTCTGCTGTCTCTTTAAAATCCCATCTTGTGCTATTAACATCAAAAGCAAGTCCTGTTTGATGTTCTGATTGTCCTGGTTTAGCAGAAAAGGAATTAGCTACTTCCTCTCCATATAATCTTAAATTTCTTTGATAAATAGATTGTTGCGTTTGAAAAGATCGATATCCTGAAACTATTTTTAACGAAATTCCCTCTTGTCTTGCTTTTAATTTCATATTATCAAAAGCTTGTAAAGCTTCTGGACTAGTACCTGGGTCATAATGGCTTGGTAATGGATAATTCTTATTAACAATTAGCACTCCATTTTTATAATTATCTAATATCGTTGCACTTACTTGACTTTCATCATTTTGAATTCGAACTGTATCTAAACCTATGACTTCTTTTTCTCCTTCTGACTGCGATTTTTCTTCTTCTGTTGGCATTTCTCCTACTTCTGTTTTTTCTTTTACTGTCACTTTCACTGTCTTTTTAACATTTCCTTGTTCAGCTTCTATTTCAAATTCTGTACTTCCTACTTCAATGGCATGTATTACTCCATTTTCCTTCACTTGAATAATACTTTCTCCTTTTAAATCTTCTATATGTATCATTTTAGTAGTCGCATTGGTAGGTTTTATTTCTATTTGCATTTGATACAATTCATCTTTAAAAATTTCTATTTCCTCTTCCTCTACCTTTATTTCTTGAATTGGTACATATACCAGAATATATTTTTCGTATTCTTCTCTTAAAACTAGTGTTATATTATCTTCATGAATTTCTTTTGTTTCTATGTATTCAATCTTCTTGTCTTCTGCTTTTATTCCATAGATATCAACTTTATTTAGGCCTTTTAATAATTCATTCGTATTCAATTCTATTTGTTCTAAAAGATGATATGGTTGTACTTTTGATACATCAATCTCTAAAATATCTTGGTTTTCCCATTCTTGATACTGACTTACTTTATTTTCAATTTGTATAGCAAACTTATTACTCGCCTCTAATTTTTCTGTGTCTAATTTTACTTTATATTTATCATAATTGACTTCTATGTATTTATTATTTTCTCTTAAATTTTCAATTGTTTCATTCCATAAATTCACTCTTTTTACTGGTTCCCATTCTATTTTGGGATTATTACTTTGTATTACTTTTTGATGATAACTCCATTTTCTATAATAGGAATAACCTAAAAATGCTATTATTATGAATAAAATTAACATTATCATACAAGCAATTACTTTTATTCTTTTTTGGTTTTTAATCTTAGCCTTTTTGTTCTTTTTCATTTTTTTGGCTCTTTGTTGTCTTATTTCTTCTTCTATTTTTTTCATTTCTTCTATTTCTTCTTCAAATACCATTTTTCTACCTCATTTCACTTATTATTTTAATATATATTTGATAAAAAAGAAATAGCCTTCCTAAACTTTTTACTATTTTTTGTAGTATTACTATTTTTCGAAAAAAAACAAAAAAGAACTATTATTTTTCATAAATAATAATTCTTCTCTTATTTATCTAAATCAATTATGCTCTTGGATGAGCTTTTCTATAAACATTTTTCAAACCTTCATCTTGGAATTGCATATACACCTGTGTAGAAGAAATATCAGAATGTCCCAACATATTTTGAATTGCCTTTAAATCTGCCCCATTTTGTAAAAGGTGAGTAGCAAAAGAATGTCTCAAAACATGAGGCGTAATATCTTTTGTAATATGAGCTTGTTCTTTATAATATTTGATAATTTTCCAGAATCCTTGTCTTGTCAATCTACTACCATTAATATTAACAAACAAAGCTTCTTCTTCTGCTGTCTTTACTAAAATATCTCTTGCCTCATCCACATATTCTCTTAATGCTTTTAATGATAAATTACCCAATGGTATATTACGTTGTTTCGAACCATGTTTACAAGTCACATATCCTTCTTCTAAGTTTACATCTTCCATATTTAATGAAACAATTTCTGTTACTCTCATACCAGTTGCATAAGCAAACTCAAGCATAGCCTTATCACGAATTCCTTTTAAATCAATATCTTTTGGTTGATCTAATAATAATTCCACTTCCTTTGAAGTTAGTACACTTGGAACTCTTTTTTCAATTTTTGGTGATTGAATATTTTGGGTTGGATCTACTTTTATTTTCTTATTTTTTAATATAAATTGATAAAATGAACGAATAGAAGCAATACACCTAGATATACTAGATGGCTTTTTCCCCTCTTCTTGTAATTCCTTGATATAATCTCTAATATCTTCTTCCTTTACTCTATTGTAATGAAGCTCACATGCTTCAAGATATCTTTTGAATTGTTTCAAATCTCTTTTATAAGATTGCAATGTGTTTTCTGATAATTTTTTATCATTCTCTAAAAAATCAAAAAAGTATTTTAACTGTCTTTCCATTTATTTCCCCTACCCTTATTATAATTTAAAATAATCTATTAACATAAACTATACATAGTTATATCAAAGAATTTTAAAAATGTAAATAGGTTTTTCAATATTTTTAAAAATATTTTACCAAAACCTTAAAAAGATTTGTTGATAAAAAGATTTCAATCACAGACGACAAAACCAAAAGCAATAACATAATAAAAGAAAAAATAGTATGCCTCACTACTTCTATTTTTACATTTTCCTTGTTTCTATCTTTTATAATAGATTTATATAGCTTGAATCCACTAACAGCTAATGCTAGAACTGCTGGTATAAACAACAAGTTTTGCAATAAAAGTAAAATCATCACAAACCATATTCCCTGTGGTAATCCTACAACAGTAACACATACTGCAATCGTATAGCCTAAGCAGAAGCCTCGATATAACACCAATCCAAAAACAACTGGTATTCCTATTACAGTCGTCCCAAAAAACCATAAAATAACAGCTAATAAAATATTTTGTCCTATGCTATTTTTTAGTAACGCCATATGGTTTAAGCCTTCTGAACTTTTCATTTCCTCTATAAAGCGATTCAAGTAATCGGTAATCTCCAATTTGGGACTATCTTGCACATTATTCACAAAAAGTACCCCTAAAAATATTCCAATGATGAACAATAGTGACACCATCATATATTCTTTTTTGTTATTCATAACATGTTCTTTGATAATTTCTAATATCTTTATTGGCTTGCTTCTCTTCATAAAATTCTCCTTATCTTTATACATAATGTGTATTCGATAAGGAGCTTTTTAGAACTCTTTTTTGTACAAGAAGAGTATCCCTTTTTTTCATATTCAGATAATTCATAAAAAACAAATTTTAAAAAAAGTTATTTTATACAAAATAACCTATGTGACAAAAAGGGATGTCCCTCTTGTCAAAAAAATCATTCTTTCACTTTGCCATAGTTTCCGCCACCACCAGAATGAATTTGCATTTTTCCTTCTCTGGCTTTTACAATATAATTGGCAACTTTTTCTCCTACCACTGCTTCCATATCATCCTTAGACAATTTGTGTAAGATATTCATCTCTGTCTCAAAAGTATCTAGCAATTTATCTATTGTTTTTCCTCCAACACCTGGAATAAAGCCAAGTGGCACTTGATAAATATAAGGAGGTCTATGACAAGGACTTTTCGTTTCCTTTTTGTCTTTCAATAATTCAATTCTATCAAAAACGCCAAAAGTCACATTCTTTCCACCACATTTTGGACAAATTTCAACTGGTTGCTTTGTTTCAATAGAATCTTCACAATCATCACAATAAGTTCTATGATATTTTCCAAGTTTAGGGTCTAATCCATAATTGGCAAGAACTTTTCTTCCCTTCTCATTTTTCAATGCCATCACAATTTCTTTAAAAGAAATATCTTCTACTTGCATCTTATTGTATTCTCTAGCAATTTTAGGTAAAGAATGAGCATCGGAATTAGTTACAAACGTCCTTGTCTCTAATTCTGAAATCATATCGGCTAAATAAGTATCTGAACTCAAGCCCAATTCAATCGCAAATATCTTATCAAATTTCTCTTTGAATATATTTCCTAGTCGATTGGTACAGTTTCCGTAATAACTTTTATGTGGTGTAAAAACATGAGCTGGAATTAAAATCCCATTGTATTTCTCTACTATATCAATTAAATCATATCCTGATAAATCCGTTCTTTGTGTACTTAATGTAATATTTTTTAAATGATTACTTAGCTCATTCGAAAATTTCTTAATCTCTTTCAAATGTGGAAAAAAACATATATTATGAGCACTTCCACACTTTCCATTTCTTCCTTTTTCGGAAGTTTCTACTTCACTTCCCAGTAAAATACAAACTTTATCTTTATAAATAATTCCACCATCTTCTAATTCATAGGCCTCTCCCGTTTTCAAGAAATTCTCAATATCCTCTATCACATAAGGAGAAGCACAATCTATAATTCCAACTACATGAATCCCCTTTCTGTCTGCACATTCCTTCGCAATATTAGCAAAATTCAAACTCCTTGCTGCCGTTATCTTAATTGGCTTTCCTGCCTCACTTCTTCCTATGTGTACATGTAAGTCTGCAAATATTTCATACATCTTTCTTTTTTCCTTTCCTCTTAAAATTTTTTAAAAATTGCCAAAAAGGATTGTCCCTTTTGGCAACTTTTAAATTTATTCAATCTCATTGGCTCCTATTTTAGGATCATCATGTAAATGTGCCATGATTTTTCTAGTAGTTTCTTGACTAAACAATGGTCTATTTGAATTTTGTACCTTACCAAACATTTCTGTTGCCATTTCTTTATTCTGTTCTGCAATTAATTGATCAACCTTAGGTTCAAATTCGTAAACTACTTTTTGGATAAATTTCGTTAATTCTTCTGTTTCATTATGTAATTTGACAAGTTTTCTTAGCACTGTCATAGAATGCGTTAAATCTTTCATTTGTATTTTCTCTAAAAAATTAACAAATTCAATAAAAGTATTCATATAACGATTATATTCTGTTTTTAAATTTCTATGTTCTAGTAAGACAAGTGCTTCATCTGGCTTAAAACCAATTCTTTCTGGTCTATCTAATAACATACCACCAAATTGATCTACTAATTCCAAAATATCACTTTCTCTTTCTCTTGGGTTACTCTTACTATATCGATTTACTTCTTTACATATTTTACAAAATCTTTTACTAAATCCAATGCCACTTAAATAACTAGCTCCTTCTTTTGCAAAATCATGAATTTGGTTAATATCTTGCACATTTCCAACTTTTTTACAATTACAAAGTAAACAAGCTGTCAAAACAAAATTTTTGTCTACTTCAATTTTAGAATAATTCAAAAAAAGTCTTGCCAGTTCTGTTTTAAATACAATTGATTTGTCAAAAAATACTTTTGCTTTTTTCGACAAATAATAGGTTATTTCCATTTTTGAATCTAATTCTTCTTCTTCTAATATATAATCTGCAAAGGTATTCATGTGACTCCTCCCTATTTTCTATTATATCGGAATCTACAAAATATTTCAATATTTTTCCTTAATGTAACAGAAATGTAATAATTATTTATTTTGGTCATGGCCAGTTTGTGCCTGTTCCAAAGTCGCCATTCTTGCCAATTCATCACAACGATTATTATACTGGTTATCACTATGCCCCTTTACCTTATAAAATGTCACTTTATGCGTTTTGGTCAAGGCATATAACTCCTGCCAAAGTTCTTGATTTTTAACAGGATCCTTTCCTGCTGTTTTCCAATTATTTTTCACCCAATTATAAATCCAGCCTTTTTCAAAAGCATTAACTACATAAGCACTATCACTATATAATTCCACTTCACAAGGAAACTTCAACGCTTTTAACCCTTCTATGACTGCTGTTAATTCCATTATATTATTGGTCGTATTTTTTTTTCCACCAGATATTTCTTTTTTATTCTCAAGGTGCATTAAAATTGCACCCCATCCCCCTGGTCCTGGGTTACCAGAGCAGGCACCATCTGTATAAATAATAACTTTTTCCATAAATTTGTCCTTTCTATTTGTCTTTTTTTGTTTTTTATGATACTATTATAGCATAAATAAAAAAACGGGACAAGAAGGGGTTTTTATGAGTAAAGTTTTAGGTATAGTTGCCGAATACAATCCTTTTCATAATGGACATTTATACCATTTAGAAAAATCAAAACAAGATACAGGTTCTAGTTATACAGTTGCCATTATGAGTGGGAACTTTACGCAGCGTGGAAGCACTTCTTTAATCGATAAATGGTCAAAAGCTGAATCAGCCATTCAATGTGGTATTGATTTAGTCATTGAATTACCTGTTTTATACTCTATATCAAGTGCTGAAAACTTTGCCGAAGGTAGCATTAAAATTCTAGATTCTCTAAAGGTAGTAGACTACATTTCCTTTGGAGCAGAGACTGCTAACCTTGAAATTCTAGGCAAATGTGCCGATATTCTGTATCGTGAACCAAGAAGATATAAAACATTATTATCCCATGAATTAAAAAAGGGAGTTTCCTTCCCAAAAGCCCGAGAAAGTGCACTAATGATGTACCTTAGTGATATTAGAACCTATGCTAATGTTCTCTCTTCTCCTAATAACATTTTAGGAATTGAATATTTAAAAGCTTTAAAAAAGTTTAAAAGTAACCTGCAACCTGTTAGCATTCCAAGATATGAAGCTGGCTATAACGATTTAACTTACACTGGCAATATCGCAAGTAGCACAGCCATTCGAAACATTATCAAAAACAATGGTTTTAAACCTTTACAAAATCTTATGCCAGCTCCTAGTTACGCTACTTTAGTACAAAATATCAAAACTGGTCATATTGTCCCTGACATTTCTGTCTTTGAAAAGCAAATCATTTATATTTTAAGAAAAATGGAAACGGCAGAAATTGCAGAACTACCAGATGTTTCTGAAGGCTTAGAATTTGCCATCAAAAATGCGGCTAATTCTTGTAATACCATAATTGAATTTTTAAATATTATCAAATCCAAAAGATACACAACAACCCGTCTTCAAAGGATTTTACTATATGCCTTATTAGGCATTACCAAAAAAGATATGGAAGTTTGTAAAAAGACACAGCCTTATGTAAGAGTTTTAGGCTTGAACAAAAGAGGAAAATTTTTGATTGGTGAAATTGCCAAAGCCAATCCAAAACTAGAAATCATAACTTCTGTAAAACGCTTTACTGATAAAAACACTAACAAAAATTTAATTACTATGTTAGAAAAAGATATTTGGGCAACTAATGTTTATACGATTGGCTATGAAGACGATTCTTGGAATAATTTAGACTTTACTAAAAAAATTGTGACATTATAATAGGAGAAATTAAAATAGAAAATCGATTAAAAGAAAGACATTTAGGAATTTATGAAAAAGTCTCTTTTACTGATTTAGACTGGCAATTTTTCTGGATGGTATCAAAGTAATTTAAACTACCCAGAAGCAGAATCGATGAAAAGTGTCTATCAGAGGGTATGTAATTTTATCCATAAACTAAAAACAAAAGAGACTGACAAAAACATTTTAGTTGTTACCATGGTAGAATCATTAGAGTCATTAATTGGTACTTTAATGGAATTAGTAATTCTTATTTTACCTGTGAAAATTGTAAAATATATAAATAGGTAATTACCTAGATTGTTTTATATTAAAGTTAATAGCAATGGTTGAAATAATAGATAACATAAATATGATATAAAACACACCCTCTCCCATAAAAGTTGCTAAAATAGCTAAAACTACAAATACCATGACTTCTGTAAAACACAAACTCATTTGACCAACTGCTGATAAAAGTTCATTGTTTTCTTTTGATTCTTTTATAATATTTTGAATGGATGTTTGAATCGATGTTTCATATACTTTTTCAAAATTATCATTTAATGTCTTATTACATGATATTAGCATTTTATTTCTAGAAAATAGGAATATTGCTGTTATCATTGCTTTCATAATGGTAACTAGATTATTTGCCTTTACTATATTTTTGTCGGAATATTTTCCTATAAATGCCACTGTAATAATTTGCAGTAATAAGGATACAATTATAACAGAAGAAAATAGTTGAAAATCTTTTAATACCAAATATAAATAAAGTGGTACAAATTGTCTTTCTATGATGTGATTCGTTCTTAATTCATATATCATTTTATATCTACTTTTACTTTTCCCTATATACTTCATAGATGCTTTAAAAGCACTTGTATCGTTTTCTACTTTATAATCTATCTTCTGAATGAAAATGTATTCTAACAAAAAGAAAATTGCAATGATAGAAAACAAGGTAATATGATTTTGTGTTATCACCCCCCAAGCTACTAAAATGCTTGCCATTGCTGTTCCTACTATTTTACTAATTCCTAAAAGACCATTAAACCTTCCCCTATGTTCTGTCTCTACATATTTACTGGATAAAGCGTCTGATAATGGATTTGATATTCCCTTCAGTCCCATGGCTAAAATAAATACCATGATATTTTTGTAAATATCATTTCCATCTAGCATTATATAAGTACTCACAACGTTAAATATATTGGAAAGTAACACACATTTTGCTATCCCTATTTTAGAAGATATGGTCACAAATAATGGTGTACACAACCCTGTTATTCCAAATCTTAATCCATAAATTAATAAAATAAGCCATATGGGAATTCCATTTTTGTAAAGCATTACTGTTCCAAATGTTTCCATTAAGGCATTACCAAAACTATAAGATATTTTGGCTAAGTACATGTATTTATATTCTTTTTTATAAAAATATTCTTTCATTCATTGCTCCCAAATTACTACTATTTCTAAATAGTATCATATTCCCCTTTTCTTTTCAAGTTAATATATGTTAATTTTATGTATTTTTCATTGGTAACTCCCAGCTGCGAACAGTCTGTAATCTTATAACAGACTGTAATCTTGCTGGTCCCCCCGAATTGTTACATCATAAAAAATATAGAAACTTTCTAATTGAAATATATCACCTGTGAATAGTCACCTATAAATTGTCAAATTTAAAAAAAACTATTGACTTTTATTTTAAAATAGTTTATACTTTAACTTGTGCTAGATGCTAATCGAGCATGCTCCCTTAGCTCAGTTGGTCAGAGCAACCGGCTCATAACCGGTGGGTCCAAGGTTCGAATCCTTGAGGGAGCACCATATCAATTTTATATTTGGGTAGGTGGCCGAGTGGCTAAAGGCGGCAGACTGTAAATCTGTTCTCATTTGAGTACGAAGGTTCGAATCCTTCCCTGCCCACCATTAGTATTATCAAGGCTTTCATCGTTTTGATAATATTTTTGTTTTTAAGATATATCTAACCAATTTATAAATTATCTATCTTTCCTATATATACGCCAGAAATGTTTCTTATTACATAACTTCGTTCGCTTACCATTCTTCATAACACTATCATATACAACTATTAATTTTGGCTCTTCCATTCCACCTTTTTGCAAATGCACATAATCTTCGTCTGCTATACAATAAATGTTTCAACTACTTTTTTACTAGAAATTTTCTTTTCTTTTAAATTTCTCCAAATATGGTTGCTATCTTTCATCATCTTTTTCTAATAATTCAAATTGCTCTTTTCTTTTATTTTAAAGACATATCTTCTGCATATTCTAATGAAAACTTAGTTAAATTTTTGATAGTAAATTTATCAAACAATATATTATTTTTGTTTAGCTAAAATTATAGAGATAGATTCGTCACAGCAAAATAAAATCTCATTATATCTTTTCAACAGTATAAATTTTAAAACGAAAAGTTTTTAAAATATTTTGAAAAAAGCATTGCAATAAAAACGAACGTTTGATAAAATGTTTTTACATTAGCTTTTGAACCTGCACTTTATTTTTTAGCTAATCTATGATAAAATCTATAAAGATTAATGCAATAAGGGTATGAAAAGAAAAGTTGATATACTTTAAATTATAAATATTAAATGATAGAAAGAGGATAAGATGAAAGAGATTGATAAATATATAAATAAAATAATAAAAGGTGATTGTATAGAAAACTTAAAAAAAATACCAAGTGAAAGTGTTGATTTAATATTTGCGGATCCGCCATATTTTATGCAAACAGAAGGCGAATTATTAAGAACAGACGGCACTAAATTTCAAGGAGTAGAAGACGTGTGGGATAAATTTGATGATTATAAACAATATGATGAATTTTGCACTAACTGGCTTAAAGAATGTAAAAGAATTATGAAGAAAAATGCAAGTATATGGGTTATTGGAGCATTTCAAAATATATATCGATTAGGATATATAATGCAAAATATGGGTTTTTGGATACTTAATGATGTTATATGGGCAAAGACTAATCCAGCACCTAATTTTTCTGGAACTAGATTTCAAAATGCACATGAAACAATGCTTTGGTGTACAAAAGATAGTAAGTCCAGATATACATTTAACTATAAAACCATGAAACACTTGAATAATGACAAGCAAGAAAGAAGTATATGGAATATTGGATTATGTATAGGCAATGAAAGATTGAAAGATGAAAATGGAAAGAAAATTCATTCTACTCAAAAACCTGAAAAATTGTTATACAATGTAATTGTATCCTCATCCAAACCAGGAGATATCGTATTAGATCCATTTTTCGGTACTGGAACCACAGGAGCAATTGCAAAAATGACAGGAAGAAATTATATTGGCCTAGAAAGAGAAGAAGAATATATTAATGCTGCACAAGAAAGAATAGATAAGATAAAAGTAATCCATAATGATATAAATGATTTGAAACTAGAAGTAAAACCACCAAAAGTACCAATGGATAAACTAATAAAATTTGAATATTTACAACCTGGACAAGAAATTTATAACAAAGCAAAAGAAAAAATAGGAATTATTGAAAGCAATGGATATATAAATGATGGAGAAGATATTTTATCAATACATAAGATGTCTGCAAAGCATTTAGGATTAACTAATAATAATGGATGGGATTATTTTTGGGTCAAAAGTAATAATAAATTTATTGAGTTGGATTCATTAAGATATGAATTTCAAAAAAACGAGTTATAGGAGAATATTATGGAAGAAAATGTTTTAGATCAAGTAATGAAAAAATCAATTGAAGTAATGATAGCAAATGCAGGAAATGATAATAAAATCAAAAAATTAAAAAAGAAGCATGAAAAGAAAATTCATTTTATTCCTATTAGGTATAGAGTGTTTGGCGGAATAATACAATCAATGAATATTCAATTTGGTAATTTTATTGAAGAAGCAATTCATCAAATCTTATTAGTAAATAAAAATAATAAAATAATTGAAGATTATTCAGGCAAAAGATCTAATAGATTTTGCATAAGTAAAAAAACAGAAAGTCTAATAGACCAATATATTACTGATTGTGAAACACATACATATTCAGAAGAAGAACAAAAAGTAAATTACAATAAATTATTGGAAGATATTATTAAAAATGAAAAAAATGAAGAGCTAGAAACAATTAATTTTAAACATGATGTGGATGTATTATTTAAAGATACTATATGTGGAATTACATATTATGTAGAAATAAAATATAATGATGACCACGATACTGGAAAATTTGTTGATATAAATAGAAAATTATTGAAAACTTATGCATATCTTGTTCGAGAATTAAAGATATATGATAAAGATAAATTTAGACCAATGTTATTTTACTTTACGAATAAGAGAATGAAAGGAAATATTTATATACCAGAAAATGAGATATATAGGGGAACTAGATTTTTTGATAAATATACAACTATAAAATATTCTGATTTAAAAGATTATATGTTGAATATTAGCGAAAATGAAGAAACTATCATGCAATTTAATGATATGTATAATAAAGTGATAAATGAAAATGTTTATACATATAATGAAAACTTAGACATTACCTGTCTAAAAGAGGGTATGTATTAAAAATCTACATACCCATCTTACTTTTTATAAATTTTATTATATTTTTATTTTTAGAATACATCCAACTAATTTCAAAATCTAAATCCTCTTGAGTATAATATATCTTTTTAACTTTTCAAAAAATCTCACTATAATGAGTAATCAATTTAGCTCCTTGCTGAATCAATCGATTGGTTCCAACAGAATGGTGTGAATTAATATTTCCTGGCACAACAAACACATCTCTCCCCTGTTCAAGAGCAAAATCCACTGTGATAAGTGTTCCACTTTTCTCCTTTGCCTCAACTACAAGAATTCCATTACTCATACCACTAATAATTCGATTTCTTGCTGGAAAATTTATCTTATCTGGTTTAGTACCAAGTGGATATTCTGATAAAATCACGCCACCCTTTTCAAGAATTTGTTTTGCCAAAAACTCATTCTCCCTCGGATATATTATATCCACCCCACTCCCAAGAACAGCAATTGTCTTTCCACAACTTTCAAAATTATCTCCCTGTGGACAAGTAGTATTTTGTGGATTATTTTCTTTTACTTGTGGACTATTATCTCTTTTTTGTAAATTACACTTTTCTATTTGTGCACAAATAGCCCCTATATGTGCATAACTATCCACACCTTTTGCTAATCCACTCACAATATTAATATTTTGTTTTGCTAAATGATAACCAAAATATTTAGCAGCACTTTTTCCATATTTAGTAGCTTCTCTACATCCTACAACTCCTATTGTCTTTTGATTTAAAATACTAGCATCCCCTTTACAATATAAACTAATGGGAGGATCATAAATTTCTTTTAAAATGTGTGGATATTCTTTATCCCTAATAGAAATGATATCCACATTATTTTTCATCATATATTCCATATGTTTTTGCACACTCTCTCTAATATTTTCGCTCAAAATATCTTTAACAATTTTCTCCCCAATTCCTTTTACTTCTAGTAATTCTTTTTCTTTCATATAATAAATTTTTTCTGGATTTTTATATTCATTCAACAACTTTTGCTTTTTTTTACTACCCAGGTTAGGAATTAACGAAAGCCAAATCCAATATTTTTTTTCTTTTAAACTTATCATTTTACTCCTTTCTTGAGACAAGAAAAACAGATTTCTAATTTGTCTTACATTTCTGTTATTTTTATTTACGCGTTGTTATTTTACTTTTTTGTTCTATTAATAACACAAATGAGACCTGCCCTTCTTGTCTCATTTCATAAAAAAAGACATTATGAATAATAATGCCCCAAAATTTATTTTATTTTTTCAAAAGTTTGTGTCCAACTCTTGTCTAAAACGTTGAATTCTCGTTACTTTGTTCTTTTGCTGCCTTGATTACATTATTCATCAACATAGCAATCGTCATTGGTCCTACTCCTCCTGGAACTGGTGTAATATGACTTGCTATTTTTGCTACGTTTTCGTAATCTACGTCCCCCACCAATTTTCCTTCTTCATTTCGATTAATCCCAACATCAATCACAACTGCTCCTTCTTTTATCATATCTGCTGTCACAAACTTAGCTTTTCCAATAGCAGCAATAACAATATCTGCTCTTTTCGTATGGGTCTTTAAATCTTTTGTCCTAGAATGACAAATCGTAACAGTTGCATTTTGTGCTAAACAACATTGTGCTAATGGTTTACCAACTATATTACTTCTTCCAATAATAACAACATCTTTTCCAGTCAAATCAACCCCATATTCCTCAAACATTCTCATAACCCCATAAGGTGTACAAGAAATAAAAGTATCGCCTCCCATAACTAGCTTTCCAACACTAGAAGGTGTAAATCCATCCACATCTTTTCGATACGAAATCGCTTTAAAAGCTTGATTAATATCTAAGTGCTTTGGTAATGGACTTTGTAATAAAATACCATTCACTTCTTTTGTATGATTTAAACTTTTAATTAACTCATTTAACTCTTGTTGAGTTATCTTTTCCTCTAACAGATATTCTTCATATGCAATTCCTATTTCATTACATGCTTTACTTTTATTTTTAACATATACCTTTGAAGCAGGATTATTTCCTACCATAATTACTGCTAATTTAGGATAAATCCCCTGCTTTTTTAGTTCTTCACATTCTATTTTTAAATCTTCTCTTATGTTTTTTGCTAAATCTTTTCCATTCATAATTGTTGCCATTACTATATCCTCCTTCTTTATCACAAGCTTGTTATTTTACTAAATTTAGATTTCCATTAATTACCGTTGGTGAAAAACCTGCTATTTCATCATATAGCATTCCTTTTGGAATATCATTATATAAATATATTTTTTTATTTTTCATAAATGCCTCATATATTTCAATAAATGTTGCTCCACCTATATAATTCTGTTTTCCATTTTTGTCAAAATTCAGTGTTAATACTGCATCCATTTTAGCTATTCTTTCTTCACTCATTTTAAACATTCTTGCCTTAAATTTAGCATGCTCTTTTTCTCCTAATTCCCAACTTTTCTTTTCCGCATCTGGTTCATAATATGAATTTGGTAATTCTACTATATGATTCATTTCTTCTAACTTTTCTTTTATTGGTGCTATATCTTTATAAAAAGCCTTACTACATATGATTAATATTTTCATTTTTAAAATCTCCTTCCTTTCAATTAACTTATCTTAGTACTTGCAAATCTTATATTTTTCATATTCCTATCTTGTACTCTATATGTTCCATATCAGGAAACATCTCTTTCACCCTTTTCAAAGTAAGCATTAGCATTTTAGGTTGCGGATTTTTCTTATGGTCAGAAAGTAGCTTTTGCGTATAGCAATTCTCTGCTGTTTTAAAAAGTAAATAACGATTTCCTACATAAGTATAATAAATCTGATAACCATTTCTTAAATCCTCCCACATCTTTTCAAATGTATAATCCTCCATAATTTCCTCCATTTCATGCATAATATTTTGTACCTATGACCAGTTGAGCCTGTCCCAAAAAACACCTACAGGGATAATTGGGGACTGTCCCAGAACATACCTAAAGGGATAATCGGTGCCTGTCCCAAAACGCACCCAAAACATATCACTTGCGAATCATTTCTTGGAATTCCGCTTCTGTTAGAATGGTTACTCCCAAACTTTGTGCTTTGGTTAGCTTGCTTCCTGCTTCTTCCCCTGCTAACACATAGTCCGTTTTTTTGGATACGGTGCCAGATGTTTTTCCTCCGAATTTTTCAATTAGATTACTGGCTTCTCCTCTTGTATAGTTTTCTAGTGTGCCTGTTAGTACAAAGGTTTTTCCTTCGAATCGATTGTCTATGTTTTCTTCTTCCTTTGCCACTGTATTGACTCCTGCTACTTTTAGCTTTTGGATTAGGTCTTGTGTTTGTTCTTGGCTGAAAAATTCTATAATACTGTTGGCTACGATTGGTCCTATGTCATTAATCTGACTTAAATCTTCAAACTCTGCCTTCATTAAATTGTCTATGTTTTTATATTTTCTAGCTAACAGTTTGGATGCCTTACTTCCTACATGACGAATTCCTAAAGCTGTGATTAATCTATTTAAATCATTTTCTTTGCTTTGATTGATGCTATCGACTAAGTTTTGAGCAAATTTTTGCCCATTCTTTTTTAAAGAAGCAATGTCTTCTAATTGTAACATGTATATATCTGCTATGTTTTCGATTAGCCCATTGTCTAGTAATTGTTGTATGATGTTCTCTCCTAATCCGTCGATATTCATGGCTTCTCTGGATACAAAATGAACTAAATTTCTAAATAGTTTAGCTGGACATTCAATCCCTGTGCATCGAATAGCTGCTTCTCCCTCTTCTCTTATCGCTAGTGCTCCACAGACTGGACATTGTTTTGGCATTGCAAAGTCAATTTCTTCTCCTGTTCTTTTATCTTTTTTGACTTCTACAATTTCTGGAATAACATCTCCTGCTTTCTGAATGACAACCGTGTCTCCAATTTTTAGTTCTTTTTCTTTGATAAAGTCCTCATTGTGTAATGTAGTTTTTGAAATGGTGGAACCTGCTACTTTGACTGGTTCTAAAATTGCCATTGGTGTAATAACTCCTGTTCTTCCCACTTGGCATATAATTTCTTTTAGTTTCGTTTCTTTTTTCTCTGGTGGATATTTGTAGGCTACAGCCCATCTAGGTGTTTTCGCTGTTGTTCCTAATATTTCTCTAAACTTCAAATCATCTACTTTAACAACTGCTCCATCAATTCCAAATGTCAACTTTTCTCTGTCTTCTCCAATTCTTTCAATAGCTTGCTTGATTTCTTTCATGGTCTTACAATAAATACGGATAGGGTTGACATTGAAACCTTGCTCACTTAAATATTCCAATTCTTCATAATGAGAATTGAATTCTTTCCCTTCTATCTTTTGTACATTAAAAATATAAATATCCAATGGTCTTGTTTTGGTTATCTTGCTATCCAACTGCCTTAATGAACCAGCAGCTGCATTTCTACTATTGGCAAACAATTCCTCTTCTTTTTCTTCTCGTTCTTGGTTCATTTTCTCAAAGTCATCTTTGGCAATAAAAACCTCTCCTCTAACTGTTATATCAATCTTATCTTTTAGTTTCATAGGAATGGTTTTAACTGTTTTTAGATTTTCTGTCACATCTTCTCCTACTAAACCATTTCCTCTTGTTGCCCCCTTTATGAATTCACCGTTTTTATACTCCAAAGCAGCTGACAAACCATCTATTTTGGTTTCTACCACATAAGTTACTTTTTCTATGTTGTTTTCTTCTGCTTTTTGCTCTATCTTTGCAATATATTCTTCTACCTCATCGATACTAAAAACATCTTGTAAACTTTGTAATGGCACTTCATGCGTTATTTTTTGAAACCCCTCTTTTACATGTCCACCTACTTTTTGTGTTAAAGAAGACTTTGATTGCAATTCCGGAAACTCATTTTCTAAATTTCTCAATTCTACCATCAACATATCATATTCAAAATCAGATATTTCTGGCTTGTCCTCATCATAGTACTTTTGAGCATGATATTCCACTTGCTTTCGCAATTCTTCAATTCTTTCTTTTGCTTGTTCTTTATTCACCTTGCCACCTCTCATTTTTGCTAATATTGAATCTAATGTTTTAAATATATAAATAGCAAATTCAATCATGCACAGTTTGACAGGACATCGTTTCATACAGATAAGATAGATTAATCTCTGTTATTGTAAAATGTTATTTTGTTTCTTAATTAGTCTGACCTGTAAAGAACGGAATTTTGTTATTTATCTATTTAAGACTAAATGATAACTTTTCCTTATTATATACAATTTGTAAAAAAAAATAAAGGAATTTTGAAAATTCCTTTAACTTTTCGTAGCTATTCAGTCGTCTTGTTTTCTAGGTATATCTTTGATACAAAATTTATAAAAACAATAATTCCTTCTATTCTGCCTTTGCGCATAAAATTAATCTTGCTTTACTATCATCTGTACAAGTTGACAATGTAACTTCTGGCTTTCCTCCTGTATCTCTTTGATAGAAAGAGGTATCTTCTGGCGTTGTTTCAAATTTATTATAAATCGTATAAGTCAATTTGGTTCCTCCCACATCGGTAATATATATTTTATCGCCAATATTCAATTTCTTATTATTAGAAAAGAATAAACCATTTCTATAATTATGACCAATAATTACGCTATTTCCTGGCTTGTTAATGCCTGTCCCATATAAAAATGCTACTGCTGTTTCAATTGATTTCTTGGTTACTTTTTCCAATACAGGATATTTAAAATTTGTAGCTGGTATTTCCATTGTTCCCAAAACACCAAAACCTTTATAAGTTTGCTTAACAGGTGAACCATTCGTTCCTGTCGTATCTGCATCTTTTATCTGATTAAATGCATCTGTCGTATTTAAATCATTTTCATTATTTTCTGTCGCTGTCTTATCTTCCTCCACTACATCTCCTTGAAAATTATCAACAAATTCTGATGTCTCTTTTGTAACAACATATTTTTGATAATAATCATAAGCTAAAAATCCTATCAGTCCAATAATTGCAAGAATCACAATCACTAACATCACCGTTAGTACTTTACTATATTTACTTTCAAACATTATCCTTACCTCCATACAATTTTACCACTATATCAATTATATCATATATATTGTTAAAAGTGTATAGTTTTTAGACAATTTTTTCTCCCAATTGTGTACCAGCTAAAACATGAAAATGTAAATGCATTACCTCTTGTCCTCCATTTTTACCACAATTTACAATCACACGATAACCATCTTGTTTAAAAGCCTTTTCCTCTGCTATTTCATTTATCACACTATAGATTTTTCCTACAATTGCTTCATCTTCTTTCTCCAAATGTGCTAAAGAAGCAATATGTTTTTTGGGTATTACTAGAATATGAATAGGAGCTGCTGGATGAATATCATAAAAAGCTAAAATCTTTTCATCTTCATACACTTTTTTACAAGGTATTTCACCTTTAATTATCTTACAAAATAAACAATCTTCCATTTCCTCTCCTTTTTCTGCCCAAAGGACAATCCTTTTAGGCAATCTTAAAAATCTATTTCATTAAAACTGCTTTAATTCTTCTCACACCAGAAGAACTAGATTCCTCTTTTTTTATTTTAAAAGTTCCCAATTCCTTAGTGTTTTTCACATGAGGACCTCCACATAATTCTTTGGATACTTCCCCTATACTATATACGGTTACGATATCTGGATATCTTTCAATAAACATACATTCTGCACCAGATTGAATGGCTTCTTCTTTCTTCATTTCCTGTTTGGTTACTTCTAACCCTTCTTGTATCCATTGATTCACTAAATCTTCTATTTGTTTCTTTTCTCCCTCTGTTAATTTATGGTCACAATTAAAATCAAATCTCATTCTATCAACTGTAATATTAGAACCTCTTTGATGAGCATCTTTTCCAATGACTTGTTTTAATGCAGCATTTAATAAATGAGTCGCGGTATGATAAGCTACTGTTTCCTCTGTTTGCTCGGCTAATCCACCTTTAAACTTTTGTTCAGAACCTTGTCTTGATTTTTCTTGATGTTTTTTAAATAGTTCATCAAATTGGTCTAAGTCTACTTCATAACCATGTTCTGCTGCTAGTTCTTTGGTCACTTCTGGTGGGAAACCATAAGTATCATATAATCGGAAAACAATTTCTCCAGAAATCTTTTTATGACCTGTTCCTTGCATCTTTTTAATCTCTTTTTCAAATTCTCGTTCTCCATGTGCTAACGTCTTTACAAACTTGTCTTTTTCTTCTATCATGACACTTTTTATCATTTCTTTCTTTTTTTCTAAATCTGGATACATTTCTTTTAGGTTATCCACATTCATATCTACGAATGTGGATAATTCACTTAAATCAATCTGTAGTTTGTTTAAGTGTCTTATCATTCTTCTAATTAATCTTCTTAAAACATATCCTCTATCTAAATTACTTGGTTTTCCTCCATCTGCGATAATCATCATACTAGAACGTAAATGTTCTGCTACTATCCTTCTGCTTTCGATATAATCTACTTTTTGAAGCTGTTGTAATTTGTCCATTATTGGCTTGAATAATTCGGTATCAAAAGGTGTTTCTTTTCCTTGTAATAGCATTGCCATTCTTTCTAATCCTAAACCTGTATCCACATTCTTTTTTTCTAATTTGGAATAGCCATTTTTATCTTTGAAATATTCCATAAATACATTATTCCAAATTTCGACATATTTACCACAATCACAAGAAGGCTGACAATCTGGTCCACAGGCAGGTTTTCCTGTATCATAAAACATCTCTGTGTCTGGTCCACAAGGTCCTTCTTCTCCTGCAATCCACCAGTTATCTTCCTTTCCATAAAAATAAATTCTTTCTTCTGGAATGCCAACCTTTTTCCAAGTATCTGCACAAACAGTATCTTTGGGGCAGTTTTCATCTCCCGCAAAACAGGTTACAGATAATTTTTCTACTGGAATTCCTAATTCTTGTGTTAAAAAATCGAAACTCATGGCAATGGTTTCTTCTTTAAAATAGTCTCCTAATGACCAATTTCCAAGCATTTCAAAGAAGATTAAATGACGATTATCTCCTACTTCATCTATATCTATGGTTCTAACACATTTTTGATAATCCGTTAAACGCGTTCCAGATGGATGTTTTTGTCCTAATAAATAGGGTACTAATGGTTGCATACCAGCTATATTAAACAATACAGATGGGTCATTTTCTGGAATTAAAGGTGCTGATGGAATAACAACATGTCCATGTCTTTTGAAAAAGTCTAAATATCTATTTCTGATTTCAATTGCTTTCATAAAATTTCTCCTTCTATTTGTTTTACTTTCAAATTATACTCTAAAATAGGAAAAAAATCAAGGAATTTTGTTTTACTAATTTTCTAATTTGTAACGCTTCAGAGGTGATACATATCAATTAGAAAGTTTCTATATTTTTATAACATAAAAATTCTCCTTATAGTCGATTTTTCCTACACAATAAAAAATCGGCAGCCAGTTACTCTGCCAATTTTTGCTCTCTCTAAATTTTTTCACTCAAACAGCTCTAACAATCTCTTCCATTGTACAATGGCATATGTCATATGGCATTATCAAGCAAGCAAGTAATTGTTGCCCTTCTTCCTGTAAAACATTTACAGGATACTCAGAATCTTTGAAGAATTTCCAATCTTCAATTCCTGAAATTTTGATATAACATATCAATTCCAGAATATAATCTCTTGGAATCTCCTCTTGCCTCTCATAAATCGCTTTTTTATATTCCATTATGGGATTATAATCGAGTTTCAATTCTGTTGCAATTCTTTCCAACTTTTGTGTCTCTTTGTTCCGCATCAAAGTCTTTACATCTTTTTTTCTTAAAATCTTTAACTGTTCCATCAAAAAATTTTGCATAACTTCCTTCTCGTTCATATAGCTCATTCTCCTTAACAATTTTTATTAGTTGTCCAAACGAGAGAGCATACAACTAATATATATAAATATTATATACTAGTTTGTTATTTATGTCAATTTTAAAATTCAAAGCTTATAGAACAACGTAACTACTACCAAATTTTTTTATGGAATGTATTTATTATTCTAGAAAATTCAGAGGACTTTCCTAGAATAAAACAAAAAGAGGAACGTTGTTACATTCCTCTGCACCACTTATATATCCATTTGACTACCCAAAAATGTTGCTGCTGATTGAGCCACCTTTTTTTCTACATCATTCATTTTACCATTTGGTTCTTTTGACATTAAAATAACAGTACCAATAGTATCACCATTTGAAACAATTGGATAAACTATTTGTGCATTATTCTTTCTTTCTTGATTATCATTTTTGGTAATTGGCATAGCCACATCACTATTTTCTTTACTCGTATAAATTTCTTTATCTTCCATCAATTGTTCCAATTCATTACTAATATCTTGCTCTAGAAACTCCTTCTTAGAACCACCTGAAACAGCAATAATAGTATCTTTATCCGTAATACAAGCAATATGCCCTGTTGTTTTTGACAATGTCTCTGCATAGCCAGCTGCAAATTCTGAAAGCTCACCAATGGGAGAATATTTCTTTAATATAACTTGCCCTTCTCTATCTGTAAATATCTCTAATGGATCTCCTTCTTTAATTCTCAATGTTTTTCTTATTTCCTTTGGGATAACGACTCTTCCCAAATCATCTATTCTTCTTACAACTCCAGTTGCTTTCATAATTTTCCTCCTCGTAAATTTTTTGTTTATATTCTTATTATGACAAATAAGGAAAAAATTATGCATTGAAAAATAAAAAAATGATTTTAAAAGTTAATTCTATTTTTTATTGGTAACTCCCAACTATCTGCCAGTCTGTAATTACATAACAGACTGTAATCTTGCTGGTCCCCCAAAATTGTTACTGCATAAAAAATAGAATAACTTTAAAAAACATTTTTAATTAACTTGCTTCAATTTTCCAGATTCATAGAATTGCAACAATTCTGATAAATCTTGTATTTCTTGTTTTAATCTTTTGCCAATATCCGTATCTCCCACTGTTTTTCTTACGATACCAGTTTTTTTAACCACAATCTCAGAAATAATATCTTTCTCTTCTTTAATGGCTTTTTCCACTGATTCAAATGGCTTATTTTGGCTTAATAACAATCCATTTGAATTATAACTTAATATGTAACCTGCATTTCCTGTTGCCACTTGATAACTTTTAGCAAATCCACCATCAATTACTAGCAATTTCCCATTGGCATGAAGTGGACTTTCTCCATTTTTAGCTTTAACTGGCACATGCCCATTCACAATATGAGCTTCTTTTCCTTCTAATCCAAATTCTTTTAAGATTTTATCACATATTTCCTCTTGATTAGAAAAATGATAATATGGATTTTTTGCTTCTTTATGGGTTTCTTTATCGTTTATAAAATAACTCTCAAAAGTTGCCATTTTATCCTTACCAAAAAACGGAGAAACTGGTGAAATCCACAAAAACCACATAATATCTAATAAATCTTCATCTTGTTCTTCTTTATTCACATACACTTTTCGAATGGTTTCATTCACTAAATCAAAATATTTTTTTCCGCTTACTTTATTTCCTAAAAATTCAACTGTTTGGAAATTTCCCTTTTCGTCCATTGGCATACAAGCATGGAATAATAAATTGGAATTAAATATCGTATATAATTCTCCCTTTTGATAAATAAATTCGATATGTTCATTTAATCTCTGACTGTGTTTAAAGGATTCACAAAGTCTCTCTACCACTTCCTCCTCTTCATCACTCAATTGATAAGCATCGGTTGGATTTAAGGTTGGGAAATTCGTATCATTTAATTCATACTGTTTACCATCTAGTACCACATAGCCTTTTTCTAAATTCATCTTATCCAGCAAAAGACGATTGTCTAGATGATATTCTGGATGTCTTTTAATCAATTGCCCCTCTAACTTAAATTGGATAACAGTAATGGCTTTGTGAATTTTAGCAATGGTCACTTTATCACTACTATCATATTTGTTATCATCATAAACTTTTGGCATAAAATTTGAACATTCATCATCTCGGTAAGTTTCCATGGCAAAAGTAGAAAGAGGCCTAATATTAATACCATAACCATCTTCTAAAATTGCAATATTATTATATCTAGCACAATTTCTAATAACAGTGGCAATACAAGCTTTATTACCGCAGACTTGCTCCCATCCAATAAATATCATGGTTTCCCCATTGCATATCCAAACTATGAAATTTCTTTAATTTTTCAATTACCAAGTCTGGTGATTGTCCCCTATCAAAGATATCCCCTAAAATATGCAAATGATCAATTGCCATTCTTTTGATTAAATCTGATATAGCAATAATAAAATTTTCCGCCTGCTCTAAATCAATAATCGTTTTTATGATGGCTGTATAATATTTTTCTTTATCTTTTTCATTTCCTGCTTGGGAATGCAATAACTCATCAATAACATATTCAAATCCACTGTTAATCGCTTTTCTTACTTTTGACCTTGTATATTTAGAACTAATTTTTTTAGCCACTTCAATTAAACGATATAAAGTAATCGTGTACCACTCATCTAAATTTCGATTTTTCTGTTTGACTAACTTTAATTTTTCCTCTGGATAGTAAATCAAAGTAGCTAGTGTTGCTCTTTCTTTTTCTGTGGTAGTATTTCCAAAAATAGAATCAATTTTACTTTTAATGATTCCTCCCCCATTGTTCAAAATATGGACAAATGGCTCATATTCTCCGTGGATATCACTTAAAAACATTTCGGTTCCTTTGGGCAAGTTGATAATCGCTTGTAAATTGATAATTTCTTCTGTTACTTCATTAATATTTCGATATTCTTTACTTAATAATTCTAAATACTTTTGTTTATTATACTTATTTTCCATTTTACTTCCCCTTTTTTATATTTTACTTTAAAAATTTATTATATTTTTTATACGGTAAGAATTTTCTCCCTGTGGGAGATTTGGGGGAACCAACGAGCTTACAGTCTGTCATGCAGTTACAGACTCGCAGATAGTTGGGAGTTACAAATAAAAAATATAAAAAACTTTTTAGAAAAAATCAGTACTACTTTATTCTTCTTCCGCTTCTACTACTCTATCTTCCTTCTTTGGTAAAAAACTCATCTTATACTTATCCAAAATGTAGCCCATATCTTTTGAAAACTCTTTCAGCATAACAATTTTGATTGTTGGGTCTTTTCCTTTAAGGTAATCATCAATGACTTGTTTTAGTTGCTTAATATTTTTCATCTCTGGTTCAATTTGTTTGGTATAGCGATTAGCTCTATCAGTTAATTTTTCTTTAATTAAGACAATATCCTCATTACTTGCACAAGAAATTCTTTGAAATAATTGGAATGGGTCGTAATATTTAAAAATAGGAACTTCCATACATTCTTGGTCAAATTTTTCATAGAATTGCTCCATTTTCATTGGAATACATTTCATAACCTCCTCTGCTTTTTCTTTATACATTTTATCTAGTAACTGGTCATTTAAGGCATTGAAATGTTTTAAAATGTCTTCCATGTCCTCTTCTACTTCTTCTATCGCAATCTTTCCCAATTCTTCTTTTGGATCTGGACAATATTCGGAAGATAAAGAGGCTATATTCATACCATTAAAAAATACACTTCTCAAAGTTTTTAAATCGTATTCAATCAATCCTTTTCTAGAAAAATAGCTAAAATACGCAAATAATTTTACCGTATCAATTAAATTCAAATTTCCTTCTTTCACATCATGAATGACTTCGCGAATAACAGTATCAAATTGGTCATCTGAAATCTTCCAATACTCTTCTGTTAATAATCTTTTATAGCCAGGTAAATTTTCGGTATCCACTGTATTTCTAATGGTTTCCATGTTTTCTTTAAATAATTTCATATCAAAAATACGAGTTCTGATATAATATTCAATAAATTTAAAGAAACGATATTCGGATTTGAAATTATAATAATAATTGTTATCAAATTCTTTAATATAAAATTGTCTGTTATCCATTAATATTCTAGAAGACACTAAAATAGACTTATATTCTTCATTATCTTGAATATTAACAAATTTATCTTTGGTAATCTTACCTGCTTTGATTTCAAATGAAATCGCTATGGTAAATATCAACATCGTTTGCATAACTCTATGATTGGTATTCGGATAGGATTTGTTGACCATTTCATAGATTTTCTTAAAGTCATTTAAAGCATGCTTCAAAATTCTTAAGTTTCTCGTTCCACTCTTGTTAAAAGTGGATATAATAAGCCCTGTATTTTCTCTTAGAAATCGAATTAAGTCTGGGTTATTTTCATATCTCATCAAAATTCCATTGATAATATAATCAAATTTTGGTGCATATTCAAAGGTTTCACCAATTAATTTTTCTTTGATTCTTTCATAATCATTGGCTTTATCAAAAACATGCTCGATTTTATCTTGAATTTTCTCCACCATTGGTTTATCTGATTTATTTAACTCGTCTTGTTTGTCTAAAAGATAGGTCGCAATAAAAGTTTTCATTTCAAGGTTTGAGCTTTTTAATTTAGTAGAAAGTTCTTTTTCGTTACAAATAATAATGGTTTTGATATGGTCATGTTCTACGAAATTGTTGATATATCCTAAAATATCAATAACATCTACATTAGCTCTTTCCAAGTCATCAAAACATAAAACCTTGTCATCTGTTGAGAAGAACTCGCCATAGTCTACTCTGTCTCCATTTTGAGTAACCCCAAAAAAGTTAGCCATGTCTATTCCTGTTTTCGCATACTCTGGAATAGTAGTTTGCCCATTGTCATCCATAAATCTTCTTAAGTTTTTATCCATTAATTGGGTCGTTTCAATGAATATCTTCTTACTAATTTCCTCTAAATTAGAAATTCCATATAAAGACATGTAAATGGTTGTATATCTTTTTCCATTTAACTGCAAAGACTCAATCTTTTTTCTGATTTTGTTGTTCCAAAAATGTGTCTTTCCAGACCCCCACTCTCCATTAATCATAATGGCATAGTCTGTGTAATCTGACCTTACATAGTCTAATATGCTTTCAACTAAATCTTCCATTTCAAACTTTCCTCCCTAATTTGAGACAAGATGGATGGTCTCATTTGTCTCATTTCTTTGAAAATAAGGACATAGAGACATAAATAATATTCCTAAATATTCAAAATTTCCAACTTAATGTGTTATTTATTATTTTTGCAACACTGCGTAAGCACTAAACGAGCAGAGCAAGTAGCATTGGAGCAACCTATCATGTTTAAAATCTGAAGGTTGCGACACACAAAGTGTAAAAAAATAATAAATAACACATTAAGTTGATAGCATTGTTTATTGCATAGGGACATTATCTATGTCCCCATGTCCCTTGTCCACAATTTAATCCTTTGCCAATGTAAACACACCAATAAATTTAGGTTTTGCTTGTTCTAACATTCTAGCACATTCATTGACAGTACTTCCTGTTGTATAAATATCATCAATCAGTAATATTTTTTTATCTTGTAACAATTTTTCATGGCGTAATTCATACACACCTTGTATATTTTTTTGTCTTTCTTCTTTGTTTAGTTTACTTTGTTCTATAATATTCCTTGTCTTAAAAAGGCATTGATTATCATAATGGTTTCCGATTGCTTTGGTTATTTCTTTCGCTATTAATTCACTTTGATTATAGCCTCTTTCTTTTCTTCTTTTTTGACTGATTGGAACTGGTATCATTGTATCATAAGATTGTAAAATTTCAAAGAATTTTTCATTTTTTAACAAAAAATTTACAAAAGTTTTATATAAATAGGATTTGTCATTGAATTTATAATTTAAGATAATCTTTCTTATCATTCCCTGATATTCAAAGATATATAAATGTTCTTGAAAATAATAACTGATATTTTGGTTTTTTTCGATTTGAAATTTAGCTTGGATTTCTAATTGTTTTTGACATTTGTTGCATAAAAAATTTGGATTTAGTTTTCCACAAATTCCACATGTTGGTGGATAAATTAGATTTAATATTTGATTTAAAATTTGATTTCTCCTTTTGATTAAATTTTTATAAATTAAATGAGTTTTAAATAATTTCTCTTGGAATAAAAAATAGGTAAGATATAAACTTTTTTGATTTTAATAGCAATTTATAATCTTTCATTTCTTTTATTGCTTCCTCTATCAGTGTTACTTTCCCTTTTCTAATATTATCTTGTGCCTTTTTTATTTTATTTAAAAATTGTTGTCTATAAATTTCATTTTTTCATACCTTGGTGTCACAACCCTCTGATATTTAAATTATATAAAATTATTTTAACCAATAATTTTATATAATTTAAATGATGTAGGTTGTTCCAATTCGCACTCGCTTTGCTCGTTTTGCTGTCCACTGTTAAAGCTTTGCTTGTTACAGTGGCAGTATGCAGTAGCTGGTCGCTTACGCGGTATTTCAAAAATAATATATTAAACTTTCACTGTAAAAAGGAATATTAATAATGCTGAACAGTAACACAATTCAGAAGTTTTGTTTTTTGCAATAAAAAATATAGAAACTTTCTAATTGGAATATATCACTTCTGATAGTTACAAAAAAATTTCGACATATGTTAATATAGGTTCACTTCACAACAATTGACTATTTTTCCTCTTTTATCATTGTCATTTTATACCCTAAACCTGTATTTCTCTTTTTGACTTCCACATTTTGAATCATAAAATCCACTACATTTTCCATACCAACAATCACTAGAAGCTTTTTTGCTCTCGTAATACCTGTATAAAGTAAATTCCTAGTAATCAGCATTGGCGAAGTTGGTGGAACTACCATAATAACTACATCAAACTCGCTTCCGTTGAGATTTATGTATGGTAATCGCATAACTATGTTCAATTTGGTCTAAATTCGAAAATTCATACCAAGCCACTTTTTCATCATCAAATCGAATTTCCACCTGTTTTTCCTTTTCGTTAATTTCTGTAATTGTTCCTATTTCTCCATTAAAAACGCCACTTCCCATTTCTTTTTTACCGAGAACTTTCCTTTCCCAGTAGATGTCATAATTATTTTTAATTTGCATCACTCGGTCACCAGCTCGATAAACAGCTCCCATACTCGCCTTTTCTGGCAAATTATCGATATTAGGATTCAACTGTTGTTGTAAAGCCTTATTCAATTCCTTTGTTCCAAGCATTCCTTTTTTGGTGGGAGATAAAACTTGTATATTTTGAAAAAAATCATAATCTCCGTAATTTTGTAATCTCCCTGTACATAAAGAAATTACCTCTACCAACATCTTTTCTTGACTCATTCCCTTAATAAAAAAGAAATCCTCTAGCATTTCTTCTAAAATCTCGTCTTCTCCCTTTTTCAAAAAGCCTTCTCCTTGATTCACTCTATGGGCATTTAAGACAATTTTACTCTTGGCTGCTTGTCTAAAAATTTTATCTAAATGAATGGTTGCAATTTGTTCTGAATGAATTAAATCTTTTAAAACACAACCTGGTCCCACAGATGCCAGCTGGTCTTCATCTCCAACCAATACTAATTTTGTGCCTTGATAAATGCATTTTAGTAAATAATTCATCAAAAACATGTCCACCATTGACATTTCATCTACCACAATTAAATCACCATCAATGGGTGCCCCTTCATAATCTGACGTATTTTTATACAGACTATCTTCGTCAATTTTTCCAATTTCTAATAAGCGATGTAAAGTAGAAGCCTCTTTTCCTGTTGTCTCAGTCATTCTTTTGGCTGCTCTCCCCGTTGGTGCACAAAGAACCACTTTCTTTCCTTTTTCTTCATAAATATCAATCATTGTTTTTATAATGGTAGTTTTTCCTGTACCTGGTCCACCAGTAATAATAGCTACATTATTATCATTGATTAATTTGATAGCTTCTTTTTGTTTTTCTGATAATTCAATCTTTGACTTTGCCTCCACTTTTTTTAGTTCTGATTCCATATGAGCTACTTTTTTAACATTTTTGGCATTTTGCAATCTGTTAATTCGAATCGCAATTTCTGCTTCTGTGTTGAAAAAGACTTGCAAATAAACATATTCTTCGCCTTCTCTTTCTTCAGTTACAATTTCATCTTTTACCTTTAAGCGAATTATCCCATCTTCTACATTTTCCGTTGACACATCTAAAAGGTCAATCACAAATTCAATCAAATTACTTTTTAATACACAAGCATGTCCATTATAAGTACTTCTGATGAGTCCATATTTAATCCCACTCATCACTCTCTTTTCATTATCATAATTAATCCCTAAATCAAGAGCCATTTTATCAATCTGCTTGAAATCTACGCCTCTTGCTATATCAATTAAAATATACGGATTTGCCTCAATTTGTTCAATCGCATTAGCTCCCAATAAATCGAATACTTTTTTCGCATGCTCTGCACCGATTCCAAATCTCTCTAGAAATCCTACAATCTGCCACACTTCCCAATTTTGTATAAAATCTTCTGACATCTGGATGGCCTTACTTTCCGAAATACCTTTTATCTCTGCCAATCTCTTTGGTTCATACTTAAAAATGGAAATCGTTTCCTCACCAAATCTCTTTACAATCCTTTTGGCTAAAGCTTCACCAATTCCTTTAATATTTCCATTCGCCAAATATCTCTCTAATGCTCCTAATGTTTGTGGCATCAACTTTTCAAAAGTATCTATCTTAAATTGTCTTCCATATTCTTTATGTTCTACAAACTTTCCTATCACCTTCAATGTATCACCACTATTAATAAACGGCAAATATCCCACCACTGTAGTAGTTTCATCTTCCATCTCAAATTCAGCTATCGTATAACTATTAATTTCATTTTTATAGATAATATCTTGTATTTCTCCTGTAATTTCCATTTAACTCTCCTTTTTGTAAATACAAGTCTATCATAAATCATTTTCCTTTTCAAGTGGTATTTTTTTTGGGTGTCTTCTGGGACAGGCACCAATTATCCCTAACGGTGTTTTTTGGGACAGGTCTTATTTTTATCCCTTTATTTCAGCTTTCGTCCACATTGTCAATCATATCTTTACATTCCTTCCAACTAGTTACCTTCAGACAATCATATTCTAACTCTAATTTCTGTGCTATTTCTTTTGTTTTATCAATTGATTTTAAATCTGCTACAATAATATTTTTTAAGTATTCTTCTTTGCCATATAGTATCTTAAATAAACTTGAGCGTAAAAAGCCTTCAATTTTCTCCTCTTGATTTTTCACAGCTATAATCAAATAAATTCCATCCGATTGGAATTTTGTGTATGTAAATATGTCTACTATATTTTTTATAATTTCGAAAAAACCATAAATGGCAAGTGTCCAAAAAATGGTATTTAAAATAAACTCCATCATTTCTTAGCCTCCTGGTTCTATTATATGTGTTAGTGTTTCAATTGGTGCTTTTATATTATCTAATCTACCTTTATTTCTTTTCTTCTTACGATTTCATTTGCTGCTTTCTTCCTATGAAATTCATCTAATACATACACTCTTTTTATAATCCATTCTAATCCTGTTTTTATCCAATTTGCTCCATGGCCGGAAATATATACTCTTTCTAAATAATCTGTATCATAGTTGTTTTCTAAATAAGTCATAACTTCTTGCCATAAATCATCTATTTTCTTTGTGTAAATTCCTCCAAAATGTTTTTTATTTTTTAGCTCAAATTTTTTACTTTTGCTACTATACTATCTATACAATGATTAGTCTTGGTTCTTCTATTCCTCCTTTTTGTAAATGCACATAATTTTTATCTGCCATGATATATATTCTTTTTACTTTCTTTTTGCTCTTTTTTCTTCTGACATTTCTGACTTAAAATCTAATTTATTAATTTGATTTTTATGGTTTGTTTTGATATTTCTGTCTCGTATGATGCTTTCTGTCTAGCCTTTTTATAGGACATTTCTCTTGCTTCTTCTATTAATTTTTCTTTTACATTTGGTAACATTCTTTCTCTTTTTTCTAGTTTTAAAAATTGGTCTAACTGATAAATTCTTTCTTTAGTCTCCTTATCTTGATAATATCTTCTTTTAAAATTTACTTCTCCAAAGATTGATATGATTGTTCTATCATCTTTTTCTAAGTATTCAAATTTTTCTTTTCTGTCTTTTAATTCTAAAATTATATTTTCTGCACATTCTACTAAAAATTGTGTTACTTGGTTTCCGAACACTATCATTTTGCTTTCTAAATCATTTGTAAAATCTGATATCCTTTTTCTGTTATTGAATTTTTTAAACAATTTGCTACTAAAGTAATGACTTTTTCATTAAAATCGTGTAAAATATTTTCCATAAGATACCCCTTTCAATTGGTTAAAAATCTTTCTGTTTTATTTATTTTAACACAATTTTGATTTAGATATCTTTGTTTTTATTTAATTAAATTTCCCGAATTTATTTTACACTAACTTTATTTTTTAACCTGTCCCAAAAAACACCTATAGGGATAATCAGTGCCTGTCCCAAAAGTAACCAAAAGGGATAGTCGGTGCCTGTCCCAAAACACACCCACAACGCACCACAAAAAAAGCCACCATATTGGTGGATTTTCTTTTTTTAATAATTATATAAGTTGTAATATAGCAACTTCTGCTCCGTCACCTCTTCTAGGTCCTGCTTTGATAATACGTGTATATCCTCCCACATTTTTACCAGCATATTTTGGAGCGATTTCATTGAATAATTTTGATGGTAAATCAATATTATTTCCTTTGTTGTCTTTTACTTTGTTTAATTTTCTCATCATTTTTCTTCTAGCATTTAATCTAGTTGGCATATCTTTTTGTCTTTGCTCTGTTGTTTCTTCTTTTACTACTTTTAGATATTCTTTACCATTTTTGCTTTTTACTAATTCTGTTTCTTTATTACCTTTTTCATCTAATTTAGCTTTTACAACTTTAACATCTACCATTTCAAAGTTATCTTTTTCTTTGATAGCAAGTGATATTATGCTGTCAACAATGGATTTTACTTCTTTTGCTCTAGCTAATGTTGTTTCAACTTTTCCATACATGATTAAATCTGTTGTTAAGTTTTTTAACATTGCCATTCTGATGTCTGTTGTTCTACCTAATTTTCTATTTGTAGCCAATTTTTTCACCTTCCTTTTTCTAATGACAAGGGACACTCTTTTCTATTGGTTTATCCACTTGAGTTAAGGAATGTCCCTTTCCCCTAGTGAATTAGTGCTTACCCTATTTTATAAATTTTTCTTACTATTCATCCTCTGAGGCAAAATCTAATCCCAATGAATGCAATTTTGCTGTTACTTCATCAAATGACTTTTTACCTAAATTTCTTACTTTCATCATATCCGTTTCAGATTTATTGGTTAAATCTTCAACGGTAGCAATTCCTGCTCTTTTTAGACAGTTGAATGATCTAACAGATAATTCTAATTCTTCAATTGACATTTCTAATACTTTTTCTTTTTTAGATTCTTCTTTTTCAATCATAACTTGTGTATTTTTGGTTGCTTCTGATAAATCAATAAATAATTCTAGATGTCCTGTCATTACTTTAGCTGCTAAGCTTAAAGCTTCATGTGCTTTTAGGCTTCCATCTGTCCATACTTCAATCACTAATTTATCATAATCCACCATTTGACCAACTCTAGTATTTTCTACTTGATAGTTGACTTTTTTAACTGGTGTATAAATAGAGTCAATTGGAAGCACAGATATATCCTGATTTGCTTTTTTATTTTTATCAGCAGAATTATATCCTCTACCTTTATCTGCTGTCATTTCCATTTTTAAACTTCCACCTTCAGAAATAGTAGCAATATGTAACTCTGGATTTAAGATTTCAACAGTTCCATCTGTAATGATATCTCCTGCCTTAACTTCTCCTTGACCTTTCATATCAATTCTTAAAATTTTATCTTCATTGTCATCAAATTTTAATCTAACATTTTTCAAATTGATAATAATTTCTGGCACATCTTCTACTATATTGGGAATGGTAGAAAATTCATGTAATACTCCATCTATTTTCACACTTGTTATAGCACATCCTGGAAGTGATGAAAGTAAAATTCTTCTCAAAGAATTTCCTATTGTTACTCCATAACCTCTTTCTAATGGCTCACATACAAATTTTGCATAATTATTTGTATCATCAACCTCTAGACATTCAATATTTGGCTTTTCAAATTCTATCATTTTTACCTCCTAATATTTTAAAAAATTATTATTTTGAGTAAAGCTCTACTATTAAATGTTCTTCAATTGGAATATCTATATCTTCTCTAGATGCTAATCTGATGACTTTACCGCTTACGTTTGCATTGTCTTTTTCTAGCCATTCTGGAACTGGTCTTTTACTTGATTCTTCTACATTTATTTTGATAGTAGCATTATCTTTTTTACTTTCTCTTACTGTAATAACATCTCCTGCTTTTACTAGATAAGATGGAATATCTACTTTTTTACCATTTACTTCAAATTGAGCATGATTTACGAATTGTCTTGCTTGTGCTCTCGATGTTCCAAATCCTAATCGATACACTACATTATCTAATCTACTTTCTAATATTTGTAATAAATTTTCACCAGTTACACCTTTTTTATTAGAAGCCATTTCGAAGTATTTTCTAAATTGTTTTTCTCCTACCCCATAATATGCTTTTGTTTTTTGTTTTTCTCTTAATTGCATTCCGTATTCAGAAAGTTTTGCTCTTTTTTGTCCATGTTGACCTGGTGCATAGTTTCTTCTAGAAATACTACATTTATCGGTATAACATCTTTCACCTTTTAAGAACAATTTTTGTCCTTCTCTACGACATCTACGACATTGTTCGTCTTTATATCTTGCCATTTTCTTACTCCTTTCTTCTAATGACAAGGGATACACTAATGTGTTGACCCTTACTTAATTTTTCTATCCATTTTATACTCTTCTTCTTTTTGGTGGTCTACAACCATTGTGTGGTATTGGTGTCACATCTTTAATGCTACTTAATTCAAGACCTGCTGTTTGAAGAGCACGAATTGCTGCTTCTCTACCTGAACCAGGCCCTTTTACAAATACTTCTACTGATTTTAATCCATGTTCCATAGCAGCTTTAGCAGCTGTTTCTGCAACTTGACCTGCTGCATATGGTGTACTTTTTCTTGAACCTTTAAATCCTAATTCTCCAGCACTTCCCCATGCGATTGCATTTCCTTGTGTATCTGTAATAGTAACGATTGTATTATTAAAACTAGAATGAATATGTGCAGCTCCTTTTTCAATGTTTTTCCTATTTCTTCTAGCTACTTTTTTCGTTGTTACATTTTTAGCCATTTTGCTTTTTCCTCCTTATTCAAAAATTTCATTCTGAATTTCTATCTTTCTTTTAAGAAAATTTTTCACTGATTCTATAAAATTGATTAAAAATTATTTTACAATTAGCAAATTTAACCTTTTATCAATTGCTATGAAATTGATTAAAAATAGTAAGATGTGCAATTTTCACATTCATTTTAATCCGAAGGTGTACATTGGTACATCGAGGTTATGATGATTACAATCTCACTTAGTTCAATTGCATAAGTTATCTGTAGTCTGCTTTGCTTCACACAGCTAACTCAAAATTGTGCAGATTGCTGCTTTCAATCGATTTCACTCTATTTTTTGCTTTTGCTAACCAACTTCCTAGGACCCTTTCTAGTTCTAGCATTCGTTTTAGTTCTTTGTCCTCTAACAGGAAGACCTCTTCTATGTCTTAGTCCTCTGTAGCATCCTATTTCAGTAAGTCTTTTGATATTAAGAGCAACTTCTCTTCTCAAGTCTCCCTCTACTGTATATGATTCGTCAATTACTTTTCTAATATCATTTACTTGATCATCTGTTAAATCTTTAATTCTAGTATCTGGATTTATACCAGCTTTTTCAAGAATTTTTCTAGAACTTGATACGCCTATACCATAAATGTAGGTAAGTCCTATTTCCACTCTTTTTTCCTTTGGTAAATCTACTCCTGCTATACGAGCCATATTTTTTTGCACCTCCAAATTTTTTAATACTTACAAATTCGCTTTGCTCATCTGTATCAATTTTTTATTTGTCCTAAAAACATTTAAAGGTGAAATGCTACTGGTGTTTACCCCAGTCTCTTTAACGTTTTAAGACATATATATAAACACAAATTTGATATGTAACCCCTATTTTACAAAGGCTCACAGCCGCTACCTAATTTGTGTTATGAACAAATATAAGGATTAACCTTGTCTTTGTTTGTGTTTAGGGTTTTCACAAATAACTCTAATCACACCTTTTCTTTTTATAATTTTGCATTTATCACATATTTTCTTTACTGATGGTCTTACTTTCATTTCTGCACCTCCTCTTTCTTGACAGGGGACACACCTTACTGTGTTGTTTTTTACTTAGGTTAAGGAATGTCTCCTCCCCTTAGATTAAGTGTCTCTACTTTTTAGTCCTCTGTTTTGTAGTTTCTATATTGGGTTAATTTTTAACTTTTTTACTATCCATACCAAAACAAATAAAATTATTGTTGTTCATTCCTGATTGCTCAAGCAACAAGGTAATCATTTACTTTGCTCTCCAAGTAATTCTTCCTCTTGTTAAGTCATAAGGTGACAACTCTACTTTCACCTTATCTCCTGGTAAAATTTTAATATAGTTCATTCTCAATTTTCCAGAAATATGAGCTAATATCTGATGTCCATTTTCAAGTTCCACTTTGAAATTAGTATTTGGTAAAGATTCTACTACTTTTCCCTCTACCTCAATCACATCTTCTTTCGCCAATTTTTTTCCCTCCTTAAAGAGCACTTTTCCTTGATTATTATGCAAAATATGGCTATTTTGCATAATAACTATTAGATTATATACTATTTTTAAAGTATTGTCAATATTTCCGGCTCTTTTTCTGTAATTAAAATGGTATTTTCATAGTGAGCTGCCAAACTCCCATCTTCTGTCATAATCGTCCACCCATCATCTAATTCTAAAATATTAGGCTTTCCTGCTATTACCATGGGTTCTATCGCCAATGTCATACCTGGTTCCAATCGAATTCCCCTTCCTGCTTTTCCATAATTAGGAATCCCTGGATCTTCATGCATTTCTTTTCCAATGCCGTGTCCTTGAAACTCTCTTATAACAGAATATCCTTGTGAACGTACATACTCTCCAATCGCATGACATACATCACCAATTCGATTTCCTACTTTAGCATATTGAATGCCTTCAAAAAATGCTTGTTTGGTCACTTGCACTAGTCTTTCCGCCTCTTTTGATGCTTTCCCAACAAGAAAGGTTCTAGCAGCATCGCCATGATAGCCATTTTTTAAAGCAACTGTATCAATACTTACCACATCGCCCTCTTTTATAATTCTATCTTTAGAAGGAATTCCATGAATTACCTCATCATTAATAGAAACACAAAGGGAAGCTGGAAAAGGTGGTACTCCTTTGATTCCAATATCATATCCTTTTTCTGCTGGAATCGCCCCCAAACTTCTCATTTTTCGTTCTGCTATTTGGTCTAATTCCCATGTTGACATCCCTGGCTTGATATGTTGTTCTAGTTCCTGATATGTTAATGCAACAACTTTACATACCTCTTGCATTAAAGTAATCTCTTTTTTTGACTTAATGGTTACCAACTTAACTCGTCCTCTCTCTTTTCTAGTTAATGCTATTTATCTACCTAAGGTGTATCTATTATTTTTTACACCTTAAATAGATTACACTGATTTTATGATATCTTCTGCTACATCTTTTCCCATCCTATTAATAGAAGTACTTACTGTCTCTGTTCTTAAAACTCCTTTGTTTTCGTAGTATTCTACTAATGGGCTGGTTTGTTCTTCGTAAATTTGTAATCTCTTATGAATTGCCCCTGAATTACAATCATCTTCTCTTTGTTTCAAAGAAGAACCACATTTATCGCAAATCCCATCTACTTTTGGTGGATTTAATTTAATATTATAAGTTGCTTTACAATCTTGATTCGTACATACTCTTCTTGTTAGCATTCTATCAATCAACTCTTCTTTTGGTGTTTGTAAATTAATGACTAAATCTACTTTTTTTCCAAACTCTTGTAAAATTTCATCTAATTTTTCAGCTTGTTGTATGGTTCTTGGAAAACCATCTAAAATAGCACCATTTTGTGCATCCTCTTCTTTTAAACGATTGATTACCATAGGAACCGTTATCTCATCTGGTACCAATTCTCCTTTTGCCATATATTCATTTGCTTTCATTCCTAATTCTGTTTTTTCACTAAGATTTTTTCTGAAAATATCCCCTGTTGATATCTGTGGCCACCCCTTTTGTTGGCTAATTAGTCCTGCTACTGTTCCCTTTCCTGTCCCTTGTGCTCCTAACATGATAATTACCATATAAATCCCTCTTTTCATCTTATAAAAATTAGATTATTATATAAATTGTCTAAAACGCAATTAATAATCTTTATCATATCTATTCTTTTCCTATTCATAAACATGATAAAAATTATTAAATAGAACAACAGTGGCATGTTAAAATTTCTTCACCTTTTAGATTAGTTTTCATGCCACACCCGTTGTTCGTTCGCCAAAATTGCAAGCAATTTTCTGTAAAATGCTTTCTATTATAGGAAATTCAGAGAATTTTCCTATAATAGAACAAAACTAAGATTTATTCTAAGAAACCTTTATAGTGTCTCATCGCTAATTGAGATTCTAGTTGTTGTACCGTTTCTAAAGCAACTCCCACAACAATTAAGATAGATGTCCCACCAAATGCAATATTTAGATTGGTAAATCTCAATAACATTGGCAAGATAGCTATTACTGCTAAGAATAATCCTCCAAATACCGTTAATTTAGATATAATAGATGATAAATATTCAGTGGTTGGTTTACCAGCTCTAATTCCTGGTATAAATCCGCCATTTTTCTTAATATTATTGGATACTTCTGCTGGATTAAAAGTAGCATACGTATAGAAAAAAGTAAATCCAACAATTAATAGTAAATAAACAAGAGCATTTGCTATCGAATAGCTAATTCCTACATCAGATGTAGAAGTAGCAATTGAAAAATTATATAATCCTGCTAAAAATCCCGTATGACTTGCTATATCTGGTACAAAAATTTGAATAATCATAGCTGGAAATGTCATAAAAGAAGAAGCAAAAATAACTGGCATAACTCCTGCCATAGCAAGTTTTAATGGAATATGTGTACTTTGTGCACCTACCATTTTTCTTCCCACTACTTTTTTAGAATATTGTACTGGTACTCTTCTTTCTGCTTGTTGAACAAATACTACTCCTGCTACTAATACTAAAGCACCTATAACAATTCCAATTGCTGTCAATAATCCTGTTGTGCTAAAGCCTTGTTCTGTCATTATTTGATTCCATAAAGTTGGCAGACCACTTGGTAATCTTGAAATAATACCAATAAAGATTAATAAAGAAATTCCATTTCCAATTCCTTTATTGGTAATTTGGTCTCCTAACCACATAAGAACAGATGTACCTGCTACTAGTCCAACCACTACTAATGAACCTGTTAGGAAACTTTGATTCACAAATATACCAGAAGATTTATAAGATAAATAAACTCCAATTGCTTCTACTAACGCTAAAATAATAGTTAATATTTTGGTATATCTATTTATTTTTTGTCTTCCTTCTTCTCCGCCTTCTTTGGTCAATTTTTCTAAAGCTGGTATAATCATAGCCAATAGTTGAATCACAATAGAGGCTGTTATGTATGGACTAATTGACATAGCAAAAACAGAAAATCTAGAAAATGCCCCTCCTGAAATCATATCAATTAATCCTGCAAATCCATTCGTATTTCCCATTGCTTCATTTAGTGCTACACTATTTACACCTGGTACTGTAATAAAGCACCCAAGCCTAAATACAACAATTAGCACTAATGTGTATAATAGTCTTTTTCTTACATCTGGCGTCTTTATTGCATTTTTGATTGTTTTAAACAATTAAACCACCTCAGCCTTTCCGCCTAAAGCTTCAATTGCTTCTTTGGCTTTTGCTGTAAATCTTTTTGCTTTAATATTTAACTTCTTGTCTAATTTTCCTGTTGCTAACACTACGATTCCATCATTAACTTTTCCGATAATTCCTTCTGCCAATAAGGTTTCTGCTGTTACTTCGGTAGCTTTTGATAGATTTAACATTTTTAATGTTACCTCTGTATAAGTTTTGGCATGAATATTGGTGAAACCTCTTTTTGGTAATCTTCTATATAATGGTGTTTGACCACCTTCAAAACCTCTTCTTACGCCTCCACCACTTCTTGCTTTTTGTCCTTTATGTCCTCTTCCAGATGTCTTTCCATTTCCAGAAGCCATTCCACGACCTACTCTATTTCTCTTTACTTTACCTACAGTTGGTTTTAACTCATTTATTTTCATTTGGTATTTTGCACCTCCTCTTTCTAAGTTAGCCGTTAGCGACAAAGGAGCTTTACGGATAACTTATGCAAAATGCGTAAGCATTTTGTAATCCTTAATTTCCTTCTTTTGCCTTTCTCTACCTATGATGAATTATGGATAACATGCACAAAATGCGCAAGCATTTTGTAATCCTTAATTTCCTTCTTCTGCCTTTCTCTACCTATGATGAATTATGGATAACATGCAAAATGCGTAAGCATTTTGTAATCCTTAATTCTCTTCTTTGCCTCTTAGCTATATTCACATTATAAAATATCTTCTACTTTTTTACCTCTCTTTTTAGCCACTTGTTCTACTGTTTGCATAGCCTTTAATCCTTCAATTGTAGCATAAACAACATTTCTTGGATTATTGGTTCCAATAACTTTTGTTCTAATATTTCTATAACCAGCTAGTTCCATAACTGGTCTTACGCTTCCACCTGCTATGATACCAGTACCAACTGCTGCTGGTTTTAGCATAACTTTAGCACTACCAAAAGTCCCAACATATTCATGAGGTACAGTTGTTTCAACGATTGGCACTTCCACTAAGTTCTTTTTCGCTTCTTGGATTGCTTTTTTGATAGCATCTGGAACTTCTGCTGCTTTACCATTTCCTACACCTACATGACCATTTTCGTCTCCTACTACTACGACAGCACTAAATCTAAAAGTTCTACCACCTTTAACAACTTTAGCAACTCTATTAATAGCTACAACCTTTTCTTTTAATTCATTTTTCTCTTCCATAGGTTTTTGTTAATCCTCCTTTTCTTGTTTTTGTCAAGGGACACTTTATTTATCCATAAGTGTTTACCCTATCTTAATTTCTGATATTTATTTTTAGAACTTAAGTCCACCTTCTCTTGCTGCTTCTGCTAGTTCTTTAACAACACCATGATAAATATATCCACCACGGTCAAAAACAACGGTTTCAATCTTTTTATCAGCTGCTTTTTTAGCAATTAAAGTACCTAATTCTTTAGCGGCTTCTTTATTAGCATGTTTTGTTTTGATTTCCTTATCTAATGTTGAAGCTGATACTAATGTATTTCCTGCAACATCATCGATAATTTGTACATATAAATTTGTATTACTTCTATATATACATAATCTTGGTCTTTCTAGTGTTCCAGATATCTTTCTTCTTACACGAATGTGTCTTCTCGTTCTTTCCATTTTTCTATCTGTCTTTTTAACCATTTCCTTACTCCTTTCTAAAAATTGAGTTTTTACTATTCATTCATAATTCAAATCAAATTTGATATATTGTGCATTTTTCAGATTGATTACAAGCCGAAGGTGTACGTTGGTACATCGAGGTTTGAAATCAATATGGAAAATGTACAAAATGTTAATTTTCATTTGAATTAGTTTATTTTCCAGTCTTACCTTCCTTACGTCTAATAACCTCATCAGCGTATTTAATCCCTTTTCCTCTATACACTTCTGGTGGTCTTTTCATTCTAATAACTGCTGCTGTTTGACCAACTAATTCTTTATCAATTCCATTTACAATAATCGTATTAGCATTTGGAACATCAAAAGTAATTCCATCTGGTGCTTCAAAAATAACTGGATGTGAATAACCTAAAGTTAAATTTAAGTTATTTCCTTGTTTTGCTACTCTATATCCAACACCATTAATTTGTAATTCTTTACTATAGCTACTGGTTACACCAATAATCATATTATTGATTAATGTCCTAGTTAAGCCATGTAAGCTTCTGTTAGCTGGTTCATCATCTTTTCTAGTAACTGTAATGATATTATCTTCCATTTTAACAGAAATATTTTTATGTATTTCTCTTGCTAATGTACCTTTTGGTCCTGTTACAGTAATATTTTGTCCTTCTATTTTCACTTGTACTTCTGATGGTACTGTGATAGGTTTATTTCCTATTCTTGACATTATTTTCCCTCCTTTTTTAATGATTACAATCTCACTTTGCTCGATTGCATAAATTATTTGTAGTTCGCTTCACACAACTAACTTACCATACATAGGCTAATACTTCTCCACCAACACCTAATTCTCTAGCTTCTTTATCTGTTTTTAGTCCTTTTGATGTAGAAATGATAGCAATTCCTAATCCATTTAATACCTTTGGTAATTCTTCTTTGGATGCGTACACTCTTAATCCTGGTTTACTAATTCTTTTTAAACCATCAATTACTCTGGTTCCTTTTTCATCATATTTTAGTGTAATTCTTATGATTCCTTGTGTATCATCTTTGATTTCTTCAAAAGATTTTATATATCCTTCTTTGAATAGAATTTCAGCAATTCCTCGTTTCATATTGGAAGCTGGAACATCTACTGTTTTATGCTTTGAACTATTTGCATTTCTAATTCTTGTTAACATATCTGCAATTGGATCTGTAATGTTCATGAATTACTTACCTCCTTTTCTTCTTTCTTAGCAAGGGGCTTATTTCCCCTTCTTATCTTTATTTTAGCATTTATTTATTTGTTAAAAAAATCAAAATTAGTATATTGTGCATTTTTGTTAAGTTTTTCAAGATGAAGGCGTACACGAGTACGTCGAAATTTGAAAAACTTACTGAAAATGTGCAAGATGCTGATTTTCATTTATTTTATTACCAGCTGGCTTTTTTTACACCTGGAATCTCTCCCTTATGTGCTAACTCTCTAAAACATACACGGCATATACCATATTTTCTGATATAGCTATGTGGTCTTCCACATAATTTACATCTGTTGTATTCTCTTGTTTTATATTTTTGTGGTCTAGCTTGTTTTATTTTCATTGACTTTTTAGCCATAATTTTACTCCTTTCTTACAGTTCACAATCTCACTTTGTTCGATTGCGTAAGTCATCTGTAATTCGCTTAGCTTCACACAGCCTACTACTGAATGTTCACAATCTCACTCGTTCGATTGCGTAAGTCATCCGTAATTCGCTTCGCTTCACACAGCCTACTACTGAATGTTCACAATCTCACTTCGTTCGATTGCGTAAGTCATCTGTAGTTCGCTTCGCTTCACACAGCCTACTACTGAATGTTCACAATCTCACTCGTTCGATTGCGTAAGTCATCTGTAGTTCGCTTCGCTTCACACAGCTGACTTAAATGGCATTCCTAATGCTTGTAATAATTCTTTTGATTCTTCGTCTGTTTTGGCTGTTGTTACAAATATGATGTCCATTCCTCTTAATTTATCAACTTTGTCATATTCAATTTCAGGGAATATTAATTGTTCTTTTACTCCCATAGAGTAATTTCCTCTACCATCAAAAGAGTTTGTTGATACTCCTCTAAAATCTCTTACTCTTGGAAGGGCTACATTGAATAATTTGTAAGCAAAGTCATACATTTTGTCTGCTCTTAATGTTACTTTACATCCTATGTTCACACCTTCTCTTAATTTAAATGCTGCAATTGATTTTTTTGCTTTTGTAATAACTGGTTTTTGTCCTGTTATTTGCATTAAATCATTCATCGCATTTTCCAATGCTTTTGGATTTTCTTTTAAATCTCCTAATCCTATATTAATTACTATCTTATCAAGTTTTGGTACTTGCATCACTGATTTATATTCAAATTTTTTCATTAATGCTGGGATTACTTCCTTTTCATATTGTTCTCTTAATTTTTCCATAATCAACGAATCCTCCTTTCTTTCTTCTATTTTATGGTCGCACCGCATTTTTTACAAACACGTACTTTTTGGTCTTTTTCTATTTGATATCCAATTTTTGTAGCTTTACCACATTTTGAACATACTACATTTACTTTTGAACTTGGTATAGCACATTCAATTGCTATGATTCCGCTTTCTTCTCCTTGTTTTCTGGCTTTTACATGTTTTTTTCTAACATTTACACCTTTTACAATGATTTTATCAGTCTTTGGATTGATTTGTAACACTTCTCCTGTTTTACCTTTGTCATTTCCTGATAAAACTTGAACGTTATCACCTTTTTTGATTCTCATTTAGGAATTTCCTCCTTTTCTTAGTTTTTATTTTTATTCTCTGTTGTAAAACGAATTAGAATTAGTATATTGTGCATTTTGCTGATACTGTTAAGCTTTAGCTGTTACAGTATCAGTATGCAAATGAATTTTATATTCATTTGCCCTCATTTCACTAACTTCAAGCTGAAGGCGTACTCTTGTATGTCGAAATTATAATGACTACAATCTCACTTCGTTCGATTACATAAGTTATCTGTAGTTCGCTTTGCTTCACACAGCTAACTCAAAAATGCACAAGATGCTGATTATAATTTGTTTTATAGAACTTCTGGAGCTAATGAAAGAATTTTCATATACTCCTTCTCTCTTAACTCTCTTGCAACTGGTCCAAAGATACGAGTTCCCTTTGGCGTTCCATCTTCTTTAATAATAACAGCTGCATTTTCATCAAATTTTATATATGAACCATCTGCTCTTCTTAATCCACTCTTAGATCTAACAATAACAGCTTTTACAACATCACCTTTTTTAACAACGCCACCTGGTGTTGCTGATTTAACAGAAGCAACTATAACATCTCCTATATTAGATGTTTTTCTAAATGATCCTCCTAAACATCTGATACACATGATTTCTTTCGCCCCTGTGTTGTCTGCTACTTTTAATCTTGATTGTTGTTGTATCATTTTGGTTCCTCCTTTCCTACTTTATATCTGCTTTTTCTACAACTTCAACTACTCTCCATCTTTTATCTTTAGAAAGTGGTCTTGTTTCCATTACTTTTACTTTATCACCCATTTGGCAAACATTTTCTTCATCATGTGCTTTTAATTTGTAAGTTCTTTTTACTGTTTTACCATATACTTTATGACTAACACTAGTTTGAACAGCTACTACTACTGTTTTATCCATCTTATTAGATGTTACTGTACCAATCATAACTTTACGAAGATTTCTTTCTTCCATTTAGATTTCTCCTTTCTAATAATGTCAGGGGACACACCTCTTCCCCTTAGGTATTCCACTTAAGTTTGGGAAATAGCCCCTCTCCTTGCTTTTAAGTGTTTACCTTTTTGCTAACATATTTCATTTTTATGCTTTAGCATCTAGCATTTTTCTTTCTGTCAATACGGTATTTATTTTAGCTATATCTTTTTTTACCTCTTTTATTTTCATAGGATTATCTAATCCGTTGGTAGCTAAACTAAATTTTAATTTGAACAATTCTGTTTTTAGTTCACCTAATTCTTTCTCTAAATCTGGTGAAGACATTTCTCTTATTTTATTTATCTTCATCATTTTCACCTACCTTTTCTGTTTCTCTTGCTACAAATTTTGTTTTGTTAGGTAGTTTGTTCATAGCAAGTCTTAAGGCTTCTTTTGCAGTTTCTTCTGATACTCCAGAAATCTCAAACATTACTCTTCCTGGTTTTACAACTGCAACCCAATATTCTGGCGCACCTTTACCTTTACCCATACGAGTTCCAATAGGTTTTGCTGTAATTGGTTTGTCTGGAAAGATTTTAATCCAAACTTTTCCACCTCTTTTTATATAACGAGTCATAGCAATTCTGGCTGCTTCAATTTGATTTCCTGTAATTAAAGCACCTGTTACTGCTTGGATTCCATATTCTCCATCTGTAACTTTATTTCCTCTTGTTGCCTTTCCTCTCATTCTACCTTTTTGTACTTTTCTATGTTTTGTTCTTTTTGGCATTAATGGCATTATTGGTCTCCTCCTTCCATTTTCTTCTCTGGAAGAACTTCTCCTTTATAAATCCAAACTTTTACACCGATTTTACCATAGGTTGTATCTGCTTCTGCAAATCCATAATCAATATCAGCTCTTAAAGTTTGTAGTGGAATATTTCCTTCTTTATAGAATTCAGTTCTAGCCATGTCAGCTCCACCTAATCTTCCAGATACAGCAGTTTTAATTCCTAAAGCACCTGCTTTCATAGATTTTTGCATACATTGTTTCATGGCTCTTCTGAATGAAATTCTTCTTTCTAATTGTCCTGCAATATTTTCTGCTACTAATTGAGCATCTGTATCCATATTTTTAACTTCTACGATGTTTAAATTAACATCTTTACCAATTAATTTTGTTAATTCTGCTTTTACACTTTCTACACCTGCTCCACCTTTTCCAATAACAATTCCTGGTTTTGCCGTGTGTAAATTAACCTTGATTGCTTTTGCTGTTCTTTCAATTTCAATTTTAGAAATACCAGCAAGATATAATTTTTTCTTTAAAAATTTACGAATCTTTTGATCTTCTACTAAATAATTTGCAAAGTTTCTTGAATCTGCATACCATTTAGAATTCCAATCTTTTATGATTCCAACTCTTACTCCTGTTGGATGTACTTTTTGTCCCATATTATTCCTAGTCCTCCTTTTCTTTCAAAACTATTGTAATGTGACTTGTTCTTTTTCTAATTCTTACTGCTGAACCTTTTGCAGCTGGACGTATTCTTTTTAAAGTTGGTCCTTGATTGCTATAGATTTCAGCAACATATAATTTCTCATGTCTCATGTCATGATTATTTTCAGCATTTGCGATAGCTGATTTTAATAATTTCTCTATGATTTCTGATGATGCTTTTGGTGTGAATTTTACGATAGCTAAAGCTTCATCTACATCTTTTCCTCGAATTAAATCTGCTACGATTTTAACTTTTCTAGCTGAAATCCTTGCATATTTCAAGGTTGCTTTTGCTTCGTTTCTAACTAATGTTTCTTGCTCTTGCACTTTTCTTACCTCCTTAGATTAGTGTCTAGGGGCTACTTATCCATTTAAGTTTTTCCCCTTCTATTTGTCTCTCTATTTATTTGTTTTCTTATCTCCTGCATGACCTTTGAAGGTTCTTGTAGGAGCAAATTCACCTAATTTATGACCAATCATTTCTTCTGCTATATAAATTGGAACATGTTTTCTTCCATCATGTACAGCAATTGTATGACCAACCATTTGTGGATATATTGTTGAAGCTCTAGACCATGTCTTTAAAACTTCTTTATTTCCAGATTCATTCATAGCTTCTACTCTTTTTAGTAGTTCTGGTGCTACATATGGTTTTTTCTTGCTTGATCTTGACATATTATAAATGTCCTCCCTTCTTTTTTTAGTAAGTTATCCGTAAAACTCACTTCGTTCGCTAACGGCTTTTCTATTGTTCACAATCTCCCTTTGGTCGATTGCGTAAGTTATCCGTAGAGCTCGCTTTGCTCGCTAACGGCTAACTCACTTTCTTCTCTTTACAATAAATTTATTAGATTGTTTCTTTTTATTTCTTGTTTTATATCCAAGAGCTGGTTTACCCCAAGGTGTCATTGGTCCAGCGTGTCCTACTGGTGCTCTACCTTCACCACCACCATGAGGGTGATCTACTGGGTTCATTACAGAACCTCTAACAGTTGGTCTAATTCCCATATGTCTTTTTCTACCAGCTTTACCAATTTTAACATTCTCATGATCACTATTTCCGATTACTCCGATAGTAGCTCTACAGGTTGCTAAAATTAATCTCATTTCTCCTGATGGAAGTCTTACATGGGCATATTTTCCTTCTTTTGCCATTAATTGTGCACTTTGTCCTGCTGCTTTTACTAATTTTCCACCTTGTTTTGGATTTAACTCAATGTTATGAATTAAAGTACCTACTGGAATTGAACTAATTGGCATACAGTTTCCTGGTTTGATATCAGCTGTTTCTCCAGATATCACTTTATCTCCATCTTTTAATCCTTGTGGAGCTAAGATATATGCTTTTTCTCCATCTTCGTATTCCACTAATGCAATATTAGCACTTCTGTTTGGATCATATTCAATTCCTATTACAGTTGCTGCCATATCGTCTTTTCTTCTTTTAAAATCTACTATTCTATATTTTTGTCTATTTCCACCACCTTGATGTCTTACTGTGATTCTTCCATAGGAGTTTCTTCCTGCATTTTTCTTTTTCTTTGCTAATAAAGATTTCTCAGGAGTTTTCTTTGTAATTTCTCCAAAGTCTGAAACTGTCATATTTCTTCTAGATGGTGTATAGGGTTTGAAGTGTTTCATTCCCATTTTTTTCTCCTTTCTCGAATTCATGAAAAACTTCGTTTTACGTCGTTACTGATGCTATTAAAGCTTTGCTTGTTACTGCATTAGTATGCAGTTTGCGTAGCAAACTGACTTCATTAAGTTTTCCTAGTAATACTCGTTTTTGTTGAATTCTCTACTCTACTGATTGGTTTTCGAGAGTAGTTGCGGACTTTTTCCTGCTCCGCATAACAGATATTCTTTATTTTCCTGGTATTTTCCAGCTAATTTTTTTATCTAATTTCCATTTGTGTACGAAATTGATTAAAAGTGATATATTGTGCATTTTGCTGATATTGTTAAGCTTCAGCTGTTACAATATCAGTATGCAAATGAATTTTATATTCATTTGCCTCCATTTTCTTAATCTTAAACTGAAGGCGTACGTTGGTACGTCGAAATTTGTAATCAATAGCGAAAATGTGCAAGATGTTGCTTTTAATCGATTTCTAGGCACCCATGAATTCGTCAATACTATCTTTGTATTTTTTCGTAACTTTTGTTGCTTTTCCACCTTTTGCTAAATAAGAGGTATCTTCTGGATTAGTATCAATTGTAACAATTGCTTTCTTCCAATCTGAAGTCTTACCAATGTGGTAACCAACTCTTTTCTTCTTACCATTTACATTCATGGTATTCACTTTTAAAACTTTTACCTCAAAAAGTTTTTCAACAGCTTTTGCTATTTCCACTTTTGTTGCTTTTTTATTTACTTTGAAAGTGTATTTTCCTTCTTGCAATTGATCATTACTTTTTTCTGTAACAATTGGTGCTACAATAATCTCTTCTGGTTTCATTTAAGCGTACACCTCCTCTAATTTTTTAACAGTATCTACTGGTAAAATTAGATTTGTATATTTTAATAAATCAAATACATTAATATTATTGGCAGTAATTGTTTTAACTCCTTCAATATTTCTAGATGACATAAAAACATTTTTATTGTTTTCTGGAAGAACGATTAATGTTTTTCCTTCTACTTTTAAATCTGTTAAAGCCTTTACCATTGTCTTTGTTTTGATTTCTTTTACTTCTAATTTATCTACTACTGTTAATTCTTTTTCTAACACTTTAGAACTTAAGATTGATTTAATTGCCAATCTTCTTTCTTTTTTATTAACGGTATATTTGTAAGAACGAGGTTTTGGTCCTAATGCGATACCACCTTTAATCCATTGTGGGCTTCTTGTAGAACCTTGTCTTGCTCTACCTGTTCCTTTTTGTCTCCATGGTTTTTTACCACCACCAGAAACTTCTGCTCTTGTTTTAGTACTTCCAGTACCTTGTCTTTGATTAGCTAAATAGTTTACTAACACACTATGTACAATGTTTTCATTTGGTTCAATTCCAAATACAGTGTCAGCTAATTCTATATCACTTACTTTTTTACCTTTTAAATCATATACATCTACTTTTGGCATTATCTTTTCCTCCTTCCTCTATTTACTAGCCTTTACAGCTGATTTTACTTTTAGGATAGCTCCTTTTGCTCCTGGAACGCTTCCTTTTACTAAAATTACATTTTTATCCATATCTACTCTTACAACATCTAAGTTTTGAATTGTAATAGTAACTCTTCCCATATGTCCTGGTAATTTCTTACCTTTAAATACTCTACCTGGTGTTGAAGTAGATCCCATTGAACCTGGTCTTCTATGATACATAGAACCATGTCCCATTGGTCCTCTGTGTTGACCATGTCTTTTGATAACACCTTGGAACCCTTTTCCTTTTGATATTCCTTGTACATCTACTTTTTCTCCTGCTTCGAAAATGTCTGCTTTGATTTCATCTCCTACTTTGTAGCCTGCTACATCTTCTACTCTGAATTCTCTTAGATGTTTTTTATTAGCAAGTTTTGCTTTTGCAAAATGTCCTGCTTCTGGTTTGTTTATATGTTTATCTTTGATTTCTCCGTATCCTAATTGAATGGCATCATATCCATCTGTTTCTACTGTTTTTACTTGTGCTACAATATTTCCTGCTGTTTCGATAACAGTAACTGGAATGACGTTTCCTTTTTCATCGAAGATTTGTGTCATACCGATTTTTTTTCCGATAATTCCTTTCATTTTCTTTCCTCCTAACTATTGGCTGAAAATAATAATTCTAAACTTCGTCTCACTTCGTTAAATTTCGTTCTAAAATCCCCGACCTACACAAGTACGCCTCCGGTTTTATCACTTATTTGCCTTGTGATACTCGTTTTAAATTCTTATTTAGATTTCGGCTTGGTTTTGCTGAGGCTGTTAAATTTGTTTGTCACAGCATCAGTATGCAAATACATTAAGCATTTGTTTTGCTTAATCTTACAATTTTATCTCTATGTCAACACCAGCTGGTAACTCTAATTTCATTAGACTGTCCACTGTTTTTTGTGTTGGATAAAGTATATCGATTACTCTTTTATGGGTTCTCATTTCAAATTGTTCTCTTGAATCTTTGTATTTGTGTGGAGAACGTAAAATTGTTACGATTTCTTTTTGTGTTGGTAATGGAATAGGACCTGAAACCTTTGCTCCTGTTTTTTTAGCAGTATCTACTATCTTTTCAGCAGACTGATCTAAAACTACATGGTCATACGCTTTCAATCTTATTCTAATTTTCTCACTTGTTGCTATTGTGTTTGCCATTGTAATTTTCCCTCCTTCTTTTTATGTTCACAATCTCATTTTATTCGATTGCGTAAGTTATCTGTAACTCGCTTCGCTTCGCACAGCTACTACTGTTCACAATCTCATTTTATTCGATTGCGTAAGTTATCTGTAGCTTGCTTCGCTTCGCACAGCTAACTTAATTACCTTGGCAAGTTAAAACGCACTCTGGTGTTTCGAATATCACCTATAGAAAAACCCAAAATGTGCATGATAATTTTGGGATAAGTACATTTCTTACCGCCTGGTCTTTGCCATAACATACTCCACCAAAGTTCCCTCCATTCCATATTTCCGTAGGAATGTAGCCACATTTGGCTTCAACGCTTATTCATTCATGCTTATCTATTATACAACCCTTATTTCCGTATGTCAACACCTTTTTACAAATTTGTAACATTTCTGGTAACTATACAGACGTTTTGTTTTTTGCCATAAAAGTTTCTATATTTTTTATGTATGGGTAACTCTCCGATTTTTCCCATACCATAAAAAATGTTGCTATCTATTGTAGCAACATTTTTTATTCTTTCTATTCTTCCTCAATTATTTTTTCAATTGATTTTTCTCTCATCTCTTTTATTAATTGACAACTGTTATTTAACTTTTCTTGTTCTGCATTATCCAAATCTATTTTAAGAAGCTCTCTCACACCGTTTCGACCAATAATAGCAGGCACACCAATATAAATATCATCTTGACCATACTCATTTTTCAAATAGGTAGAAACCGTTAAAATAGAATTTTCATCATCAAGAATTGCTCTAACCAATCGATTTAACGCCATTCCAATTCCATAATAGGTAGCCTTTTTCTTTTCAATAATCTCATAAGCTGCATTTACTACTCCTTCATGTATCTTCTTTAAATCTTCCATCGGATGTTGACCATCTTTCATAATATCTTTTACTCTCTTGCAGCCAACATAAGCATGGTTCCAAGGGACAAATGAAGAATCTCCATGTTCTCCCATAATATAAGCATGAACATTTTTACTAGATACCTTTAAATAATCTGCCATCAAATAGCGAAGTCTAGCCGTATCTAAAACTGTCCCTGACCCAATTACTTTATTTTTTGGCAACCCTGAAACTCTCCAAACAACATAAGTCATTAAATCTACTGGATTACTTGCCACAACAATAATGCCATCAAACCCACTTTCCATGATTGACTTTGTAATTTGCTTTATAATTTTAGTATTCACTTCCGCCAATTCTAACCTTGTTTGCCCTGGTTTTTGTGCCACACCTGCTGTTATTACAACTACCTCTGCCTCTTTACATTCACTATAATCACCAGCTTTGATAATCATTTTTTGAGGAGCATATGGTAACCCATGCGATAAATCCATCTCCTCACCTACTGTTTTTTCTTTATCAATATCAATTAAAATGAGTTCTTCTATTCCTCCTCTATTCAACATAGAATACGCCATACTCATTCCAACAAACCCTGTTCCTACTAGAACTACTTTTCCTTTTTTCACACAAATCCTCCTTTACTTACTAGAGACTACTGCTTTCTAAGCTTCCTCTCATAAATTATACCCTAATTCTAACATAATTTTACCATGTTTACAAATAAAACGTAACAATTCAGATGTCTTGTTTTTGGAATAAAGTTTCTAATTGAAATATATCACCTCTAAATCGTTACAATAAAATCAGTAATTATGCTATTTTCATTTTACTTTTCTACTAAACTATGATATAATCACAAAAAACAAAGTAAGGAGTGCTATTGAAAATGAGTCAAAATTCAGATAATGCTACTACTTTGGCTGAAAATAAGGTATTAATCTTATATCTATTAAGTCTTATTGATGGAGAAATCAGACAAGATGCTTTATTTAAAATCACTTCTTCTATAAATGATATTAATTATTTTTACTTTAAGCAGATACTAACAGATTTAATAGATTCCAATTTAGTAGGTACTTATACAAAAGAAGATGAACCAGTTGTAAAAATCACTTCCAAAGGAAAAAATGCATATACTCTTACCAAAGATGTATTACCAGGAATTACAAAATTGAAAGCAGACAACATCTTTGCAAAAGAATTTTCTACCATAGAAGAAGAAGCATCTGTCATTGCAGAATTTATTCCTAAAAGTGAAAATGAATATATGATAAAATGTAAAATTGTTGAAAACAACGAGACCCTATTTGAAGTAAAAACTTATGCTGGCTCCAGAGACAGAGCAAAACGAATTGTAAGTCATTGGAAACAAAACGCCACAACAATTTATCCCCAAATTTTAAATTTATTACTACAAGATAATGAAGATTAATCTAAAAAAATAGAATTACTAAAAAAGTAATTCTATTTTTTTATGAATGTCACTAACATATAAAACCTAATATTGTTATGATAAGAACTTTCAGCATTATTTGCACAAAAAAATGATAATTTATGCATTTAATCCCAACTGTATTAATCTTATCAAATCCATCTAATAATTTTTCTATTTCCTCTGGTAAAGAAATTTTCTTTTCCTGCATATATTCTTTCGCCAAATATCTCGCTTTTATCATCGCATCATTTTCAAGAAAAACCCTTACTACATAATAAATCATACTTAATATGAGAAAAATAACTAAAAACATCATCTTAAATGGTAATATTTTAAAGATAATAAAAGCACAAATTGTTACAAAATACACCAAATAAATATTAGAAAACCAAAAATGAAACATTAAAAGTTTTCTATTTTGAATAGAATGTAAGCATTCATGTGCAATTGTCTGAATTCTTGTGTAACTTTTTTGAATATTACCAATTAAAATTTTATCTGTTAAAGCCACATATAGACTTGATTCTATATTCTCGCTTTCTTCTACTCTAACCTTTTCATTCTTTACTATTTTAAGATATTCTTTGCACATCTCCATATTACTTGGATATGCTTTTGCCAGGTTATCTAATTGTTCATCTTCACCAATATGTTTTAATTTTTTTATACTATAATCAAAAATATAAGCCAAAACTACGATAGAAATTACAGTCATAATAGCTATTATAAGGAATTCCATTTGTATTACCTCTATTTACTAATCCTTTTTATTGTATTACATCTCGAATGGCTTCACCAATTATTTTATTGACATCAGCAATCACAATATTAAACTTTGTTTCTGCTTCAAAAAATTTCTTTGCCTCATCAATTTCTATCAATTCAGCATACAAATCTTGCATTTCTTTATATTTCATTTCATCTTGTTTCCCTGTTTGCATAACTGCCAATTGTGTCTCATATCTTTTTTGTTCAAATTGAGCCATCTTTTCTTTTAACTCCATATTCAGATTTAATGCCTGTTTTGCCATCTTATAATTTATATATTCCTCTGATTGCTTAATTTCTTGTGCTAATTGATTAGCTGTATCATAAATATTCATTTCTACCTTCCCTTCTTATCACCTTAAAGCTTATACGAGAAAAATTAAAATCACGAATCACTGCCTAAACCTTCTTCAAAAATAACTTTTGCATCAGTTGGACAAATAGAAACAAAAGTATTTCCGTCATTTACCTCAATTTCATTTCCTTCTAAATCTTGATATTTTGTTTGTTCATCTCTAGCATTTTTTATACATTTTATTTTAATCGCTTTTCCATTTGTAATATAATAGCCATCAAAAGTACCTATATTTTTCAATCCTTGTCTTCCTTTATCTTCTTTATCGGCTAAATCATAATTATCACAGAAAGTTATTATAATATTTTTTGTTGTTATCACTTTCTTTGTATCCCAATCTGCTTGTTCTTTACCTCTTGCATATCTTTCATATACTTTATTTTCTTCGTCATATTCATATTTTACAGTTTGAAGTTGAGAATGTGGAATCGTTACACTAACTGCTCCTTGTCCTTCTTCCAAATTCACTTCATCTGTTACATAATTTAACACACTTTCTTCTCTTGAAGTTAATCTATATTTCTTATTTTTAGCTGATTCTAAAAGCTTAGCTGTACTAGTTACTGCATTATGAGGTGAAACTTTATCCTTTGCTCTCCAAAAAGTAGTTCCATCTTCTGCAATTCCATCAATTTCACTCATGCCATATTTTTTGATATCACTATCTGCTTGTGGACTTTCCCCAAAATGAGCATAAATAGCATCATTTTCCATCGCATAATCAAGGAAATAATGTCTAGCACTTCTTACTGGTCCTATTTTTTCTAAATCTGCTCCTTTAAATAATGCCATTAATCTAGTTTCTCCGCCTTCTACTATCACTTCATATACCATATAAGCTTCTTGCAATCCAGCTTGTGGCCAAGCTTCATTATGATTATCAATCATAACTGCAATTGGTCGATTACTTCCCTGAAAGATTTGTATGTTCTTGTCTTCTTTTCCTGAATTTAATGTATTATCCTCTCCCGCCACAGCTGTTTCCTCATTTTGTTTTTCTTTCATAATTTTAGAACCTAATATCCAACCCGCAGCAACAATCAAAATAACCAAAATAACAATTAATATCTTAGTTCCAATCTGTCCTCTTTGACTTCTCATACCTATTTCTCCCTTCTAATCTCTATCTATCTTAAGCTCTTTTAATATCTTCTCTTCTTTTGGTCTCATCATTTTCTTGTCTTCTGCTTGTATATGATCATATCCCATCAAATGATAAAATCCATGAACTAACATATAACTTAATTCTCTTTCAAAACTGTGTTCATATTCTTTTGCTTGTTCTTGCACTTTTTCTATCGAAATAATAATATCACCCAAAATGTCTTCATACTGAAAATCATTTTCTTCTAATTTTTGGTTTAGCTCGTCCTTCTCAAATATAGGAAAAGAAAGTACATCAGTTGCTTTATCGATATCTCTATACTCTTTATTTATTTTTTGTATATTTTCTGGCGTTGTTAATAAAACCGTAATCGATAATTTTGTAGTTTCTAAACGCTCCTCTTTAAAACACTGTGTTAGCACTTTCCTTATAATTTCTTCATATTCTTTTTTTTCTTCTATTCCTTGATATAGTACTTCATACATATTTATGCGACTTCCTTAACTTTTATGTATTTTCCTTGTGATTGATAAGAATCTTTTATTTGTCTCATCGCTCCATAATCAACTAATTTTCTTCTATAGTAATTCATAATTTTAGAATAATCGGTCTTTCCTTCTCTTAGCTTTTTCATATCATTTTTAATAAATAATATCTCTTTTTGTTTAATATACTCAATAAAATTAGTCTCTTTTAGCTTTGTAATTTCTTGATAGCGATTCCAAAATTCCTTATATTCATCTCTAACTTTAGGTGAATCCCAATATACTTTTGTCGATAATAATTTTATATTGTAATCTTCTATTAAGTTAATCAACATAGAATAGGCTTTTTCTCTTCTTGTTGCAATTTTAGTATCTTGCACTAATATCCTAGCATCTTTTAGTAGTTTTTCATAACATTGTTCTGCCACAATTAATGGCAAACTATGCGTAAATAGTTTTCTACTAATACCCAGTAAAATCATATTTTTCTCTATGGTATCTTTGGTATCCAATTTTCCTACTGCATAAGTTTCGTATTTTTCATACTCTGAAACAACATTTTTTACACTTTCTTCATAATTCATTTCTATTTTCAAAGATAAAATATTTTGAATGTATTCCTCTAATGTATGAAATATTTTTGTATAAATCCATTCTTTGGTTGTATCATAAGCATTGGTATTATCAGCTACCTTAATCGAATAATTTTTTAAAATAGATTTGTACAAAGTATCCATTTTAGATAAATAAAATTTATTATATTTCTCCTTCAATTTTTCTTTGCCATCTACTTTAATTCCTTGATAATCTAGTTCAATCAAGTACTTTTGTTTTCTATATTTATATTCTATATATTCACTTTCTTTTAAGCTAGTCACTTCATAATATCTAGATAATGCATCTTTTTCATAATCAGAAGCTGTATTATTCTTAACTTTCTTATAAACAGAATCCATGACATATTTATCAAGAGCACCTAAATAAGCTTCATAAGCTAAATCATATTTTTTTTCCATTTCATCATTATTATAATTCTCATTTTCTTGTGTAAAGTTTTCAAAGGTTTTGATAACATGATTTCTTTTTCTTGAAATTAACATACCATTAATTCCTATTCTAGTAGGTATTAGCATTCTTGTTAATGTACTTGTTATTTTATTAAAAAATGTTTTATCTGCACCAGTAATTCTAAGACTTCTTTCTTCCATTTATCCTTTCATTCCCTTCCTATCAGAATACAATTTTCTCGTTTGTCCCTATATTTTCTAAAACTTCATATGTAACATAAACATCAATACTATCCCCTTTATCATAAGTATTAATATTTTGACCTACAATGGATTCCTTGTCTTCAATTTCTTTGTCCAATTCCTCCTGTAATTGTTCTACCCCTACATTTTTAGCCTCTTCCTTCTCATACGTTTTTTGTCTTTCTTCTATCTGTTTATTTGTTGTTTTTATAATAGAAATTGGCAAATAAAAGTCAGAAAATAATTTCATTTTGTTTTCCGTTTCTATTGTATCATAAATTTCAAATTTTGAAACCCCTTTGTGCAAATTTATTTTAAAATTATTAAATTTTATGGCATATTGACTTTCAACATTTCCTGTTTCGCTTCTTTCCGTAGCATGATACGGTATATTCTTATATTTCGTATGCCATACTTTTGCCTCTATTTCCCCTTTAGCATGAACATAACGAATTCCTGTGTACTTACCTTCCATCCAACCATTAATCAAGGTTTCTCCCACATTAACTGTATCTCCTACTTTCACATTAGCAGTTCCTGTTTGTGCATTCATTTTAGTAATGACTCCCACTTTATCAGAAATAATACTGCAATATTCCTCATCATCTACAATTTCTGGCTTTTCATCTGCCTTTACAATTTTCACAATTGCATTAGTACCCTTCAATTCAATGCCCATCCAAGCAATATCTTTTCTCTGTAACCTAATTTTATTAATAATTTCTTTGGTATCTACCTTAGTCTTCCAATCTCCTATTCTTAATCCTGCTTCTTCCACATCTTTTGCTATATTTTCTAATATCTCACCATTTTCTTCTCTAATATCCACATTCCACACAAAATTTGAGGATAATAAAATAAGAAATATAATTATCATTAATAAAAAGAAAAACATCTTCCTTTTCTTGTAACGATGTAGCAAAAAAGGAACTCCTTTTTTGCTTTTTATCCTCAATTTACATTTTGTTTTTTTAGCAATCTTACAGATTTCTTTAAAGTCGTGAATACCAACTCTAAAATCCAATTGCACATCTTTTTTTCTTTTCAAATGCCAAATAGCAATCTTCCTATTTCGGCACATATTAATAAATCGTTCTATATAATACCCCTCTATCGTAACTCCCAAATATCCCATTACATAACTAAACAATATCCTTATTATCATTCCCTTAATCCCTCTCTTTTTGTTTCCATGCTAATCTACTGTTCTTTCAATATCCATACTTTCAATCTTTCCCGTCACTTTAATATCATCATTTGTCATATTTTCCAAATTCAAATTAAATCCATTAATATTAATAATACCAATATGAGTATTAATCCTAACAAAATATTCCTCATACTCCAAAATGCCTTTAAAATTTTCAATTATCATCTCATCAAATCCTGTAATCGTAATTTTGGGAATATCAGAATAAACCTCTTGCGGCATCTCTAAAATCTTATTAATTTTATCGTAACTTCTTTTCTTCATAAATCTTCCTCTCCTCTTTTGGGTGCGTTTTGGGACAGGCACCGATTATCCCCAGAGGTATCTTCTGGGACAGCCCCAAATTATCCCCAAATGTATTTTTTGGGACAGGTTGACTTTTTATAGCTCAAATTCATCTAATGATTTAAACTCATATCCCATATTTTTGGCTTCTTTAATGACGGCATCTAAAATGTTTGTATTGGTTTTTGAATTTCCATGTAAAAGCATAATTTCCCCATTGTGCAAATTATCTAGTACTTTTTTCTTAGCGTTTATCTCTTCTGGTTGTTTATCTTCATTCCAATCTTCGTAGGCAAATGACCACATAACGGTTGTATAACCTAATTGATTTGTTACTTGTAAAGTTTTTTCACTAAATTCACCTTTTGGTGGTCTAATGTATTTCATTTCATAGTTGAATTTTTCGTTAATGACTTGATGTAACTCCATTACTTCTGTTTTTATTTTGTCTTCTGTTAAATCTGGCATACTTTTATGGTTTACTGTATGATTTCCTATGATATGTCCCTCTTCTATCATTTGTTGTACTAAATCAGGTTGTGTATTAACAAAATGAGCAGTTATAAAAAAAGTAGCTTTTACTTGATTTTCTTTTAAGGTAGAAAGTAATTGTGGTGTATAGCCTGCTTCATACCCCTCATCAAAAGTCAAATAAACATTTTTCTTCTCTTTATTTCCCAGACAAATTCCTTTATTTTCTTCTAACACTTTTTTATTATTGGTTCCTACATCTGGTTGTTCGTGATTATCATTTCTTTTGATGCCCCAACCTATTTTTTGATTGCTAATTGCATTTGCATTCGCATTTATGGTATCTTTTTCTGTATTCATAGAAATTACACTCAAGGAAAATATTGCTGTTATTAATATAAGAATACCTCCATATTGGATGGTTCTCTTTTCTTTTATTTTTTTCATCATGACAAATCAGTCCTTTCACAGCACAATTTTTTATATTAATATATATTTTGGAATATGAAAAGATATGAAAAAATTTATATTTCCTGTATTTTATTTATAGTTTCATCCAGCTTTTTTAGACGTAATATTAGGTAATCCTATAGAAACTTTTATTGTCAAAAAAGTAAGATTTCTGAATCGTTACTAATATCATTATAAAATTCCATAAAGTGATTGATTTTTTTCTTTTTCTATATTAGAATACATTTATCAATTATTTACGATAAATAATTTTATATTTCAAGGAGATGAAAAGTATGAAAAATATTGACGTATCTATCATCATGGGAAGTGACTCTGATTTACCAATCATGAAAGATTGTGCTAAATTTCTAGAACAAATGGGAATTTCTTATGAAATGAAAATTCTTTCTGTTCATCGTACACCAGAAAAAGCAACCAAATATGCTGAAGAATTAAAAGAAAATGGTGTCAAGGTAATCATTGCTGGTGCAGGAGGTGCTGCCCACCTTCCAGGTGTATTTGCTGCCATGTTACCAACCATACCAGTTATTGGAATTCCAATTCATACGAAGACCTTAGGTGGTGTGGATTCTTTATATTCCATCGTTCAAATGCCTTCTGGTATTCCAGTCGCAACCGTTGCTATTAATGGTGCTAAAAATGCTGCTATCTTGGCAACTTCTATTTTAGCCGTTGGAAATGAAGATATAAAAAATAAATTAGCTGATTTTAAAAATTCTTTAAAAGATGCCGTATCTGCCAAAGATGAAAAATTACAACAATTAGGCTATGAAGCTTACTTAAATAATAATACAAAATAATAAAGTTTATTCTATATTTTATGCAGTAACAATTCGGAGGGACCAACCACTGTCTATTAATTTATTACAGACTGGCAGATAGTTGGGAGTTACCAAGAAAATATAGAATATACTTTATATAGAAACGAAATTAATTTATATAAAGGTGGTTTTAAAATGAAAAAAATTAGTAGTGGTAAAGTTCGTGAAATATACGAAGTAGATGAAGATAAACTTTTGCTTGTGGTATCTGACAGAATATCTGCCTTTGACTATATTTTGCCAAGTCTAGTTCCTAACAAAGGAAAAATCTTAAATCAAATCTCTGAATTTTGGTTCAACTATATCAAAGACACCATTCCCAATCATGTTATATCTACTAATCTAAAAGATTTCCCTAAAGAATTTCAAACAGAAGAATTTGAAGGAAGAAGTATGCTAGTCAAAAAATTAAAAATGGTACCTGTTGAATGTATCGTAAGAGGTTATATTACAGGTTCTGGATGGAAAAGTTATCAACAAGATGGTACAGTTTGTGGTATTACTCTACCAGAGGGGTTACAAGAATCTCAAAAATTGCCAGAACCAATCTTTACACCAACTACAAAAGCAGCAGAAGGGCATGACGAAAATATTTCTTTTGAAGAAGTTTGCGATTTAGTTGGAAAAGATTTAGCAGAAAATCTGCGTGCTAAAACCATTGAAATTTATTCAAAATGTGCTGAATATGCTCTAACCAAAGGTGTTATCATTGCTGACACAAAATTCGAATTTGGTCTTGACGAAAATGGCAAATTAGTGATTGGAGATGAAGTATTAACACCAGATTCTAGTAGATTTTGGCCAGCTTCCGACTACCAAGTAGGAAAGAGTCAAAAAAGTTTCGATAAACAATATATCCGTGATTGGATTAAGTCTACTGGTTATAATCCTGAATCTGGTGCGCCAATTCCAGATGACGTAATTAATGTAACCGTTAATAAGTACAAAGAAGCTTATAAGTTATTAACTGGTAAAAATTTCTAACAAAATCCTTCCTTGCTATTTACTCTTTATGTAAATAGTGATATAATATAACCATGTTACTATTCATATAGAAATAGGTTATAACCTAAAAACAAAAGGAGGTACTATATGAAATCGAAAGAAACTTTAATCAAACTTTACAACCGTGCAGCATATTTGCGTGATTTGCTCATCGAAATCCATGATACTATAATACAGTATCCATTGCTTGATCCATTAGCAGTTCACACAGATATCACTGTATTCCGGGAGAAACTGGACAAAGTAAGGCTGGCATCCAACAATTTTCTGGTGTCAGAAATCTCTGACATTAACAACTGGTTATCTGACTGTTCTACGAATCAGCAGCAGGTTCACACCGCTTTAGAAACATGTAAAAATTTTAAAAAGCAAATCGATGATTTGCTGGCATGTTTCAATCAGGATGCTTTCTAAAAAGAGTAGTACCAACCCCCTTGCCATGTTATTCTAGCAAGGGGGTCTTTCCATCTTTAAAATTGTATTTTTTCAAACTTATCTTTATCAATATTTTTAGGAACCTCAATTGGATATTTACCAGTAAAACATCCATCACAAAATCCCTTTACTTTGCAATTCTTCGCTATCTCCTTCAAACTATCTAAATCCATATATTCTAGCGAATCGGCACCAATCATTTGCCTAATCTCCTCAACTGTCCTATTATTAGCAATTAAATTTTCCTTCTTATCGATATCCGTTCCAAAATAGCAAACATCCACAAAAGCTGGTGAAGCAATTCGAATATGTACCTCTTTGGCACCTGCATCCTTTAAGGTTTTTATAATTTTAGTAAGCGTATTCCCTCTTACAATCGAATCATCTACCAAAACAATTCTTTTCCCTTTTACGGTGTGATGTAGTGGATTTAGTTTTAAACTGATTAATTTTTTCCTTTTATTTTGTGAATTTTGGATAAACGTTCTTCCAATATATTTATTTTTAATAAATACAATATCATAAGGAATTTTGGACTCTTTAGAATAACCTAAAGCAGCATCATTTCCAGAGTCGGGAACTCCTGCCACAATATCGGCATCTACAGGAGCTTGTTTTGCTAAACATCTTCCTACTTGCTCGCGGATAATATGCACATTAATACCATCAATCGTAGAATCTGGTCTAGCAAAATAAATATACTCAAAAATGCACAATCCCTTTTTCTCATTTGGCATAAATTTATCACTTACTATCTCATTATTCGTAATGGTTACCACTTCGCCAGGTTCAATATCACGGTCAAAAATAGCACCTGTAACATCTAAAGCACAACTTTCTGAAGCAAAAACAATATCTTCTCCGCGATGTCCCATACAAAGAGGTCTAAAACCTTGTGGGTCTCTTACCGCTATCATTTTTTGAGGTGACAAGATTAGAAGTGAATACGCTCCTTTGATAATTTTCATCGTATTTTTGACAGCCTCTTCAATCGAACCTGTTTTCAATCTTTCTCTTACAATAACATGACAAATAATCTCTGTATCACTTGTTGTTGTAAAGATAGCACCTTGTTCTTCTAATTCTCTTTTTATTTCCACTGCATTGGTTAAATTTCCATTGTGCACAACAGCTAGATTACCTTTTTTGTGTCTTACTACCATTGGTTGCGCATTCTCTTTTTTACTCACACCTGTAGTAGAATAGCGCACATGACCAATTGCCATTTTTCCTTCTGGCATGCTATTTTGAACCTCTTTTGTAAAAACCTCTGAAACTAACCCTACATCTTTATGAAAATGAAGAATGCCATCTTCATTAATAGCAACCCCACAGCTTTCTTCTCCTCTATGTTGCAAGGCAGATAATCCAACGCAAACTTGTCCAATTAACTCTTCTTTTGGTGCTTTCGAATAAATTCCATACACGCCACATTCTTCTTTTATTTTATTAAACATTTCCTTCATCCTTTCTCGAGACAATGAAACAGTGAGGACAGGTCTTATTTGTCTCATTTTTTGTCATTCTTGATAATCCTCTATTCTCTTTTGTAAATAGTCATTTTCGACATTTTCTGCCTAATGTATGAGACAAACAAGACCTGTCCCTGTTGTCTCAATTGACTTTACTTCCTATTCATGTTAAACTACTTTTATAGAAATAGGAGGTAATTTTATGTATCATTTAGTTGTTTTCGCTTCTGGCAATGGTTCTACCTTGCAAGCCATCATCGATAGTATCCACAACCATGAATTAGAAGCTCAAATTGATTTAGTTGTTTCCGATAACGCTAACGCTTATGCTCTAGAAAGAGCTAAGGCAAATTATATAGAAACGTATATCATTCAAAATAAAAATTTTGCTCAAAGAGATTTAGAATTATCCCATATACTTTCTAAGTACTCCATTGACCTAATTGTACTGGCTGGCTATTTAAAAATGATTGGTCCTAACTTACTTGAAAAATACACCATTATCAATACGCATCCTTCTTTACTACCAAAATACGGTGGAAAAGGTATGCATGGTAGGCATGTCCACGAAGCTGTCATAGCAGCTCATGAAAAATATAGTGGTGCTACCATTCATTTTGTGAATCAAGAGTATGATAAGGGTAATATCATCAGCCAAACACAAGTTGAGATTCTTTCTAGCGACACAGCTGAAACATTATCGCAAAAAGTACAAGCTGCTGAAAAAATCCAGCTTATTCAAGTCCTAAATCGCTTTGTACGTAAAGAATTTTAATAATCTTTTATAAATTTGTTAATATATATTATTTTGCAACATCGCGTAAGCGACTAAACGAGCACATTCGCGAGTGCGATTGGAGCAATCTACCAATATTAATTCAGAAGATTGCGACACACAAGATGTAAAAAATAATATATATTAACTTTTATGAAATAGATAATAAAATTCTAATGCTCATAAATCTCCCCAATATCTTTTCGATAATCTAAGTTTGTATCGATATTATTTTCCATGGCAGCATATGCCTTTTTCTTTGCTTCTTCTAATGTATTTCCACTTGTATGAACGGCAAACAGTCTGGATGTTCCTACTGATTGATAACGATTTCCTTCCAATGGTTTCGTGCTAGCAAAATAAATTTTAGCACCTTTGTCTAAAATCGCTTTTGTATTTACGGTAAAATCACAAGGTTCTGCTTTTTTTATGGCATAATCTGGGCTTACAACATAAACGGTAAAAGTATAATCATTTTTAAACTTACAATTTTCAGGAGACAATTTTTGTTCCCATATGTTTTCCATCACTTCACTAAATGGTGTCTCTAATGAATTTAGTACATTAATGGCTTCTGGATCACCAAATCTGGCATTAAATTCAATAAACTTGATTCCTTGTTTGCATTTAAAGAATCCTCCATAAATAACACCTGTAAACGCTAAGCTGTCTTTATTCACATACTGAATGGTATCTTGAATTAATTTCGCACATTCATCTACATCTTTTTGCTCTAAAAATGGTAACAATCCATTTTCAAAACTCAAGCAGCCCATACCACCTGTTCCAGGACCTTTATCTTCATCAAATCGATAGGGGTAATCAAAAGTAGTTGGTGTTACTACAATATTTTTTCCGTCTGTCAATGCCATAACCGTAAATTCTCTACCCTCTACTTTATCTTGTACAATCACACTGCCATCTGACTCTAAACAAGATTTAGCATATTCATAACCTTCTTGTTTTCCTTTAAAATGAATGCCACCTACTTTAACGCCTTTTCCTCCTGTTAGTCCCTCTGGTTTGACAACAAAGCTATCATCTTCATAATTTTTCATTGCCTCATCTAATTGTGCTAAAGTAGTAACACTTTGATTTTTAATCATCATGTGTGGTGCCAATTTTTCAACAATTTCTAAAGCATAGGTTTTGCTCCATTCCACTTTTGCCCCTTGTGACGTTGGTCCAAAAGTCTTTAACCCAAGCTCCCTTGCCAAATCAATTAGCCCTTCTTGTAGTAAATTATCTTGACTGACAACACATGCCTCAATTGCTTCTTCTTTTACAAATTTTTTCACAAGCTCTTTATCAAATGGGTCTCCAATTATATATTTTCCCTTTGAATTTTCCACCTTCTCCACAACAGATGGATTCGCATATGGTAAAATAGCATATAAAGTAAAACCTTTTGCAATTTGTTCTGCTAGTACCGCTTCACGCCCTCCATTACCTAGTAATAAACACTTTTTCATAACTTTTGTTCCTTTCTTTTCTACACATTTACCTCAACTGAAATATCTTGTACCAAATCGCTATATTTTTCCAAAACAGGATTGACTCTCTCTTCTATAAAATCTTCCACTTGTTTTGGTGCTCTACCACATAAGTGGTCTGGATTTAATGCTTGCATAATCTCTTCCTTTGTTAGACCAAATGTGTCATCTGCTGCAATTCTTTCTACTAAATCATTTGGTTTTCCTAATTCTTTGACTTGTTTTCCTGCTTCCATCGAATACACTCTTATCTTTTCGTGTAATTCTTGTCTGTCTCCACCTTTTAAAACGGCATTCATTAAAATTTCTTCCGTTGCCATGAATGGTAATTCTTGCATCATATTGGTTTTAATGACATTTGGATAAACAACTATATTGCTAGAAATATTGGCATATAAAATTAAGATAGCATCTACCGCTAAGAAGCCTTCTGGTACACAAATTCTTTTATTCGCGGAATCATCTAAAGTTCTTTCTAGCCATTGCGTTGCTGCTGTAATGGTTGGGTCTATGGTTAAAGTCATAACATGTCTTGCTAAAGAATTGATTCTTTCACTTCTCATTGGATTTCTTTTATAAGCCATGGCTGATGAACCAATTTGTCCTTTTTCAAATGGTTCTTCTAGTTCTTTTTCATGTTGTAATAATCTCATGTCATTGGCAAACTTAGAACAGCTTTGTGCAATTTGTGATAAAACACTTAGCACTCGGCTATCTAATTTTCTCGTATAGGTTTGTCCTGATACAGAATATACTTTTTCAAACCCCATTTTTTCTGCTATTTTACCATCAATTTGTTTTACCTTTTCTTCCTCTTTAAACAATTTCATAAAACTTTCTTGGGTTCCTGTTGTTCCTTTACAGCCTAATAATTTCATATGACTTTGTACAAATTCTAGTTCTTCTAAATCTTCTAGTAAATCTTGTAGCCACAAAGTCGCTCTTTTTCCTACTGTTGTTAATTGTGCTGGTTGAAAATGGGTATAGCCTAAGCAAGTTACCTCTTTATTGTCTAAAGCGAATTTCTTTAAATTGTTGATAACCAAAATTAATTTTTGTTTGATTAATTGTAAGGCTTGTGACATTAACACAACATCTGTATTGTCCGTTACATAGCATGAAGTTGCTCCTAGATGAATGATTGGTTTAGCATTTGGACATTTTAATCCAAATTCATATACATGTGCCATCACATCATGTCTACATTCTTTTTCTCTTTGGCTTACGATATCGTAATCAATGTTGTTTACATTTTCTTTCATTTCTTTGATTTGTTCTTCTGTGATGTCAATTCCTAGTTCTTTTTCTGTTTCAGCTAGGGCTACCCATAGTTTTCTCCATGTTGAGTATTTACTGTCATTTGACCATAACTGATTCATTTCCTGACTGGCATATCTTCCAGATAGTGGTGTAACGTATTTGTTGTTTTCCATTTTTTTCATTCCTTTTCTTTTTATTTTTATATCTTTTTAGCTATAATATAAATCCAATTTATATTATTTCCATTTCTTTCTTCAGTTTCTTCTTTTATGTCTAATATTTTAAATTTGTTTTGCTCTACTACTTTCGTTATTGTTTCTATTGTATGCAATTGAAATATTCTTCCTCCTAACCCATCTTTTGTATCTATATATTGTACGCCTTCTCCTTTTTTTACACTAACATAAAGCAATCCCTTTTCTTTTAAAACTCTACTATTCTCTTGCATTGCTTTATCTAACATTTCCCCCTTTGTAGTGATAGGAATATGTAATAAAGAAGCATTTTGCCTAACAATATCAAAAGTGTTATCATCAAATGGAAGATTTAACATATCTCCTTTAACAAAACTATCTTTTGGTATTTCTTTTTTGGTTGCAAGTTCAGTTAATAATTCTATAAATCCTTCTGAATTATCTAGGCCTACTACTTTCTTCACGCCTTTACTATCTATGTATTTAATATCCCTACCTGGACCAGTTCCCACATCTAATATGGACATCTCATCAATTGATTTATTTAATACTCTTTTCGCTGTTTCAAATAAATTATTAATCTTCTCTACTACAATATCCATCATTCTAGTTTCATTTACTTGGGAATATGTTATTGCCGTTTTATCATAAGTTTGTTTTGTTATTGCTAAAAACTCACTCGCAAGATGATTTATTTCTTGTTTTTCTTCATCTTGTAAATTAGATTTCTTTTGCAAATAATTAAATCTATCAATCTTTTCTTGGATTTCCATCTATTTTAACCTCTCTTACTATATTTGTATGTTTCGCCTTTCACCTAAAATATAAATTTGAAAAAAGCAAATTGAAAGTAATTGATTTAGAATTTCTATGATAATTAGCTTGAACGAGCACTTTTGAAAATCACATTTTAGGTCATTTTTTATTTATAATAATTCACACCAGATTCAAAAATCTTCTGATCCTTTCTACCAGGCACATTCTTCTCAATCTCGCGATAACATCTCTCAGAATGCCCCATCTTACCTAAAATTCTACCATCTGGGCTAGTAATTCCCTCAATCGCGTCAACCGAACCATTTGGGTTATAGCTAATATCATAGGTTGCATTTCCCTGTAAATCCACATATTGCGTTGCAATTTGACCATTCGCAATCAATTGTCTCTCTAATTCTTCCGAAACAATAAATCTACCCTCTCCATGAGAAATTGGAATTGTAAACTCTTCTCCTAACTCCACTCCGCTAAACCATGGTGATAGTCTAGAAACTACTTTTGTTTGAACCATTCTTGACATATGTCTACCAATCGTATTGAAAGTCAGTGTTGGTGCTGTTTCATCCAACTCTCTAATTTCTCCATAAGGTAATAAACCTAATTTTACCAAAGCTTGGAATCCATTACAAATTCCTAACATTAAGCCATCTTGTTCATACAAATGTTGATGAATTAAATCTTTCAATTTTGGATTTCTAAACACAGCTCCAATGAATTTACCAGAACCATCTGGTTCATCGCCACTACTAAATCCACCTGGTATCATAATAATTTGTGAATTTTCAATCTCTTTTGCCAATAAATCAATGGATTCTTGAATATTTTGTGGCTTTAAGTTTTTAAACACAACCATATTGGCAATGGCTCCCGCATCTTCAAAAGCTTTTGCCACGTCATACTCGCAGTTAGTACCTGGAAATACTGGTATCAATACACGAGGTTTCGCAATTGGCATTTTGCGAGTTATACCGCAAGTTTTATCACTTATGATATTTTGGGCTATTTTATTATCTGTTTTTACTCTAGTTGGGAAAACTTTTTCCAATGGTTTTTCCCACACTTCAATTAAATCATCTAATTCAAATGACACGGAATCCTTCACTACAATTTTTTCTTCCACGGTTGTCGTTCCTAACATTTGTCCCTTTTCTATGGTTACTCCTTCTTTTAACTCGATGACAAAAGAGCCATAATAAGGATAGAATAGGTCTGGCACATCGTTTGCAAACTGGAACCCAATTTTATTTCCCATAGCACTTTTGGTAATCACGTCTGCGATTCCTCCATGCGTAACAGTACTAATGGATAATACTTTTCCTTCTTCGATAAAAGAATGAATGATTTCATAATTTTCCTTCAAATCTTCAAAGTCCAAAATGTCTTCTTGTCCCATTTTAGTTGGTAAGAATACTACCTTTGAATTGGTTTGTTTAAACTCATTGGAAACTACTTTTGTCGTATCGGTTTCTCCAACACAGAAAGACACTAATGTTGGTGGCACATCTAATTCATTATATGAACCAGACATACTGTCTTTTCCACCGATGGCTGCTATTTTCAATTCCTTTTGTACTAGGTAAGCACCGAAGTATGGCAGCAAATGGTTTGCCCCATCTATTTGGGTCATTTCTTAATTTTTCAAAGTACTCTTGTAACGTTAGATATGCTTTTTTGTAATCTCCACCTATCGCTACATATTTGGAAACCGATTCAACAATCGCATAAACCGCTCCGTGGAAAGGACTCCAACTAGCCAAATATGGATTATAGCCATATGTCATAATTGTTCCACTATCGGTATAACCTTTTAGGGTTGGGATTCTTGCTACCATACCTTGTGTTGGGGTTAATTGATATTTTCCACCAAATGGCATGATAACTGTATTAGCTCCAATGCTACTGTCAAAACGCTCTACTAATCCTTTTTGTGAACAACAATTTAAGTCTTGTATGGTTTGTTCCCATTTTGTTTTGATATCTTCTACTTTCTCTGGTTTGAAATAAGATTTTGCTTCCTCTGGTTTGTTTACTTGTACTTTTGCATTTTTCACATCTCCATTGGTATCTAGGAATTCTCTTGCAATATCTACAATTAAATTTCCTCTCCAATACATTTTCACTCTTGGTTCTTCTACTACCTCTGCCACAATGGTTGCTTCTAAGTTCTCTTTTTCTGCAAAAGCTACCAATTTGTCAGCATCTTCTTTGGCAACTACAACCGCCATTCTTTCTTGTGACTCAGAAATGGCTAACTCGGTTCCATCCAATCCTTCATATTTTTTAGGAACTTTATCTAAGTTGATGACTAATCCATCTGCTAATTCGCCAATCGCAACAGATACACCACCTGCTCCAAAGTCATTACATCTTTTGATAATTTTTGTTACTTCTGGGTCTCTAAATAATCTTTGTACTTTTCTTTCTTCTGGAGCATTTCCTTTTTGCACTTCTGCTCCACATGCTGTTAAGGATTCACTTGTATGAGCTTTCGAAGAACCGGTTGCTCCTCCACAACCATCTCTGCCTGTTTTTCCTCCTAATAAAATGACAATATCGCCTGGCACTGGTCTGGTACGAACTACGTTTTCTTTTGGTGCTGCTCCTACCAAAGCTCCAATCTCCATACGTTTTGCGACATAACCATCGTGATAAATCTCTGCTACTTGACCAGTAGCTAGTCCAATTTGATTGCCATAAGAACTATATCCTCTTGCTGCTTCATTGGTTAATTTTCTTTGTGGTAATTTATTTGGCATTGTTTCTTCTACCGTTTTTCTTGGGTCTCCACAGCCTGTTACACGCATGGCTTGATACACATAAACTCTTCCAGATAGTGGGTCACGAATGGCTCCTCCTAAACAAGTAGCTGCTCCACCAAATGGTTCAATTTCAGTTGGATGGTTATGGGTTTCGTTTTTGAACATAATTAAGTATTCTTCTGGTTTCCCATCTACTAAAATATCAGCTTTGATACTACAGGCATTGATTTCTTCTGATTCGTCTAATTCTTTCATGTAGCCTGCTTTTTTCAATTCTTTGGCAGCAATGGTTGCGATGTCCATTAAGCAAATATCTTTTGCTTTTCTATTTTCATAAACCAGGTCTCTTGCTTGTAAGTAATCTTCATAAACTTTTTGTAATAAATCCCATTTGATTTCTAGTATTTCTAATTTTGTTAAGAAAGTGGTATGTCTACAATGGTCTGACCAATAAGTATCTATCATTTTCATTTCTGTCATGGTTGGGTCTCTTTTTTCTACCTCTTTAAAATAATTTTGACAGAATTGCAAGTCAGCAAAATCCATGGCAAATCCGTATTTTTGATAAAATTTCTCGGAATCTTCTTTTGTCATGTCAATAAAACCTTTTACAACTGCTACATCTTCTGGTACTTGCATTTGCTGTTTTAGGTTTTCTGGTTTTTCTAATGAACATTCTCTAGAATCAACTTGATTAATCATATATTTTTTTATTTTTTCAATTTCTTTATCTTGAATATTTCCTTCTAAGATATAAATTTTGGCTGATTTTGCGGTTGGTCTGTTTCCATTTGCTAAAATTTGTAAACATTCTTCTAAGGCATTGGCTCTTTGGTCAAATTGACCTGGTAAGAATTCAATTCCAAAAATAGAATCTTCTTTCTTAAATGGATATTCTTCTACATAACATTCATCTACTTGTGGTTCTGAAAAAACTGTATTTTTGGCTTGTTCTAAAATTTCTTCTGTAATGCCTTCTACATCATAACGATTTAAAATGATGATATTTTTTAAGGATTGAATTGCTAAGTTTTCTTGGATGTCTGCTAGTAAGTCTTTTGCTTCTATATCAAATCCTTTTTTCTTTTTTACGTATATTCTTTTTACCATTTTCTTTCCTCCTAAATAAATTATATTATATAAATGTTATTTTATCAATTGCAAAGAGCAGACAAAATTTGACAAATGTCTCCTAATATCTGCTCGTAGTTTGCATTACACTTTTAGCATACCCTCTATGCCAACATTGATATCCTCGTCGAACTCTAAAAACGCACCAATAATGTCTTCTTTGAGTTTTCCCCATCGGCTTTGTGGTACTTCTACTGTCTCAAAACTACCATCAGGATAGAATTTTACTTTATTCCCTTTATGGTAGGGTGCCCACCACTTCTGTTCTTCCGTTTGCGTGGTTATTACTACCTCTTCATTGAAGGTAATCTCCAATTCTTCCCCTTCCTGTAGTAGGATGCCATAATCCAAAATTGCTTTAATGTCCTTCTCCTCATATCCTAACCAAATCAATTGCTGCCATAATGTTTCTTCAGGAATACTATGATTAAGAATAATCCTTCCTTGTAAGCCTGAAACCACTGTAAATACCAATTGTGGTTTGGTGCCAACTGCCTCAATGTTAGTGTCCTGTTTCATTGTGTTATCCTCCTTTTAATTCTAGCATTATCATGCTAGTTTTTCTGCTCACAATACTATTCCTATTATACCATTTTTATGTAAAATTGTCAAATTCATATTTAATTTATAGATTTATATTTATTTCTTTGTTTCCCGCTGTTACCTCTCCAATAACATACGCTTTCTCCCCTTGTTGTTCTAATATTTCAATCGTTTTTTGTACTTCCTCTTTTTTTACAATCAATGCCATTCCAATTCCCATATTAAAGGTATTGTACATATCTCTTTCTGGAATATTTCCAACTTTTTGAATTAATTTAAAAATTGGTAAAACAGGATAAGACTCTTTTTGAATTTGTAAAGAAACGCCATCTTTTAACATTCTAGGCATATTCTCATAAAAGCCTCCTCCTGTAATATGAGAAATTCCTTTTACTTGTACCTTGTCTAATAATTCCAAAATAGGTTTCACATAAATTCTAGTTGGTGTTAATAATGCCTCTCCTAAAGTCATTCCTAATTCTTTTTGATAATCATTAATATTTTCTTCCTTAATATCAAAAATCTTTCTTACTAGCGAAAAACCATTCGAATGAACACCAGAAGATGCTATTCCAATTACTTGGTCACCTATTTCTATGGTTTGACTATCAATCATTTTCTCTTTGTCGACTACTCCTACAGAAAATCCAGCTAAATCATATTCTCCTGGTTGATAAAAACCTGGCATCTCTGCGGTCTCTCCTCCAACCAAGCTACATCCAGCCAATTTACAACCATCTGCTACTCCTTTTACAATCGTTGCTACTACTTCTGGTACATTTTTTCCTAATGCCATATAATCTAAGAAAAATAATGGTTTTGCTCCACAACATATAATATCATTCACACACATAGCCACACAATCTTGTCCAATGGTATCATGTTGATTCATCAAAAAAGCCAACTTTAATTTGGTACCCACTCCATCTGTACCTGAAACTAAAATTGGTTCTTTCATTTTTTCTGTATTTAAAGCATAGAGACCTCCAAATCCCCCTAAATCTGATACAACACCTTCGTTGTATGTGCTTCTCACTGCTTCCTTCATTAGTTCTACTGATTGATAGCCTGCTGTTACGTCTACACCAGCTTGTTTATAGCTTTCGCTAAAACTCTTTTCCATTTGTTTCCTTCCTTTCTAGGCATAAAACATACCTTCTCTTATACTCAACAATTGCATTATATAATATTTTTTTCTTATATTCAACATTTTTTTATATAATTCTCAATTTTTCTGTAAGTATTCAGAGGTGATATATTTTAACAACAAAAGAGGCATGATTAAAATTACTTGACCTTTTAGAGTACTTTTCATGCCTCGTCTTTGTTCACCCGCGAAAAAATGCGTTAAAATTTTTTCTATGGAATGTGTTTTTCTAATCTTTTTTACCGAATTGTTACTTTCTTTTCATCTGATAATCTTTCATTTCCAGCATTATCTACTACTTTCATTATAAATGTGCATTCTTCCCCATATGTTAATTCTTTAAAGGTATAACTTGTTTTTATTTGACTTCCTGTTTCTTCGTTAATTAACCAATTTTTACCACCATCTTTACTAAAATAATATTGATTTATACCACTACACTTTTCAGTTGAATCCAATGGATCGGTTACTTCATTTGTAGGGGCTATTGTAATGTCATAAACATAAGGAATTGTGTACGTTACTCCCAAATATTCAAAATATTCCGTATTTGTTAGCGGAGCTGAAGCATAATGATTTTGTGTATTTTTAATTGCCTTATAGTACCCTACTGGTATATCTTTTGCATATTGATCTGGTTTTTCTCCTGTACAATAAATAACATCTCCTACTTTACAATCATAATTATAACAATACTCGCCTCCACCAGACAAAGAAGCATCTACACTGCGTACAAACTGATAAGTATGTTTGATATCGTCTGCTGCATCTTTTAATTCTACTCGTATTGCACTACTTACTTTATAGTTTGGACCCAAATATCTAAAATATTCCGTATTTGTTAGCGGAGCTGAATCATAATGATTTTGTGTATTCTTAATTGCCTTATAGTACCCTACTGGTATATCTTTTGCATATTGATCTAGCTTTTCTCCTGTACAATAAATAACATCTCCTACTTTACAATCATGATGATAACAATAGTCGCCTCCACCAGACAAAGAAGCATCTACACTACATACAAACTGATATATTTGTTTGATATCGTCTGCAACATCTTTTAGTTCTACAACGGCATTCTCATTTGTTGTTTCAATCTTCTGAATTGTAAACTCATCCGGCGGCAACCTATCTATCTTATCCATATTAAATGTTGCTGCCCCACCATAATTAGTTCCATCGTATAACTTGATATACAAA
>CAOKEO010000004.1 GCA_948467495.1 uncultured Clostridium sp.
ACCTCCAATACGGACTTTCACCGATTAGCTAAACGACATGCCTGTCGCACATATTAGTAAAAACTTGAGGTCACAAATTGTGACCTCAAGTTTTTTCATTATCTATTATACTTTCCTATTTTGTAATATTTCTATTACCTCTAGTAATGAATTCAATTTATCATATGGAATATTTCAAGACTTCCAACCCTTTACTTTCTTTTTCCATTACTATCACATCCTAAAAAATATTACCTTATCCTTTTTAGATAAACTTTTTAACATTTCTCACCTTCATTTTTTTCGATTTTATCAATTAATTTTTTAAGATTTTAGATATAATTTGCAAATTCACTAGACATTTTTTCATATTTTGTGATATCATATTAAGGAACAAAAGAAATCAACCAAATTGGTTTTAGTGGAGGGAAAAATATGAACAAAACAAAAAAAATAATTCTTATTTTTATAATGATGCTTTTTTTATTTACTTATCATTTCTGTTACGCTGTTGACTTAGATATGACAGATGATTTAACAAATGGTATAAACTTAACAAATAATACATCAGATGATGAAGATGAAGATGTGGAAGAAAATTCTGTTACAGATAATACAGAAAATAATACAAATTCCACATCATCAAATGTTACCAGTAATTCTACTTCCAACACAAATACTACAAATTCATCTGCTACCGTAAGTAACGTAAATTCAAATACTAGTTCTGGTTTACAATTATCCAATATTCTTAACATATTATTAATTGTGATTGGCATATTATTAATCTTATTATCAATAGCTATTCTTATTCGATTAAAAAAATAAATTGTTAAAAACTCTCATTTTTGAGAGTTTTTTTGATATTTTTGTAGGTATATTTTACTCTTTTTTTTTGAATACTATTCATAGTATTTAATTTTCATATTTTATATGAAAACTAATAAGCTTATTAAAATTTTAAATAGGAGGATAATTTTATGTACAAAAAATTATTAATTAGTGCTGCTCTTCTTATAATTGGTATCTTCTCTTTTACTATTTGTTTTGCAAATAATGGTTTACAAGATGCAGCAAATGGCGTAAGAGACGTAGTTGGTGGTGCTGAAAATGCTGTGGAAAATGCGGCTAAAGATATGTCAAATGCTTCTAAAGATGCTACCGGTAAAATGGAAGAAGGCGCTAACAATGTAGGAAATGCTGTTATGAATAACCACAACAACAATGACAATAACAATGATGCTAGAACAGGTACTGCAAACAATAATTATACAGCAACTAGAACTGCCGCAACAGATACTACATTCATGGGAATGACTGCTACTGCTTGGACTTGGCTTATTATGGGAATTGCTGCTATTGCCATTGTAGCTTTAGTTTGGTATTATTCAATGCAACTTCGTTCATCTGATACAAATGGAAGAGATTAATTGATAAAGTTGTTAAAAGCTATACTTTTAACAACTTTTTTCAAGTTTTTCTTTTGTTCTTTCTAAATATGTGTTATAATAAACGAAATTTAGAAATGAGGTATCCATCAATGAATATAAAACTAATTGCAAAAAATCCAACTGCGTGCCATAATTTCCAAATAGATGATAAAATAGAAACTGGTATTGTTTTAACAGGTACAGAAATAAAATCGATTCGAAGCGGAAAAGTCAATTTAAAAGATTGTTATGCCTATGTTAAAAACGGTGAAGTTTTTATCTGTGGCATGCACATTAGTCCTTATGAACATGGAAATATCTTTAATAAGGACCCTTTACGCACAAGAAAATTATTGTTACATAAAAAAGAAATCATGAAACTTATTGGTTTAACCAAACAACAAGGCTATAGCCTTGTTCCTATTAGCTTATATTTTAAAGGAAGTTGTGTAAAAGTTGAATTAGGTATTGGTAAAGGAAAAAAACTTTATGATAAACGCCAAGATTTGGCAAAAAAAGATGCTCAAAAACAAATTGCAATTCATCTAAAAAATAAACAATATTAATTGCAAAAGTACCAAAAGGACTGTTCTTTTTGAATTTTTCCAAATCATTAATAAAAGGTTATTATCATTTTTATTTACAACTCTTAGGCATGACACAGTCTGTAAAATGTTTAACAGACCCTATCTTGTTGATTCCCCCTGAAATGTTGCTTCATAAAAAGTATAATAACCTTTTCATAAATACAAAATATCTAAATTGCCAAAAAGAACCATCTTCTTGGCAATATATACTTAAATCTTATTGCTTGAACCGAAAACATCCACCATTTTATGTTTTACTGTCTCTTTGATTAATTCTCTTGCAGGTTTTAAGTATTTTCTAGGATCAAAAGCATTTGGTTCTTCTGCTAAAACTTTTCTAATTCCTCCTGTCATAGCTAAGCGTAAATCAGTATCTACATTTATTTTAGATACGCCAGAATTACTTGCTTGATGCAATATTTCATCTGGGACTCCTTTTGCTCCTGGTATATCTCCTCCATATTGATTACACATTTCTACTAATTCTGGAATAACCGTAGAAGCTCCATGTAATACGATTGGTGTATTTGGTATTCTTTCTTTTATTTCTTTTAAAATATCAAATCTTAGTTTTGCTTCTCCTTTAAATTTGTACGCTCCATGACTGGTTCCAATGGCAATAGCTAAAGAATCACAACCTGTTCTTTCTACAAATTCTTGTGCTTGTGCTGGGTCTGTGTACATAGCATCAGAAGCATCGACATTGACATCATCTTCTATCCCTGCTAATTTTCCAAGTTCTGCTTCCACTACCACTCCTTTACTATGAGCATAGTCTACTACTTTTTTGGTTAGTGCTACATTTTCTTCAAAATCATATTTGGAACCATCTATCATAACCGATGTAAATCCATTATCAATACACATTTTAGCAGTCTCAAAATCTGGTCCATGATCTAAATGAATGGCAATTGGAACTTCTGGATGTTCCTCTACTGCTGCTTCTATCATTTTCATTAAATAATTAACTCTTGCATACTTGATAGCACTAGCAGAAGCTTGCAAAATAACTGGTGATTTACTCTCGTGAGCTGCATCCACAATGGCTTGGATTATTTCCATATTGTTTACATTAAAGGCACCAATAGCAAAACCTTCTTTCATTGATTTTTCAAACATTTCCTTGGTTGTTACTAACATACTTATCTCCTCCTTTTTTGCTATTGTATTTCTATTTTTACGAAATGTCAAGTACCTTGTATGTAAAAGAGATAAGACAGAATCTCCTCTTATCTCTTGTTCTTTTTTTCTATTGTTCATCAAATTTGTAACTTGCACACATTGATTCGTCTGCTGTTTCTGTATTAACATCTTCCATTGGTGCTACATGAATTGCCTCTAATGTACATTTTGACTTTTCTTGATTATTGTATTTACAACTTGTGACTGTACAATTTATTTTTTGATTCTCTTCCATTTTGTACCTCCCACTTTTTTTATATGTTTAGTATGTGCAAATTTTATAAAATTATTTTCAAATTTAATGACACTCTTTTTTTCTTTCTCCTAATTTTTTACTATCTTCTTTTTGTATTAGACATTTTTCTGGTGGTTGCTGAAAACTTAAATACCAAGATATTCCATTTCTATTTTTCTCAATTTCTTCCTTTCTTTTTTGTAATTCTGCAAAAGTCCTTGGCGGAGGAACAATCACTGGCTGACCTGGCATCCAGTTAGCTGCTGTGGAACCCTTACTACAATCTGCCATCTGTAAGGCTTGCACAGTTCGAATAATTTCTGGAATAAAACGTCCAACATTGAGTGGATAAATTAAAATCGTTCTTACGATTCCTTTATCATCAATAATAAAAACATTTCTTACTGTTTCTGTATTGCTAATATCATTAGCAATCATTCCATATTTTCTGGCAATTTGACCATTTCGGTCTGCAATAATGGGGAATGATACTTTCATTCCTGTTTTACAATAAATATCATACATCCAAGCTAAATGGGAAGCATTGCGAATTTTACCAACTTAAAATCATACTTATTATATCAATTTCTAGGTTTATTATATTTTAATAGTAGTAATCATGCACTTTGTATGATACATAGGTCATTTAACTGTTCATTTATGATATTCAGTTCTGAAAAATTAAAATAAATATAAATATTTTTATATTCATCTAATTCCACTCTGTCTATTAACTCATATAATATTTTCTTACTTGGTTTTTCCATCTCTAAAAATGTATCAATGACATTTTCTATTTCTTCATCATTTTCATGATTTTTTTGTTTGTTTTTTAATGTACTCATTTTATTTTCTGTATTCGATTTTTCTTTTTTTAGTCTTTCTCTTTCTTCGATAAAATCTTTTGAATACCTAAAATAATCCTCATTTGTTATCATTCCATTTACACTATCTAAATACATTTTATCAATTTTTTTCGATACATCTGCTATTCTATTTTCTATCTCCTTTAAGTGAAACATTTCTTTTTCCATCAAAGTTTCATAGTTATTTTTGCATTTTTCGTATATATGTTTCAATTCGTTCTTATCTGCATAGGTTTTACATATTTGCCTAATAATATACAAAGTTTTTTCTTCAAATTTGTTATAATTATAATTGCAAGTCTTACACTTTCTATCTTTTCCTCTTGCTAAACTACAGTCTATGTATCCTATTTTAGTGTTTTTACCTCTATAACATACTCTAGATTTTCTGCCACAATTATGACAAAATAGCAAACCTTTCAATAGAAAATCATGTTTTGTTGTTGATAAAGTTTTTTTACTTTTCATAATCTCTTGTACTTTAGCAAACAATTCTTTTGAAATAATGGCATCATGCGTATTTTCCACTCTAATATATTCTTCTGGTGTTTTCTTCCTTTTCTTTTTGATTTTATAAGAAATAGAAACACACTTATTTTGAACGGTATTTCCAATATAGGCTTCATTTATGAGTATTGCTCTTATACTTTTCGGATTCCAAGTTTCTCTTTGATGACTCATGTTCCTATATTGACTTGGTGTTTTTATATTTTCTTGATCTAATATGGTTGCTATTTTTTGAAATCCATTTCCTTCTGAATATAATTCAAAAATTTGCTTCACTATGTAAGAAACATTGGTGTCAATTTCTAGTTTGTTTTTTTGTGTTTTGCTTTTTTGATAGCCATAAGGTGCATAGCTTCCTAGATACTCACCTTTTAGTTCCTTTTCTTTTAGCACTCCTTTAATTTTTTTCGATATATCTTTGGCATACATATCATTTATAATTGCTTTAAATGGTGTTACATCATTATTAGTTGTATCAAAATAAGTATCTATTCCATCTAATATAGAAACATATCGAATATCGTTTTCTGGAAAATAATTTTCTATGTAATAACCTGTTTTTATATAGTCTCTACCAAGTCTTGATAAATCTTTGGTAATGACCATATTAATTCTTTTTTCTTCTATGTCTGAAATCATTCTTTTAAATTCTGGTCTTTCAAAGGTTGTTCCTGAAATTCCATCATCTACATATTCATCTATAAGAATATATTCATTTTCTTTGATGTATCTTTGCAATATATTTCTTTGATTTGATACACTTTCACTTTCTAATTTATCTCCATCTTCACGAGATAAACGTATATAAATTCCTACTTTAAAAGTTTTATTCATAATTGTTCCGATTGCTAAAAACCATAATTCATCATCCCCAATTCTTAGATTGGAAAAGAATTGGTCTTTTGGCTAGGCAAATGAAATTTTAATTTATGAGGCGTACTTTTGTACGTTGATTAAATTAAAATTGAAATTTAACGACGCCAAAAGTCAATTATTTTTCAATCTTTGTTCCTAGCAATCACCTGCTTAGGAAACATTCTAATACTTTTGCCTATTCTTTTCAATTTCTTCTTTTGTTTGTATTCCTTCTTTTATATATATTTCAAATGCTTTTCCCATTTTCTCATATATATCTTCTTTTTCTGAATTAAATATACAATATACTTTATCTTTTTGTTCCTTCATATTTCACCTTCTTTGAAATTGTCTTGTTATAGATATATTAAAAATCGTACAAAAAAATAACAAGTTTTTATTTTACTTGTTATTTCATAAAATTTGTATTTATTTTTAGACACAATAATCCCTTTTAGATATTAGAATTTCTAGGTATCACTTGAGCAATTTTTAATATACAATATATTTTTATTTTGCAAACCTAATTTTATAATTTCCTTTCTAAGCCAAACGTTATCTAATTTCATAATCTCATTTTGAAACTTTTCATGAAATAATTTTTCCATATTGTTCTGCACTTCTAAATCTTTTGCCAACAAATAACTTTTCCCCTCTTTTAAACAAATAAGATTCAGCATCCATTTTGTCCCAATACTATTTAATGTTTCATATATTATTTTTTTATTTTCTAATATGCTATCTTTATCCCATATTGTTACTTGTGCAAAAATTGGTGGCAAAATGTCATTTACATTTTCTATCTTTGTATCATTTTCTATTGCTTTTTTTAAATTATGATTAATTGCTAATTGACATTCTTTAAAATACTTTTCTGGATATGTTTCATCCTTAATTATTTTTTCTAATTCTTTATAAGCAATAATATCTCTTTTCGTTGTTATTTTTGCTTTTAAATTTAATGTATTATCTAAAATTGCAGACATAAGTAAAACTGCTAAATCCTCTGAAATTTGTCCAATCATGTGTTCTTTTTCAAATAATTCAACTATTATGGTTGCTACTGAACCTATAAATTCTATTTGCGCTTTTTCTTTTAATTTATCTTTCCAATATATTTCATATCCTACATGGTGGTCTATGATTCCAATTATCTTTTCTTCTTGTACAAATGTATCAAAATAATCTTTATTTGATACATCTATAATCACATACTCATCTTCTTTATCTGGTTTATATTCATCTAATTTAGAAGCTAATTTCATAAGACTTAGGGTTATACTTTCATTTAATTTTGCTGTTGAAATAGCTTTTGCTTTTATCCCTTTCAAATTTAATAATTTAGCATAGGCAATACAACCTGCATAAGCATCTATATCTATGTATTTTTTTCCAGAGGTTACCACTACCATTTTATATTATCTCCTTTTCTTGTTCCTCTAATCTTAATAAACGATTATACTTTGCAATTCTATCGCCTCTTCTTGGTCCTCCAATTTTTATATAGGTAGCATTTAATGCTACTGCTAAATCACACATAAAAGTATCTTCTGTTTCAATACTTCTTTGCGAAACACATGTTGTCATATTTTCTCTTTTTGCTTTACAAAAAGCATTTATGGTTCCTGTTAAAGTTCCTACTTGATTCATTTTTATTATGATACCATTTGCCAATTCACTATTGATGTATTTATCTCGTGTTGCAAATAAATCATCTCCTACAATACTAATAGTTTTATACTCTGATTTCATCTTTTTCCAATATGCTTCATCTTTTGAATCAAATGGGTCTTCTATATAGGTAATATTATATTTTTCAATATATTGATTTAATATATCATTTAGTTCGTTTGATTGTATTGTTTTACCTTGATAGATATAAATTTCATCTTTAAAAAAATGTTCTGCTGCTACATCGATTGCAATGGTTACCTTATTTTCATAGTTTAAGGTTTTTATTGTATTTAATACCATTTCAAATTTTTCATCTATTGTCATTTCTTCTACAATCATTCCACTTGATGAACCATAGGCTATTAAAATATCTTTTTTCTTTAATTCATTTTCTATATAAGAATAAATGTCAGTAATTGCTTGTATGGCTTTTGAAAATGGGTGAATATCAACGGCGAGCATTATATTTTGAATGGAACCTTTTTCTTTTTGATTATGTACTCCACCAGAAAATGTCGCAATTAATGGAATTGGTGATTTCCTGTATTTCTTATAATTTGCTACCTTTTCTATATATTCTACCAATGTTAAATTTTGAATTTGTGCCATTATTCTTGCAAATGCTAATGAAAATGGCAAACAAATGTTAGAACCTAATTCATGCATATAACTATCTAATATAGAATCAAATTCTTCTTGATTTTTTAGCTCTCTATTGCAAACTTCATATATCATCTCATTTAATTTGCTTTCGTTCACTTTATTGGTTGTTATTACTTCCCTTTTTCCAGGTATAATGGCTGATGGAGATGAACTAATGGCTCTTATATTATAATCTGTTCTTATTTCCACTTCTATGGCTTTTTTTCCAACTGAATTTAATATTTCTCTTATTTTAATTTCTTCTATTTTTATCATTCAAAATCTCCTTTGTAATATAGGGAAAAATATCAATTGCTTTTTCGATTGGTAATTTTCCTTTACTAGCATTTTCTTCATCAAATTTTACACTTCCATCATTTTGCACATTTCCTCCTGCGATTAAGACTGGTACTTGATCCGTAGAATGAATTTTTAGTTCACATGGTGTAGCATGGTCACATGTTACAATTACAATATCATCTTCTTTTATGTCTTTTATTAGATTCGATAAAAAATATTGATCAATCAATTCAATTGCTTCCACTTTTTCTTTTGGTTTATTATCATGACCTGGCTCATCTGGTCCTTTTATATGAATAAATTTAACATCTGATTCATCTGCTACTAAAATTTTTTCAGCATTTATTAAAAATTCTTTATCTAATTGTAAATCTAAAGATTTAGAAAAAGTAAATTTGGCACCAATTAACTTTGCTATTGCATTTTCAGCTGGCAATTGACCATACATGGAAAGTGTAAGTCCAAACTTTTCTTGAAATTTTGGCATTTGCTTAGGTTCTTCTCCACCATCTCTAAAAATCAAATAATTAGCTGCTAATTCACCTTTTTCTATTCTTTTTTTATTTACTTCGTTATTTGCTAAAATTTCACTTGACTGTTCTATAAAATCATTAACCATATTAGCAGTTAGTTTACTTTCTTCTTTTTCATCTAATGAAAAACACCTCAATGGTTTTGGTTCATAATTTTTTACAGGTGCTCCCCATACTCCATTTTTTCTAAATCCAGGGTCTGTGTTAGATACATTACCAGATAATTTTTCTGTTTTAGTATAAAAAACTAATATGCCTCTATGGTGTCCAAATGCTAATAATTTAAAGCTAACATTATAGTTAGATAAATCCACATTTTCTGTTATATCTTTAGCTAAAGTTTGTAATTCTTCATCTTCTAATCCTCTAGCAGTTCTTCTATCTAAGGTTCCTAATTTTTCATCATAAGAGGCAAAATTGACTCGAAAAGCTACATAATTGTATTCTTCTGGAATAAAGCCTGTTCCTAATCCTTCTAGTGTTCCTCTTCCTGGATAATAAACTTGAGGGTCATAAGAAAGTAGCGCCATACTTCCTGAATCAGACTCTGGCGTTATACTTTTATCTATTACAGTTACTAATGCTTGTTTACCCTTTTTAACCAATGCATCTAATGCTGGTGTATTTGCAGCTTCTAAAGGCGTTTTATTGCCAAGCATTTCTATCTTTCTGTCTGCTGCCCCATCTAATAGAATCATATAAATTTTCATATTACTATCTTCCCTTATTTTCATTTTCTTCATCTAAAAAACTTTTTATTCTTTGATCCAAGCTATGCTCTTTAATATAATGATAAACAAATTTAGGAACAAATTGTTTCCATTCTTTTTCTTCTTGAATGCATTTTCTAATATCAGAAGCACTTATTCCTTTTTCTTCTAATGTAACTCTCCATAAAACTTCAACATCTAATTTTAAATCATTTTGCAAAGATTTTAGTTTTTCTTCTCCCCATTCATCATAGATTGTCATATAATATTTTGCATCTAAAGGGGCATAATTAAAAATTTTGTCTGGGAAATTAATTGGAAAAGGAACAATATCAAATTCTTCTTGTTTTACTCCCGCTTCTATCATAGAATATTTAATACATTCCATCCTTTCAAAATAAGTAAGTGGATTAGAACTTTTCTTTGATCTATGAGGATTGGCATCTGTATATTTCGTTAAATCCACTTCTGGATTACAAATTCCTATTATTAAATGTTCACATCGCTCTTTTCCTGCTAATAAATATTTCATATGATCATTATGTAATAATTGAAATCTACCATGTATAACGCCTACTTTATCCATCTTTCAAGACCTTCTTTCTCAAATATTTTATTGATTATATAATATTATGTTTAATATGTAAAGAAGTTCCTGAATATAATTTTTCTATAAATTGGGGTTAACTATCTTATTTCTCATTCAAAAAAACACCCTAGATTTAATTCTAAAGTGTTTTGGATTTTTATTTATATTTATCATTATAAAATTTTCTTATTAATATATTCTTCTACAAGTTTTATAAGTTCTTTTGCTGTTTCAATTTGAAGTAATGTATTATCTGGGTTTACTATAAATTCATCATCATAATCACTATCTTCTCGAACTTGACTTGCTCTTGCAATTCTTCTTCCCATTTTTCTTGGAAATATTTCTGTATTAATATAATTTTTATTAAAATAAGCTATCACATCTTTATGTCTTTTAAAATCTATTGGTTCTAAAGCTAATACACTTCTAATTGAATGAAAAATTGCATAGTAAGCTCTATTATTAGCTGATTTATATAGTTTTTCATGATATAATACTTCGCATGCTTTGATATCTTCTTTTGCTTGTTCTAATCTGTGCAAAACTAATTCTTTTGATACTTTACACTCCATATAATACAACTCCTTCATTTTGAACGTTCCTATAAAAAGGTAATGCTTCTAACCAATAATTAAATTTATCAATATTTTTTATTAATGGAGAAATCAATACATCATTTTCTAATTCAATATCATAAGCAAAATCCCATATTTTTTCACTATATTCTACTATTTCTTCATCTGTTAAGTCTGTTAGTATCATAATATCAATATCAGAGCTTGTATTAAAATCTCCTCTTGCATAAGAACCATAAAGGATGATTTTTTTTGCTCTATCTCCAAACATCTTATTTGCTTCCTTTAAAAATTCTTCAATAGATTTCTTTATTTTAGGTGGAATTTTCTTCTTCATATCTTTCACCTCATCTTTATTTCCTTCATTTTATACAATTAGTATATCACTTTTAATTCTATTTTTCTACTAATTTTTAATATTTTATACAGGTGATTGCTAATTTTATTCTTTTGTTGGTAAAATCTGGTATGTTTCATGAGAACTATTACTATCAACACTTAAACCTAAAAGTTCTGTATTCATTTCTTTAAAATATGTATGTGCCCTTGTAAAAGCTATCATTTCTGTTGTACACACTGGGGTAAAGTACACTTCTTTGAATGTGTTTTTATATTATATTTTCAATATTTCCTATACTATATAAAGGTATATTAATAAGCCAATCTTCTTTTCTATAATCAGACATTGATGTTCTGACATTTACTTTTGTGTTATATTTCTTTACAAATGATTTTAAGCTTTTAGCTTTTAAATTTTCTTCTGATTTAACTTCTATTGGAACTACATTTATTCCTAACTGTACTATAAAATGCAGTTCAGCTGTAGCTCTTTCTGCACTCCAATAAAATACTGGTATGTCTTTATTAGATTTTAATTCAGTTAATACAAATTGCTCTGTAAAAGAGCCTTTAAACTCTGTAAATATTTCATTTCCTTCCAATAAAATTTTGGCATCTATTCTGGTCATAGCACCTAAAAGTCCAACATCTAGAATATAAAGCTTAAAAGCACTTGTATCTTGGTAGGCTATAAGTGGAATATTAGGTCTGTTTACTCTGTCAATTTTATATATTAATCCACAGTCAATTAGCCATGCTAAAGCTAATTCATATTCTTTTGCTCTTGCGCCTTCTTTAATTAAACCATATATAAACTTTTTATTTTCTTTTGCCAATTGTGCTGGAATACTATTCCATAACATTTTTAGTCTAGGAACAATTTCAGTAGGTGCATGTTTAGAAAAATCCTCTTCATATGCTTGCAATAATTTTAGTTGAGTTTTTCTAACTTGTTTATAATCTTTTGTTTCTATATACTTATTTACTGCTGAAGGCATGCCACCTATAAAATAATATTCTCTTAAATAGGAAATAAATTTGTCTTTAAAAACATTGATTAAATCCCAATCATTTGCATTTAATATTTCTACTAATTTTTCTTCTCCGAATAGCAAGTAAAAATTCTTGAAAATTCAATGGATATAAATCCATAAAATCAACTTTTCCAACTGGGAATGAAGTACCTTCATGTAAAGCAACTCCTAAAAGTGAACCAGCTGCTATAATATGATATTGCCCTGCATTCTCACAGAAATATTTAAGGGAAGTTAATGCTTTTGGTACTTCTTGAACTTCATCAAAAATGATTAATGTGTTTTCTTGATCAATATCAATATCCGCTTCCAATTTTAACCCTTTTACAATTCTATTTATATCATAATCTTTTTCAAATAACCTTTTCATTCTATCATTGCCATCAAAATTTATGTAAGCAACATTTTTATAGTTATTTTTCCCAAATTCTTTCATAATCCATGTTTTTCCTACTTGTCTAGCCCCTTTTATTATTAGAGGTTTTCTATTTGCTGATTCTTTCCATTCTTCTAATTCTTTGATTTTATCACGATACATATTTTTTACCTCCTTATGCTATTATATGTATATTATAACACATTTATACAAAAATACAAAGGATAATTTTATTATTTTTACATTTATTCAAAGGATTTTATGATAAAATAATACACTTTTTCAAACGAATTTTTATATTATGCTACACATCTTAGAAGAACATCTTGAAAATGATTACATTTTTTCAAACGAGTTTTTCAATATCAGTTTTTAAATCAAATCTAATAATTTTATCTTTGTCTATAAAAATTTTATTGATAATCATTTGTAATATCATTCTGTTAGGCTTCCCGAGTTTCAATAATTTCGTCAAAATAATCTGTTGCATTTTTCAATTTCTGAACTTCATCTTTAGTATTTTTCCTTTTATCACTTTCCATTAAAGAAGTTAAATATGATATACTATTCATTTTTTCCTTTTCCAATTCTTTGTATGTATTTTCAATTAATTCTCTTTGTATAGAATTTGTCGTACATGCCAACTCTTTTATTTTTTGACTAACTAACATTTTATATTCTTCGTTTGCTATATTTAATTTGTTTTGGAGCTTATGTTTATTATCTTCTTTTTTATCTTGTTTTATTTCAATTTTAATATTTTGTATCTCTTTTAAATATTGCTTTTTGGTAAATTTCAGAAATTCTTTCAAATGTATTAGTATATCCTTTTCTTTTACCTCGTGGCAATGACAAGCTTTCGTACTAAACTGTCTATATTGGGAACAATCATATCCTTTTTCTTTTACTTTTCTTTTAATCATTATACCAGACATTCCTGAACCACAATCTGAACACTGACACATTCCTGAAAAATAATAATCTCTTTTGGCATTTGTACCTGAAGTATTTTGTTCTTTCTTTTTCTTTCTTATTTCTTGTGCTAAATTGAATATTTCTTTTGAAATAATTGGCTCATGATGATTTTCAAATATAAAATGTTCTTCTTTTGGTAATTTTACAGCTTTTCCTCTAATATTTATGGTTTGCTTTTTATGCGTAATTAAAGTACCTGTATAAATTTCGTTTTTTAAGATATTACTTACCATATCTTTTGTCCAAGATGCTTGTACTTTATGCTTATACACTCGTCCTCGTTCTAAATGTTTCATTCTGTAATATGCTGATGGCGTTGGATAATTATATTTTGCATTTAATATTTCACTGATTTTTTGAAATCCATATCCCTTTTCAACATATAATTTAAATATTGTTTCAATAGCTGGTTTTAGTTCTTCTATGATATACAACATAGGAATATCATCTTTAAAAACCTTTTCATAACCATAGTAATTTCCCATAATTAGTCTCGCTGTTTTTTGTTTGGAATACATATGATCTCTTGTTTTCCTAGAACAGTCTTTTACATATCTTTCATTAAACCAAGTAGTAATTCCAATGCAATCATCTCTATCATTTAGCACATCATAGCTCCCACCCATTTCAGAAACTAATATTAAGTTTTTTTGCATATTTTTGAATTCATCGATAAGAACCAAAACTTTCCCATTATTTCTTCCTATTCTTGATAGGTCTTTTGCTATAACTACATCAATTTTTCCTCCTTTTACTTTTTCTATCATTTTTGAAAATCGAGGTCTATTTAAAGTATATCCCGAAACATTGTCATCTATGTAGAAGTCATTATCTGATATAATCCAGTTACGAGTGGTAGCATATTCTTTGATGATTCTTTTTTGTTCTTCTATGCTTGCATAATTTTCTCTGTCCTCGTCTCTGGACAATCTACAATATCCTACAACTGTCATTTTAATCTCTTTCCTTTCTCAAAGCATAATTTTAGGTTACTGCTTCTCACATGACCTGATATTGCCTATGCATTGTATGTTAGCATACATTGTCTGTTAATTCCACTTGTTTCATAACTATTTTTTTAAGAAGCTCGGGATAATTCTCTTTTCCTGTTATGAAAATAGCTATATGATATTTTTCTTTTTTGTATTTTTCAATTATTTCTTTTGTCTCCTGTTTTTCTAGTTCTTCTTCTGTTAAATAAATTTGCCTATATTTTGTATTAGAAATTTCATTAGAAGTAATTTGCATTCTATTTAACTCCTTCGCAATCATTCTCTCTAAATATTATGCAAAAAGTAATAGCATTTATTTCTTTTCGTCTAAAAATGGTACATTTTTATAAAATTTATATATCCTTCAATATATAAAAGTCCATTTTTCAATTAGATGTTGCATTTTAGAAAATTTATCTTTTTTTATTTCTTATATGTGAATATTGTTACTATACTATTGATAAAATAATACAACACGAAGTAGTTGAAATAAATGATATTTTCAACTACTTCGTGTTTTTTTCTCGTTTTCTCTCTCCTTTAGATATCTTTATTGGCTAAAAAAGTAACAAATTCTATAAACCAATCATTTCTAAAAGTAGCAGAACCCGTATTGACTGGAACACCGGGAAAAGTTTTAGTATGCCATTCTTCATACAATTTTGTAAATGTTACAAAATCGCAATTTAATTCCCCGTAATCTTGCAAACTTCTTAATAATTGCCGTAGATCAATTTCTCCTTTAGGATAAAGAGTAAATGCTTTCATTGGAATACCTCCTTTATGAAATCTATGTTATCGAGTTTCTGTCTATATTATATTCTTGTATTTTGTATTTTATGTCTAATAAATTATTCATGGTTTAAAAAATTCATTACTAAATCTACTATTATCTTTTTTTCTTTTGGATTTGATTCCGCTATTAATAGAGTTAATGCCGTTAATATATTATTATCAGGCATTTCGTTTATTCATCCAAAGATGTAGACTTTACGGGAGTAAAATCACCTGGATGAGAAAACAAAACCAACCATTTTCCTCGATAATCCTCCAATCGAATTTCTCCAAAAGTAGTCTCAGCTTCAAAATCAGGTGCCTTTTGTCCTATTTTTACATTACCATTTGTTAATAATTCATAATCCATAAAAAAACTCCTCTCATTTTTCATTTTTATATTGTATGAGAGAAGTTAATGGAAAGTTACCTTGACTTTTTATGTTTTCGTTTCTTAAAAAAACCAATAATTGCAAAACCAGCTAAGATAAATAATCCCATCCAAGGGAGAAAATTTCCATACTTTTTAGTTTGTTCTGTTGTAGCTTGTTCCTGCACACCATCTAAATCACTACTTAATTCCTGTATTTGATAAGCTTCTTCTAATTTATCTTTATTTTCAGCCTGTTCCTCTTGATATATTTTTTCTTCTTGTAGATTTCTTCGATAAACATTCACTTGATATTTCTTCTTCGTAAAACCATTTGGAGCAGTTACCAATACAGTAACTAAATTATTTCCTTCCTTCAGATTTTCTTTTCCTGTCACTTCTACACTTGCTCCTTCATTTTCTGGTACTGCTAAAAGATGAATACTTTCTATTTCTTGCGACACTTCAGCTTTATAATTGGTTTCAGAAATATCAAAAGGTGGCTCTAATAAAGCATTTTCAATTGCTAATATTTCTAAGTTCGTATTAGCTAGTTCTGGGTTAGCTGTCTTGGTCACATGAATTATATAATTATTATTTTGTACCTTATCTTCTGAAATAACATGAATCGTAATGTCATTTAATCCTTCTTTTAAATCAGTATTTCCCTTTATTTCAACAGTAGCTTTCGGATTTTCAGTAATTGCCAATACTTCTACATCTTGGATATCATTTGACAAGGTCAAATAATACTCATGAATATCTTTATCAAAATTAGGCGTTAATCCTTCTGTACCTAATCGTAAGGCTTGCAATGTCGCATTGCTACTTTGCAAATTGTTTCCCTGTTCTCCTTCTGCTTGTTTTTGCAAAACGCTTTCTTCTTTCCCAATTTGCACTTGTTTTTCTTTAAAATCGGTTTGTATCAATTGTGCCTTCTCATTATAAAATTCCCCTTGTATCGTAAAAGTAACGAATCCATCTTCCTTAGTCTTAAACTTAAATTTAGCCAATTCCCCCTCTTTTGCACTTTTTCCGCCTTGCCTGTCATACCAAACAAAAATGATATGATTATCCCTTATATTGGTATTTTCTAGTTCAGACACATACTCTAGTTTTGAACTATCAAAATAAAGAGATAGATTGAAAGCTGCTGTTTTTCTACTTTCTATATTGACCGTTATTTCTATTTCCTCACCTTTTTCTACGATATCTTTACTGCTAGATAAATAGACTGTTGCTGTGTTAGAAGCATAGCTGTGGTTTAAGAACCAACAACAAGTCATAATAAAAATTAAGATAATTAAAATTCTTTTATTTTTCATAAACATCTCTCCTTTTGAGATATGGGACATGGGACGTAGATAATGTCCCAATTATAAATAATATGAAAACTAATGTATCATCTATTATTTTTTTACACCTTGTGTGTCGCAACCTTCAGATTTTAATGTCATGGGTTGCTCCAATCGCACTCGCTTTTGCTCGTTTGGTCGCTTACGCGGTGTTACAAAAATAATAGATGATACATTAAGTTAGCAATTTTAAGTGTTTAGGACATTATCTACGTCCCCATGTCCCTATCCACCTTGTTGTATAATTTGCAATCCTAAAATATGTCTTTGAATTAATAGTAAATCCACAGAGGTTGGCTTTTTGCCACTTTTGTTAATATTACTAGCTTTTCTAAAAATAGCATCCATTGGTTCTATTTCTAAAATATGTCGTTGTAAAACTAATAAATCCACACTCGTAATTTTTCCGTCGCCATTGGCATCTCCATACAAGATAACTTGATATTGTCTTAAAATCTTGCCATCCTCTTTTACACGTATTTTGCTACCTGTTCCCACAAAATCGGTATCTTGTAAAATTTCATTTTTGTAATTCACTATTTCAATTTCTAAATCAGTTGTAATTTTTTGTTGGATATCTGCAACCGTATTGTTATTGACATCTATCCCACTAATTTCTAAACTATTTACCGTTAAAGAACTATCAAAATGAATTTCGGAATCGTCCATAGTTCTTACAACAAATAGTTTACATTGTGCTTGAATGCTTGAATTTTCCTGAGAAATAGCTAATAAATTGGTTTCTCCTATTTGTTTGGCTGTGATAATTCCTTTTTCTTGTATGGTTGCTATTTGTGTATCACTACTTTGATAGACAATGGTCTGATTATTGGCATCTTCTGGTTCAATCGTTCCATGGATTTGAAAAGTATCTCCCACTTGCATATAAATTTCACTTTGGTCTAATTTAATTCCTGTTACTTTACTATATACTGTTATCGTGATTTGATTTTGCACATTATTTTCTTCTGCTTTAACACAAATGGTTGCCGTTCCAGAACGAAGAGCCTGTATATTTCCTTTGTCATCAACAGTTGCAATAGTGGGTGCGCTAGAGGTATATCTTATCTTATGATGACTGGCTTCTGCTGGCGAAATTTTTACTTGCAATTGTTTTTTCTCTCCTTTTTGTAAGGTGGTATTATCGAGACTAAGTTCAATCTTTTCTATCTGGACAGGGGGTATTTCTGTAACATAGGTCTGATAAATAAAACCAACCATTCCATTTTCGAGTATTACTTTATCCCATCTTTCCCCTGATTGCCTCCCTTTTGCAATTCTGGTCATTTTCTCCTGCTGATTGATAGTGGTAATAATTTCATAAGAAGTAGAAGGACCAGTTCTTACATTTACATTGTTTCCATTGCAATATACCTTGGTATTATCTTGATTAAAATCATTGGGATTGATATTAGGACTTTGTGTCGGAATCGTTGGCATATTATGATAAATGGGTATAATAAATGACATAGATGTTTCTAATAATCCACTTTTTTGATAGCCATTGTAAATAGACTTAGACTCACTATAAGGAGCTAATACATTGGTCATATATTGATGCCAAAACAAATCATTTCCTTTGTCATCATTGACATCAAACTTTTGCAAATAAATGGTATTTTGCCCTATATTAATATAACTAGAACCAATAAAAATCCCACCACCTGTAATGGCTCTTTCCTTGGTATTCCAAGGAATTAAGTATTTATCTTTAGTTGCTTGGCTTGCCCCTTTTCCATCTTTGGCATATTGTAAACCATTCTTAATTGCCCCCATCGGTTCTGCTGAACTGGTAGCCCCAATGTTATAAAAATTGTACAAGCCCTTAAAACCTTCTACCCTTCCACTAATGGAACTATGTGATAAAAAAGGTCCTACCTCTTGTTTAATACGAGATGCTAAATGATAGGGACTTACCTTTGATGTTTGTCCCCCTCGTAAAATCAAATCAGCATATTTTTCATTCATAGAAATCGTATTCCCATTACTGTCTAAATAGGACACTTTTGTTTGATAAAATTCAGTTCCATATAAGATTTTCTCAATTCCATCCAAATGGTTTGTATGTTCATCATAAGACAAGCCCTCAAATTGAAAAAGGCGAACTTCATTTAAAAAATTTCTAGGATCCATACAATATTCTACTGCTTGTCTGGAACTATCTACCCAACCGCTGTCTACCTCTACATTATATTGACCTGGTGTCGTATTTTTCCATCTGTCGGAATAATTTTTAGGAACTAAATTTTTGCCAAATACATTTTCCTGATTGATAACATGATTCCAATCTAAATTAGTATATAAAGCTGTAAATTTCCAATTCGGATGTTTTTTGGCTAGTTCTCTCAAATACGGCTGATAACTACTAGGAAAACTATCAATTCCTTCTAATTTTGTAGATGCTATTACTTGAAAATAGAGAAATAAACTTACTAACATCAGCAAAAATGAAATACTAATACACAACATTTTCTTTTTCATGTTTTTTCTCCTTTCATGAATTTGGGGATGCCCTTAGCTGTGCGAGCATGAAGCGAATTTACAGATAGTAATACCTTTAGGTACAGAGGAAAAAATCATGCTTCTATCTCTTTTGCTTTTACGATAATTCTTTTTTCAGAATCAGTAGTACAAGTAATCAGTGTTACCTCACGTTTTCCATTGGTTTCTTGGGACAAACAACTCACATCTTCTGGTTTTACCATATAGATGTCATAAATTTGATATTCTACTTTTCCGATGGAAGCATCAGAAAGAGTCAATTGATTTCCTATTTTCAGATTTCTTAAATTATGAAACATATTTTTATTTTGAAAATTGTGTCCTGCTACACAAAAGTTTCCAATTTGATTTGGGTCTGCTCCCCAAAACTTGGTAACTGATAGGTTTAAAGCATTTTTAGAATATTGTTTCAAGATATAGGTTTCTAGATTGATTTCTGGAATTTCTAATTTAGCTATCACAGTATAGCCTTTATATTGTTTTGGAATTTCTTCTTTAGGATACTCTTTGGCTAATCCTGTTATCACTGGATTGCTTGTATTTTCCTCCTGTTGCTTCTCATGATATTGTGTACCAATATTTTGTGTATGGTAGGAGGATTCTGTTTGTGCTATTTTTTCCTTTTTTACTTGAATATCCTTATATTCTTGGACACTAAACCATATCATAATACTTAATGTTGTACCTATCATAATATAGTTAATTATTCTTTTTTGTTTTTTTCTTTTGAATTCTTTCATCTTTCATTTTTTCTCCTTGTATATGTAATAAGATGTTTTGTAAATTTAACAAAAACATCTTATTTAATTTTGTTTTATTTATTTTTTCTTATTAAAATAAACATACGAACTAACCAAAGCTATTAAAACAACAATAACTGGTACATAAATATTGTTACCTGTTTTTGGCAATTTTTTTGGTGTTTCTTCAGGATTTACTTCCTCTATTTCTGGTTCTTCTGGAGTTGTAGGTTCTGGATTTTCTGGTGCTACTGGAGTTGCCTCTTCTAATACGGTAAATGGAAAAGCTTGTTCTGCAATTACTTGGTCAGAATTGTCTCTATCAATTAATTTTAAAGTGATAGTATAATTTCCAGCTTGGCTAAAAATTGCTTTTGTTTGTAATACTTGTGAAACATCTTTTCCTCCTATTTTATAACCTTGTGCATCTCCCCAACCGCTTTGGATAATATCATGTTCTAAGTTAGCTTGGTCTGTTGCTAATAATTGAACAGTTGCTCCTGCTGGTGTTGTTGCTTCTGCAATTAATCTAGCATGTTCATAATAACGTCCCATTGGGGAAGCATAAGAAAGTGTCATTGCTTTTTCTTCTGTTTTTACAATTTCCCCTGCATGTTCTAATTTAATAGTATAATCTACATATACAGGTTCTACTGTTACGTTTTTAACAATTGGTGTGGTAATGTCATCAAATTGTACAGAAGCATCTGCATTGGCTAATCCTTCTGCTGTAATGGTAAATTCTGTTGGGTTAGAGGTTGTAATATCTGCCTTGGCACGGAAGGTTACACTCATATTAGTACGTGGGTTTGTACCTCCTGTTGCATCATGGTAAACAACTCTTACTTTGTCTGTTGTGTCATTTGCTGTTCCTCCTTCTGCTGATACATAATCAAAAATCTTGTTGTCATAGGTTACATCAAATGTATAAGCTCCTAGGTTTTGTCCAAATTCAACAGTTACTTTTACTTCTTCTCCTGGTCTTACCGTTGTTTTGTCTGTTTGTACATCAATGGTATCTAAAGCAGCAGCATAACTGGCACCAGTAAAAATAAGTACTGTTAATAATGTTACAATAGCAAAAATGCTAATTACTTTTTTCATGAAAAAATTCCTCCTTTTTTGTTTTATATTTCTATTATGTCAATTTTTCTTTTCAATTATGAAAAAAACATAATAGAAATTTTTTCTATTATGTTCTTTTTAATTTTTTACTTAGTGTATAAAGATTTTACTATGCATTTTTACCACATAATCTTTTTTGCACTTCTTTTAAATGTTTTACTCCATCACTTTGTTCTTTTATGATGGAATCGGCAATCAATTTTAATCTTGGGTCAATACGATATGACAATAAATTTTCGCACATGGCAATGGCTCCTAGATGATGTGGTATCATTTCATTGGTAAAATTCAAGTTAATATTGACACATCTAGGAGTATTTTTCATTTCATCAATCATATTTCTAGTAATTTCTAAATACTTTTGCCTATAATTCTCTATCACTTGCTGTGTATTGGGAAAACCATAAGTAGTTTTACAAATTTCTTCCATTTGTTTCATTCCTTCTGTTTGCATTTTTATGATGTTTTTTGCTATTTCCTGTAATGGTTGATACCTTGTATATTCTAATAAATTTTCAGACATATAGATAGCAGCTTGATGATGTGGTATCATGCATTCAATAAAGTTGATAGTTACACAATTAGTCACGTTTTGCGATAACATTTTTTCTGCCATTTGATTTACGATTTCATCATAACGATATAGATATTTCTTTGCTCGAACAATTTGCATGTTTTGCATTTCGTACCCTCTCCTTTTACTTTTTCTATATCATATATGATTTATTTTAAAAATGTTACTATTGTCGCATTGTAAAGATAGGTATATTACCAACTTATAAAACAATAGCTATTCATCTTCCAAAGTCTCATCATACTCAAACTCGAAAGTCTCATCCAATTCTGGTTCTTTCTTTTTTCTTACTTTTTTCACTTCTTTTTCAATTTTTTTCTCAATTGCCTTTTTATCTTCTTCCTCCTTCTTCATACTTTTATTATGTTTATTTTGCATTTCCCTTAATATCTTTTTAGTTTCTTCGTCTTTATTTTTTATACAATGATTCATCATATTGTTAGTTTTCTCCAATAAATCTGGGATATAATCTAACAATTTGTCCAAAGAAGAAGTATGATTGACTGGCATTAATTTCACATTATCACCATGAATTACAAGAAAAGCAATTGGATTAATTGTCACACCAGCTCCGCTACCACCGCCAAAAGGCAATCGATATTGAATCTCTTCCTCTCTATCTCTTTTTGTATATTCATCTATTGTTTCCCCTTTAAATTCGCTACCACCTGCTGCAAACCCAAATGATACTTTTGATATAGGAATAATAACAATATTATTGGAAGTTTCAATTGGTTCACCAATAATAGTATCCACATCTATCATATCTTGGATACTATTCATAGCTGTAACCATAAGACCTTCTATGGGATGTTCGCTCATATTCCTTCACTCCTTTTTTTTCTTTTTTATGAAACATATAAATAACATTTATAATATGGCTCATTTTTATTTCAAATATACCTGAAACAGATATATTTACCAAATTTTGATTTTGATATACAGGATGAATAACAAATACTTGATGTTCAAAATCTTTTATATTTTTACGTAATATAATCGCAATAACTGTACTTAAAGCTGGTACAAGAATTGCTGTCAAACTTGCATTTTCTGTCCCAATCTCAACATATAATTCAATTTCTTTAACCATAATATCTATTTTTCTAATAGCTATTAAAATCTTTTTATCTAATTTTTGATTATCTTTTAATTCACTAAAATTAATATTTTTTATTTTTTCTTTTAATTTCATTTTTTCTAATTTTGATTTCGTAATATTAATTTTAAAAATAGGAATAAAACTAAATACACATAGTTTTATTTTAATTTCATAATCTTTATTGAAATGTCTTTTTGTTCTAGAACAAAATTTAAAATCAACAACCTCTATTTTTATTTTTGCAAAAATCAAACTAATGAACAATAAAATAATAGCAATACATACAAAAAGAAAAACCAATCAAACCGCCTCCTTTTTGAAGCTCTCTATTAGTTTTTCCATTTTTTTCTTTTTTAAACATTGATTAACTTATTTTCTTACTCTTTTCTACTGTAATGTCACCAAATATCTCCTTTTGGCTCGTTTCCACCTTACTCCTTCTAGACAATTCCAATAATCCAGAAAAAGCAGTAACTACTTCTTGCCTATCATGCTTTTTGGTAGAAAATAATTGATTAAAAACAAATTTCTTTTGTTTCACTAAAACCTTAAACATCTCTCTTACTTTACTTGCAACTGTATAATTATCAGTAATTGCAATTTTCTCTATATTTTTAGCATTTTGGTTTAACTTCACACGATTTCTATCAACTAACTTTTTATAAATCTCTGGTATCAAATTACTCTCATAATCTTTCTCAAGTCTCTGTTTTGGCAATTCAATTCTATCCTGTTCTTTGAAATATCTCCTAGAAAAATCAAGATAATTTTCCTTGAACACTTTGCTCATTTCCTTAAACTTCTTATACTCAATAATCCTACGAATCAATTCTTCTTCCGTCAATTCCTCCTCTTCTTCCTCTTGCTTTGGCAACAAATTCTTAGACTTCAAATATAATAAAGTAGAAGCCATCACTAAAAATTCGCTAGCAATCTCTAAATTCAACTTTTCTTGTTCTTTTAAATAATCAAGATACTGATCTGTAATTTCACTTAGATGAATATCATAAATATTCATCTTATTTTTATCAATCAAGTGACACAATAAATCTAGCGGTCCTTCAAAATTATCTATTTTAATTGCATATTTCTTCGTTTCTAAAGCTAAAATTGCCATCATTCTTTCTCCTTTTGGGGGGGTGTTTTTTGGGACAGGCACCAATTATCCCTAAAGGTGCTTTCTGGGACAGGTTACCTAATTCTTTCACTTAAATAGAATGAGAACTGCCCAAATGGTCCCCATTTCTAATCTTCTATTGCTTTGTTAATATTTTCTAATCTATATCCTTTTTTCAATAAGTATTGCTTTATTTCTTCTTTTTCCAAGGATACTGATTTTTTGTATAATATATTTTCTGCTGATTTTATTTCATATTGTTCTAATTCTTCTTTGTTTTCATACAAATAATCTTCTATTTCATCTTTTGGCAAACCCTTTGCTATTAATTTATATTGAATTTCTTTTATGGATAAATTTTTTAATGCTATAAAGTTATTGATTGCTTTTTCTATAAATTCGTGGTCATTGATATATTGGGCTTCTTTTAAATAATCTATAATATCCTCTAACATGTTCTCATCCATCGTCGCTGAAAACTTTTTACGTACTTCCTGTTCTGTTCTTTTTTTGTATAGAATATATTTTAGTACTTTTGTTTTTTGTTTATCAAATTCTTCTATTGTGCTCATATATCCCATTTTCCTTTCTTTTCTCCTTTTATTTTACTATAAATAATGAAAAATAGCAAGAAAAGACTAAATAAACCATATGTATATAATTACATATCATTTATTTAGTCCCAAGAATGTAACTGTTTTACTCTTTTTCATCGTCTTCTTCGTTATTTGGTATTTCTTCTCCAAGGCTTTGCTCAAAAGCCTTAGCAAAGTCTTCTCTTACTTTTTCTTCGACTTCTTCTAAAATTTTTGGGTTTTCTTTTAGGTATCTCTTGACATTTTCCCTACCTTGACCAATTCTTTCACCATTATAGCTAAACCATGAACCAGCTTTTTCTATGATGTCTAAATTAACAGCCATATCCAAAATATTTCCTGCTTTGGATATTCCCTCTCCATAAACAACATCAAATTCTGCTTCTCTAAAAGGTGGTGCTACTTTATTTTTTACTACTTTAACACGTACACGACTTCCTTTAAATTCTCCATCTTGTTTGATATTTTCAATTTTTCTAATATCCATTCTAACAGATGCGTAAAATTTTAATGCCCTACCTCCTGTTGTAGTTTCTGGATTTCCAAACATAACTCCAATCTTTTCTCTTAATTGATTAATGAAAATTAAAACTGTTTTCGTTTTATTTAAGGCTCCTGCTAATTTTCTTAATGCTTGTGACATTAGTCTTGCTTGTAATCCCATATGTGAATCACCCATATCACCATCAATTTCTGCTTTTGGTACTAACGCAGCAACTGAATCAACTACAATAACATCCAATGCTCCACTTCTTACCAAACTTTCTGTAATTTCTAATGCTTGTTCTCCTGTATCTGGTTGGGATACAATTAGATTATCAATATCTACTCCTAACTTCTTGGCATAAACTGGATCTAAAGCATGTTCTGCATCAATAAAAGCTGCTTCTCCTCCCATTTTTTGTGCTTCTGCTACAACATGTAATGCTAATGTTGTTTTACCAGAAGATTCTGGTCCATAAACTTCTATAATTCTACCTCTTGGAACGCCACCAATTCCTAATGCAATATCTAAACTTAATGCTCCTGTTGGTATGGATTCTATCTCCATTGCTTTAAATTCTCCTAATTTCATAACAGACCCTTTGCCAAACTGTTTTTCAATTTGGCTCATAGCCATCTCCAATGCTTTCTTTCTTTCTGTATTTTCTTCCATATTTTTTCCTCCTTAAATATTTGAACTTTTGTTTGATATTCTTATTATATATCAAAAATTTGTTTTGTCAAGTCTTTTTCTGTTTTTTTATTATTTTTTAGGATGTAACAATTCCTGGAGCACAGCAAAATTACAGACTGTTTGCAGCTGGGAGTTACAAAAAAATTTTATTCCCAAAAAGCAAAACGTTTGAATCGTTACATTTTTTATTCCATAATACCTATATTAACTATTTTACTTATACCATCCTTCTATGCCATAAAATTGATAAAACCAATTTGGAGTAATTTCTCCTACTAATCCTGAATTATAAGCGACCATGTATTTATTATTATACAAACTAATATAAGGAATATCATTTTTATAAATTTCAGATAGTCTAGCATATTTTTCTTTCAAAATTTGCTCATCTGTTGTATTTTTAACTTCATTCATAATAGAAGAAACTTCTTCATTTGAATAATTGGCCAAATTACCCTCACCAAAATAAGTGGTAAGATTTGGACTTGGTGAAAGAGTCATACTGCACAAAGCGATATCATATTTTTTAGTATTCATACTATTATTATATTGTTCATTAGATGCTTGGACAATATTAATTTTGATTCCTTGATTTTCCCATTGTTGCTTTAAATTTTCAGCAACAGCAACTTTAGAATCATCACTAGCTCTTACTAAAAGATTTAATATAATAGCTTGTGTTTTGCGATTTTCTGTTTTTTGCCAAGTTCCAGAACGATATCCCCATCCATTGTCTACTAAAACTTGTTTTGCTTGCTCCAAGTTATAGCCACTGCTAGCATCTTGTCCTTGTGATAACCAACTTCCATAATCCAATGGAAAACTGCTGATAAAACTTTTATTATGAAATATACTAGATACAATATTTTCTTTATCTATGGAATATGCTATGGCTCGTCTAACTTCTTGTTTCGATAAAAAATAATTTTGTGTATTCAGTGCTAAAAAAGTATGTTCTCTTCCTTTTAATTCTTTTGCACTATATCCAATTGTTCCAATGTATTCTTGTAAATTATCATTTGTAGTGGCTATCAAATCAATGTTTCCTATTTTGAAACTATTATATAATTCTCCAATTGAAGAATATAAATTTACCGTAATTTTCTCAATTGTTAGATTAACTTGTTTATTCCACCATCCTGCATTTTTTTCCAAGACAATAAAAGATGGTTGCACATCTGCAATTTTATATTTTCCAGTACTTACAGGTGATTTATTTTTTTCTGTATTGACAAAATCTTCTGCTTGATAATAGTCTCTTGATAAAATGGGAAAGGTCAATTGATATTCAAAAAAAGGTATTTCTCTATCTAAATTAATTTTTACAGTATAATCATCAATAATATCCACACCTGTTACATATTGCACATGGTAAGAATAAATCGAATTCACTTCTTTTAAGCGGTCAATGGTAAATCTGACATCTTCTGCTGTAAATCTTTGTGCATCAGTCCATTTCACATTTTCTCGCAATTTAATAAGATAAGAATTATCACTCTGTTTGGCCCATTCCGTTGCTAAACAAGGTTCTGCTTTATAATCTGCGGTTAAAGTAATTAATGAATCATAAATCAATTTTGAAATGTCTTGTACATTTTTATGTTGACTAAGAATTGGATTGATAGTATCGAATTCAGCAATTCCTAATGTCAGTTCTTTTACTTTTTCTTCTTGACTAGCTGTATGTTCTAATTCCTGCTGCTTTTCTTCCTCTTCTTGTCTGATTTTAAAAATGGCAAATAATAAAATACTGATTATAAAAATGATAAAAACATATTTTATCCAATTCGATTTCATATTCCACCTCTATTCTTTTGCTATCATATCTTAAATGAAAAAAATTTTCAAGATATTTTTTGTAATTTTTTTGTGAAAGAGTAACTATGGGGAAGACTTCCTCTATATATGAAAAGGAGCAAAAGGAAACGTTCCTATTGCTCCACATTTATTTTTAATTTTATGCTCTTGATTCTACAATTAGCTTCATACCAGTTCTGTCTTCTCCTTCTACTTCCACTTCTGCAAATGCTGGTATGCAAACTAAATCCACTCCTGCTGGTGCAACAAACCCTCTTGCTATTGCCACTGCCTTTACTGCCTGATTTAATGCTCCTGCTCCGATTGCTTGCATTTCTGCTTTACTTGATTCTTTTACTAATCCAGCGATTGCTCCTGCTACTGAATTAGGATTTGATTTAGATGAAATTTTTAAAACTTCCATTTTTCTTTTGCCTCCTATAATTTTATTTTTTGTTGCAACTTTTACGATTGTTATTTTATATCATATGGAAAAATTTGTAAATAGTTTTTTGGAAATTTTTAGGTAATTTCATCGCAAACTTTTTCTTATTTCGACACTCATCTTTCTATCTTCTATCCATTCCATCTTTTTATAGCTTTTACCCTATTATTAGCATCTTCTACCTCAAATATAACTGCATTTAACATACCCTCTCCTGTTGCTATTTTATACCTTTCTGGTAAAGTAGTTTCAAATCTTTTTAAAGAAACTGAAATGTCCATTCCGATTACAGAATGTTTTGGTCCAGTCATGCCAATATCAGTTATATAACCTGTTCCCTTTGGTAAAATTTTTTCATCTGCGGTTTGTACATGGGTGTGGGTTCCATACACTGCTGTTACTTTTCCATCTAAAAAATATCCCATCGCTATTTTTTCAGCGGTTGCTTCTGCATGAAAGTCAACAAAAATCATATCTACTTCTTGTTGCAATTTTTCTACTAATTCTTTTGCTTTGATAAATGGATTTTCAGAAAGTACATTAATATCAACTCGACCAATTAAATTAATAACCGCTATTTTTTTGTTTTGGCAAGGATAAATGTTATATCCTTTTCCTACTACTCCTTTAGGGTAATTGGCTGGTCGAATTAATTTAGGATGATCTATTAATTTAAAAATGTCCTTTTTTCCCCAGGTATGATTTCCCATTGTGATAACGTCTACGTCTAAAGCTAAAATGTCATGAAAATTTTGCTGCGTAATTCCCATTCCTTCTGCTGCATTTTCTCCATTTACAATCACAAAATCAATTTGTTCTTCTTGTCTTATCTTTCCTAATTGCTTTTTCAATTCTTGAATTCCACTATTCCCAATTAAATCTCCTATTGCTAAAATTCTCATATTTTATCCTCTCTTTTCTATTTATTTATCTTTTTTATCATACTATATATTTGGAAATTTATCAATTACTATTTTATTTTATTGCTTTTTTATTCTATTTTTGTTGTACTTAACGTAATGCCATTGCAGTAACTTTAAAATGGTAAATACCAATAAGGAGGTTTCCACAAATGGAGTTTAGACGGATAATTGAAGCAGCAGGGATTGATTCAAATAATTATCCCATCATGGCTAATGCAGCCGTCAAAGTAACCATTTTAGAAAATCGTGACTTGAATTCCTTAGATTGTGCAACTCCTATATTTGCACAAAATGCAACTTCTAAAGAGGAGTTCGAAGAATTCCTGAAAAAGTGGGAAAATATTGGTAGCTCTCCCATTAACATGAGAGTGAAATTAACGGAAAGATATGTTATTATCTTTCTTTATCCCAAACCTTCACCAGAGCTGTTGTTGCCAAGAAATTAATTTACGATTTCAGCAGAAAAGAAAAAAGGGAACTTTTCCAACAGTTCCCTTTTTTCTTATTTTGCATAATCAATCACTCTAGTTTCTCTAATTACATTAACTTTTATTTGTCCTGGATAATCCATTTCGCTTTCTACCTTTTTAGCCACATCTCTTGCCAAAATTGTCATTTTATCATCTGATATTCTATCTGGTCTCACAATAATTCTAATCTCTCTACCTGCCTGAATAGCAAAAGATTTTTCAACACCATCAAAAGAATCTGCAATTTCCTCAAGATTTTGCAATCTCTTGATATAAGCTTCTACGGTTTCTCTTCTTGCACCTGGTCTAGATGCAGATATGGCATCTGCTGCCTGTATTAAAACTGCTTCTAGTGTTTTTGGTTCTACGTCTCCATGATGAGCCTCTACTGCATTAACAACAATATCATTTTCTTTATATTTTTTAAGAACTTCCACACCAATTTCAACATGAGTTCCTTCCATATCATGATCAAGTGCTTTACCAATATCATGTAACAATCCTGCTCTTCTAGCTAATTTGGGATCTAACCCTAATTCTTCTGCCATAATTCTTGCTAAATTAGAAACTTCAATGGAATGATTTAAAACATTTTGTCCATAACTTGTCCTATACTTCAATTTTCCAATTAATTTTACGACATCTGGATGAAGTCCAATTACGCCAGTTTCCAATACTGCTCTTTCCCCTTCTTCTTTGATAGTTGTATCAACCTCTTCTTTTGCCTTTTCCACCATTTCTTCAATCTTAGCTGGATGAATTCTTCCATCATCAATCAATTTTTCTAAAGCAATTTTAGCAACTTCTCTTCTCAATGGGTCAAAACCTGATAAAACAACTGCTTCTGGTGTATCATCGATAATTAAGTCAATTCCTGTCAAGGTTTCCAAAGCTTTTATATTTCTACCTTCTCTACCAATAATTCTTCCTTTCATATCGTCATTTGGAAGTGCTACAATAGATACTGTCGTTTCTTGTGAATGATCTGCTGCACATTTTTGTACCGCATAACTCAAAATTTCTTTTGCATTTTTAATCGCTGTCTCTTTGGCTTTTTGTTCTTTTTCACGAATTAAAGCTGCTTTTTCAGCTGTTAATTCTTTATCCATTTCTGATAATAACCTAGCTTTTGCCTCATCTTTTGTTAGGGACGCAATTTTTTGAAGTTTTACCATTTCTTCTCTATGTAACTGAGAAATTTCCTCTCTTTGTTGTTGAATTGCTTGTAACTCTCTTTCCATTTCTCTCTCTTTTTTCTCAAAATTCCCTTCACGTTTTTCTAGGTTTTCTTCTTTTTGCATCAATCTAGACTCTTGTTTTTGTACTTCGCCTCTTCTTTCTTTAATCTCTTGATCTAACTCTTTTCTACTGCTCATGATTTCTTCTTTTGCTTTGAAGATTTCTTCTTTTTTCAAATTCTCTGCTTCTATTTTTGCTAAATCAATTAGTCTTTTGGCTTCATTTTCTGCTCCTTGTATTTTAGACTCTGCAATTTTTTTACGATACGCCATTCCAAATAGCGTTCCTATTGCTAATGAGATTAAGCAAGTGGCGATAATGATTACTATGTTCATAATCATACACCTCTTTCTTATTTAATTTTCAATGTTCGAATAAAATATATATCCATGTTCTTTAACAATATATTTTTTCCTTCCTCTTCTATTTTATCTTTATTATTGTAAACTGTCAAGTGATTTTAAAGAAAATCTAATCACCTTAAAAATAATTGTTACAATTCACAGTTAAATTACTGGATAAGAAAAGCGTCTCCTAAAAAATGTGAAAAATCAAGCGAATGTAGAGTAATCAAATTAGAAACCTCTTTGGGGATAATTGGTGCCTGTCCCAAAAAGTACCCAAACAAAAAATACCAAAAAGTCAATTCTTTCTGGTATTTTTGTATTTTTATTTATTTTTTTGAACATTAATGGCTAATATCTCTTCTAGCTCTTGTGATGTAATCTTTTCTACCTCTCGAATTTCGAAATCTACCACAGTGTCATCTGAAATTTCTGACCATAAATATCCCGTTTTATTTTTAGTTGTATCATCTCCTAACATATATTCATATGAAAATTCTGCTTGATTAAAGGTTCTTCCCTTTACTTGTATAGTTTTGATATCTGATAAAACAACATTTTTATAGTTTGATTCTTTTTCAAAATATTCTTTCTTTTCTTGCAAATCTTGATAATATTCGTCTTTATTTGCATAGGCAGTCGCTATTCTAATAGAAATATCTCCTTTTTCAATGGTTTTATAATTGTCAGAAATATAATTTAACTTATATCCAGATGGCACATTAAATGTTATTTTTTGACTATCATCATAGGAAATAATTTCGTTTTTGGTTTCATTATTCTCTTTTTTGTTATCGTTTTCATCTTCCTTTTCTTGCCTATTATCTCTATCATCATCTTTATCCTCATCATACTCGTTGTCCCCCATTGTTGTTTGCTCCATAAAATTCAAGGGACTTCCACCTATAAAGTCATTTATTAATTCAAATAATTTTGATTTTTGAAGATTTGTCATGAATGTTTGTTGGTCATCACTTGTTAATTCTTGTGTTTTAACACTATTTTCGGTATTGATTTTCTCGATGTTTTCATTGAAATTTTGATTATATTCGATGTTTAAATTTACTTTTCCAAAATCCTTTACATCCATTGCTAGTGAAAGCATTCCTTCTTGTTTATTTTTTTCTTCTACCTTTACGGTTCCTTTACCTGCCACATTGTCTTTGTCAGAAATCTCAAAATCATAACTATCTTTTGCTGTATTGGTAACTGCTATGGTAACTGTCTCATCACTTGGTTGACTATAAACTGTTAGTGTAAACTTTTGTATTTTTTTCACGAAACCTGTCGTGTATATAGCCATTTCTATTGTTGATTTTTCATCCTCTTCTAAATCTTCTATTTGTTCCATAAAACGTTCTAAAAAATCTGATACTTTATCCTTTTCTTCAAAGCAATTAATAAATTCTTGATTATCTTTTAAATTTCTAAAAACAGTTGTCAATTCTTGTTTTAATTGCTTTTCATTCATTTTTATTGTATTCTTAGTAGTCGCAATCGTCTTTCCATTAACAGTAATATCTTCTTTTTCAGCAGTACAATATTGTTCTTTTATTACATTTGTTACTTCTTTCTTGAAAATGTTCATTGCTTTTTCTAGGGATTTTTGTTGCTTAGCTGTCATTTTTTGTTTTTCTAAAACTTCTTTAAAATAAGTATAAAATTCTTCATCCATATCTTCAATTTCAATATATTTATCGAAGAAATTTTTTAATTGCAGATAAGTTTTTTCTTCTTTTACATTAGAATACATTTGAATATCTAATAAATCTTCTTTATCGTAGTCTGCTTTCACATTCATGATAAATTGCTGACTTTCATTATCAGTTTGTACATCCATTCCTATATTGATTTTGTTAATTAAATCTGTTACCTTCTTATCAATTTTATCAGTATCAACATTTGCACTTAATTTTAAAGATGTTTTTGAAGTTTTATTATTCATGTTTTTCATTTCATTGGTATAAGAATCAATTGTACTTCCTACTAATTTTTTATACACTTTTTCTGGTTTATTATTAATCGTAAAATAATAGACAAATCCTGCTATAAGTGCCACCATTAATACAATGGCAACGATTAATAACGCTATTTTATTTTTTCCTTTCTTTCCATCATTTCCTCCTGAAGTTACATTAAAGTTAGTTTCTTGCCCATTGAAAATCTGATTTTGGTTTAGGTTTGGTTGGTTTTCTTCTCCCATTTTCATTCCCCTTTCTTATTTATCTATTAATGATATATCATAACGTGTACTATTTTTCAATCGTTTGTGTCATTTTATTTACTTATTTCAATTTTATGCTACTTATGGTACTTTGTAAATCATAGACCTGTCCCAAAAAACACCTCTAGGGATAATCTGTGCCTGTCCCAGAACGCACCCAGAATCCACCTTAGCATACTTTCATATCCATTTTCAAACTTTCTCCATTAATATTGGTTTCTGCATAGGTGTTTCTATCTTGATTATAAATTACTTCAACAGCTAGTGTATCATGTTTGATTAATGATTCGTTCTTTTGGATGATGTCTTCTAACATAGTATTTCCTGCTACATAAAGATGGATATGGTCTAGTACTTCAAATCCTTTGTCTTTTCTCATGTTTTGTACTTTGGATAAAATTTCTCTTACATAGCCTTCTTCTTTTAGTTCTGGAGAAATGTGAGTATCTAATACGACACCGATTTCGCCTTCTCCACTAAAGGCAAATCCTTCTTTTCCTTGCATGGTGACTAATAAATTTTCTGCATTTAGACCGATTTGTGTTTCGTCTATTTCGATGTATTCTACACCACCGTTTTTTACCGTATTGGCTAAATCCATTTGATTTTTGTTAGCAATTTCTTGTTTGATTTTTGGAATTAGTTTACCATATTCTTTTCCTAATACTGGTAAGTTTGGCTTGATTTCAAAATTAACATAGTTTGACATTTCGGCTCCTAGGTTAATTTCTTTTACATTTAATTCTTCTTTTACAATGTCTGCATAATATTCTGGTAACGTGTCAATGGAAATTAGCATTTTAGAAAGTGGTTGTCTGTTTTTGATATTGGCAATATTTCTTGCTCCACGTCCTAATTTTACGATTTTATAAGCTAAATCCATCTCTAGTTCTAGGTTTTTGTCAATTTCTGTTTGGCTTACTTCTGGCCATAAGCATAAATGCACGCTTTCTGGTGCTTGTGGATTTAATCCTACTACTAGATTTTGATAGATTTCGTCTGCCATAAATGGTACAAATGGTGCGACTACTTTTACTAAGGTTGTTAATACACGATATAAAGTACAGTAAGCTCCAATTTTTTCGTCATTTAATTCTTGTGCCCAAAATCTTTCTCGATTTCTACGCACATACCAGTTAGAAAGTTGATCGGTAAAGGCTTCTATTTGCAAGGCTGCAGCTGTAATGTCATAATGTTCTAATTTCTCATCTACCTCTTTTATTAACGTATTTAATTTTGAAAGAATCCATTTGTCCATGATATTGATTGGCTTAAAGTCTTGATATTGCAATGGATTGAATTGGTCAATTTCGGCATATAGCACATAGAAAGAATAGACATTCCATAAGGTACTTAAAAATCCTCTCTGGGTCTCTTGTACATTGTTTAATCCCAATCTAGTTGGAAGCCAAGGGGCACTTACGGTATAAAAATGCCATCTGGTTGCATCTGCTCCTACGGTATCTAGTAATTCCATTGGGTCTACACCATTTCCTTTGGATTTTGACATTTTTTGTCCTTTTTCATCTAATACATGACCTAATACGATACAATTTTCAAATGGAGTTCTGCCAAATAAAGCCGTTCCAATGGCTGTTAACGTATAGAACCAACCTCTGGTTTGATCAACTGCTTCTGATATAAAACCAGCTGGAAAATTGTTGTCAAACATTTCCTTGTTTTCAAATGGATAATGCCATTGGGCAAAAGGCATGGAACCAGAGTCAAACCAACAGTCGATTACCTCTTTGGCTCTGTGCATTTTTTTGCCACATTTTGGACATTTTAAATCTACGTTGTCAATATATGGTTTGTGTAATTCAATATCTTCTGGTACATCAATTCCTTTTTCCTTCAATTCTTCAATGGAACCAATGCACTCTTGATGATGGCAATTTTCGTCTTCACAAATCCATACTGGTAGTGGTGTTCCCCAGTATCTATCTCTTGAAATTCCCCAGTCAATTACATTTTCTAAGAATTTTCCAAATCTTCCTGTTCGGATGGTGTCTGGATACCAGTTTACCTTATTGTTGTTGGCAACTAATTCCTCTCTTAGTTTGCTCATGGCAACAAACCAACTTTCTTTTGGATAATAAAGAAGCGGTGTATCACATCTCCAACAATGAGGGTAAGCGTGTAAATGTTTTTCTTTGCTGAATAATTTGTTTTCTTCTTTTAACCATTTGCATATATCCTCGTTGCAATCTCTTACAAATCTGCCAGCCCATGGTTCTACCTCTTTTACAAACTTTCCTGCTTTATCTACTAAGTTAATGAAAGTAATGCCATTTTGTTTGGATACCAAACTGTCATCTTCTCCATATGCTGGTGCAATATGAACAATTCCTGTACCATCATCTAAATTGACATAGTCGCCATGAATTACTTCAAAGGCTTTTCCTTCTACTGTTCCAAAAGGCATTAGTCTTTCATATTTGGTACCAAGTAATTCTTCTCCTTTAAAGGTTTTCATGATTTCATAAGGGGTATCCTTTAAAACAGTTTCTAGTAAGTCTTTTGCTAAAATGTAAGTCTCAAATTGTGGTTCATCTTCTGTTCCTATATTAGCTTTTACCTCTACATATTCATAAGATTGGTTGACGCAAAGTGCTAAGTTTGATGGTAAAGTCCATGGTGTTGTTGTCCAAGCCAAAATATATTTATCTTCATTTACCACTTTAAATTTCGCAATACAAGTTAAATCTTTGACATCTTTATACCCTTGTGCTACCTCATGGGAAGATAAAGCTGTTCCACATCTTGGGCAATATGGCATAACTTTGTGACCTTCATATAAAAGTCCTTTTTCCCACATTTGTTTTAATGCCCACCAAACGGATTCAATGTATTCATTGTGATAGGTGACATATGGTTTTTCCATGTCTACCCAAAATCCTACTTTGTTTGTCATTTCTTCCCACATAGAAACATAAGTAAAGACACTTTCTTTACATTCTTTGACGAACTTTTCTACCCCATATTCTTCAATTTGCTCTTTCCCTGAAATACCTAATTTCTTCTCAATTTCAAGTTCTACTGGAAGTCCATGGGTATCCCAGCCAGCTTTACGGATTACTTTGTAACCTTTCATCACTTTATATCTTGGGATAATGTCTTTCATAACTCTTGTTTCAATATGTCCTACATGTGGCTTCCCATTGGCTGTTGGCGGTCCATCATAAAAGGTGAAATGCCTTTTTCCTTCATTCATGGCAAAATTCTTTTTGATGATGTCCTTCTCCTTCCATGTTTTGGCTACTTCTTTTTCCATTCCTACAAAGCCATTTTTAAATTCTACTTTTTTGTACATCTTTCTATTCCTCCTCAAATTCTTTTTAACTTAATGTATTATCTATTATTTTGCAACACCGCATAAGCGATTAAACGAGCCTACGCCCCCTGTGTCCTTATTGGTTTACACTTTCAATTTCTTGTAATTCAAATCTATATTTTTGTTTTACGTTCGGATATTTTTCATGGTCTACCTCTGATAAAAACATATCTAATGGTCTGACACATAAAGAACCGTCTCCATATAAATGCCTATATACTACCATTTTTTCTTTGGTTTCACTATGATAAGCAATGTCTTCTACTAAATAGTAGTCTCCTTTGAAATGTTTGTAGATTCCTTTGATTTTTAGTTCTCTCATTTTTGTTCACCGTCCTTTCTTTTTAAGTTATATTCTGCTTGAAAAAGATTTTCTTGCTCTTTTGGGCTAATGTATATTTTTTGATTTTTATCATCTATATAAAAATACTTATTTTCATAAAAGTCAAATTGAATTTCTTTTTTATCTTTTGTTTTTTCTTCTAAATTAACCTGTAAAATCTCTATTATATTATGATTGATATTAAAAATCGTAGCATAGGCTAAATATTTTTCCCATAAATAGATTTCTAAAATTTCTCTTTTATCAATTAAGGAATAGTCTTGTAAATATTTTTTTAACCCCTTTAGTCTTTCTTTTTCTTCTTTTGCTTTTGGCGTATATATATCAATGTTTTTGAATTTTTTATCCAAATAGATACCTATGATAGTAAATAAGCATAAAACAAGTAAAGAACCGTATAAATCACCCACTCCAATTCTTACTATAAAAAATAAAATCATTAACAAAATCATTATCATCATTGTATTGAAATATTTTTCTTTTAATTCTAATTTTTGTTTATCGATATATTCATCTTCTATTGTTTCCTCTATTATCAAGTCTTTTAATTGTTTTTTATGGTTGTAAAAAATTCGATTATTGTTTCTAGTGATTTCCTCTAATTTCAATTGGCTATCTTTTTCTATATCACTTTCTTTTAAACATTTGAATATCAATTTTTCTGTTTTCTTTAGTGTTTCTTTTGCATTTTGTATTTGTATGATTACTTTTCCTTTTTCATCTTTATTGAATTGGATGTATTGTTTCAGGTGTAATTGTAAGATTGTACTTGTGATGATTCGATTCATTACCTTTTTATCCAAAATTTTTTCATCACATAGGAGCGATACTTCACCCATCGAAATTTTTGAATTGACTTCATCTCTGACATATTCCGCTTCCATTGTTTCTCCTTTTCTAACATTTTATATGTTTCCATCAAAAAAACTCCTCGTCCTAAATTAGGACGAAAAGTTCTTTCCCTTCCGCGGTACCACCTATTTTAGCAAATTTATATGAAAAAACAAATTTGAGAATTTCTAACGCATAACTTATCCGTAATTCGCTAATGCTCCTACGGTTAAGAAATCTAAGCGGTGACAACCGCAAAGAAATTCTAGAAATTTGCATATTTATCTTCTACAGAAAGTTATCATGCTATGATAACTTTCCTAGAATATAAAAATTATACAATCCACTCTCTCCATTTTCCTTTAACGCAGGTGATACGGTTAAACTTAGTCTTTTATTCATTTCAGTTTAACAACAAACTAAGGTGATAATAAATAACTTTTACTTACCAAAATCACAGCATTCTTTGGCTCTCTTTAAGATATTACATTATTTATCTTATCCTTGTTATCGTTTTATCTTTTTTTATTGCTATTATTATACCACATTTATTCACTTTTGCAACACTTTTTTTCTCTTTCAGTTTTGTTTTTGGTAAACTCATTGGAATATTCCTTTTTATCTCTTTCTATTTTGTCTATTATACTGCTGTGAATTCCCCCATATCAAACTGTTCTTTCCATTCTTCTATGCGACTAATTCTTGCATTATAAAAATTAAGTCTTCCCTCATGAGCACAAACTAGCTTTTTGAATTCAGCATGTTCCATATCATTTACTTTTTGTGAAATAAACACCTTTTCAAATTTAACATCAAAATATTCTTTCATTTCGTTAAATTGATTGCTAATACTTTTTTCCATAGTATCTAAGATATCAATTAAGTCTAATCTATCTTTTTTACGTCCTTCTTCTAAAGCAATTACTCTTTCATTTATTCCTGCTAAAATTTTTGTGCTTTCCTTCCACTTTTTATCATTTGCTTCCCATTTTTGGTTATTTGCTATCCAAAGTTGTTGGTTTTCATTCCATCTCTTGTTGTTTTCCTCCCAACGTTTCTCATTGACCTCCCATTTTTGGTTATTTGCTATCCAAAGTTGTTGGTTTTCATTCCATCTTTTGTTGTTTTCTTCCCAACGTTTCTCATTTGCCTTCCATCTTCTGTCATTTTCCTCCCAACGTTTCTCATTGGCTTCCCATCTTCTGTCATTTTCCTCCCAACGTTTCTCATTGACTTCCCATTTTTTGTTATTCTCTTCTCTAAACTCTCTCAATTCCATCAATATCACATTTGCCATCGTATCTTCCACTTTATCACCTCCATTCTATTTTCATTAAATTTAAGATATCTTTAAATTAATATGTAAAACTTTACTTTGTCTATATCTTGGTCAACATTTAATCATAAGTTCCATATAATGTCAATAGAAAAAACAAAAAAATTTAAAATTTCTATAACGATTCAGAGGTGATACCTTTCAATTAGAAAGTTTCTATATTTTTTATGATGTGCCTCTTTCACGTTCAACTGCAAATTCCTATATTGGTAATAAATAATTCGGTTTCCTCCATAAAACAAGAAATTCTAAGATTATTTTTTGGCACCCTTCCATCAATAGATGAACTCTTTCCAAAAAATAATCTAAGAATTTCTAATTTTATTCCAGTCACATTCATTATTTATTACCAATATAGGAATTTGCAGTTGCCTTAAACATCCCTCATTTTATTTTATACAAGGTATATTCTGAAGCTTGATTTCCCCCTATAAAATTACGCTATCCAACTAATCCACTATAATAAGCATGATACAACTTACTATAATAACCATCTGGTCGATTAACTAACTCCATATGATTTCCTTCTTCTATCATCTCACCTTGATTTAGAACAATAATTTTATCCACATTCACAATAGTAGACAATCGATGAGCAATAAAAATTGAGGTTTTTTCTTTTGAAATTTTGTCAACAGACTTTTGAACCAATTCTTCTGTTTTGGTATCAATGTTAGCCGTTGCCTCATCTAAGATAAAAATAGAAGGATTATGAGCAAAAATTCTAGCAAATGCTAATAACTGTTTTTGCCCAGAAGAATAAGAATTTCCCCTTTCTTGTGAAATCTCATCTATGCCATTTGGTAAACTATTGACAAATTCTTCTGCTGATGCCAATTCAATGGTCTTATGAATATATTTTTCTGAAAAACTTTTATTTAGCTGAATATTGTCCCTGATACTTCTTGCAAAAACAAATGGATCTTGCAAAATAATACCAATTTTCTCTCTTAAAGAACGCAAATTAATGTCTTTAATATTGATACCATCTAACAATATTTCACCTTTTTGTATTTCATAAAATCGATTGATTAAATTCGTAATGGTTGTTTTTCCTGAACCTGTTTTTCCAACAAAAGCAACACTTTGACCTGGTTCAATCGTAAAACTAATATTTTTTAATATCCAGTTTTCTCCTTCATAAGCAAACCAAACATTTCTAAACTCAATCTTGCCTTCTACTTTTTCTAATACTTTTCCATCTTCAAAATTCTCTAAATATTCTTTCTGTTCTAATATATCATAAATTTTATCTATGGAAACCATTGCCTCTTGAATGGTTTCAAAATTTTCAACTAATCGATTGATTGGGTCAAACATCTGCTTCATATAAGTAACAAATACATAAACTAAACCAACATCGATAGACATTCCTACCCATTGATTGATACATGCCCATACAATAATAGCAACTCCTAAATTTTCTAAAACGGTCATAATACCTGGTAAGATAGCTGCTGTAATTCCAACAGGATTTCTAGTTTTCCAATGCTTGGTACACAATTTTACACATTCTTTTTGTTTTTCGTATTGTCGGTTAAATATTTTGATTAGTTTTACACCATAAATAGATTCTGCTAAAAATACATTTACTTTTGTTTTTGCTATTTTTGATTCTTCTTTAAGTTTTTTACTAATTTTTGTAACAATAACCGATGATATTATAACCAAAGGAATTACTATAAAAGATAAAAGACCCAATTTATAATTTAATGTTAGCATCATAATAATAAGAACAACAATAATCAAAATATCTTTTATAAAAGTCGTAATAACCTCTTTAAATAAAGTAGTAATATCTTCTACATCACTTGTTATTCTCACAAAAAGTGTACCAGCTGATGTTTTATCATGAAATGAAATATTGGCATATTGTATGTATTTATATAATCTATTTCGAATCGAATAAATTACATTTTCTCCCATCATGCTAGTAGCTGTTGTAACAATAAAATTTAAAATATTTCCTACTATCACGATAGCAATATAAATAGCACCTATCATGCCAATTGTCATTATTCCTTTTTGATATAAATTAGCACTTAAATAATCATCAATAACCGTCTTAATTAAATATGGTTTTACTACTTCACCAATATTAATGAAAATGGCTAAAATGGATATGATTGCTATGGATTTTGCTTGTGATTTTAGCATTTTATAAATTCTTTGTAAGGTTCTATTTTTCATCTGTTCTTCCTTTCTTTGATACTTTTGAATCAGTCAAAGTAGCTATATGCTATTTGTACTCTATTATTTTTTACACCTTGATTTGAAAGCATCAGCACTACCCTTCCTTATCTAGGATAAAAAACTAGGTTCTGCTTTAGTAGATTGTTGTTCATAAAATTCTTGATAAATGCCTTGTTTTTGTATTAACTCTTCATGACTGCCTTGTTCTACAATAATTCCATTGTCTAATACAATAATGTTATCACTTTGTTTTACATCAGCTATTTTGTTAGAAATGATGATACAAGTTTTTTCTTTGGTTAATTCTTTAATATTTTCTAACAAAGCTCCGAGATGTTCGATTATCCAGAGCTGAAAAGGTATCATCAAAAATAATAATACTACTATTTTTCAAAAAAGCTCTTGATATAACGACTCTTTGTTTTTGTCCTCCTGATAAATCAGAACCTCTTTCTCCTACTTCTGTTTTAATTCCCTCTGGCATTTGTTTAATTTCATCATAAACAACTGCTTTTTTGGTACTGTCTTTGATTTCCTCTTCATCATAATCCTCTTTAAATAAACTGATATTATCCTTTAAGGTAGAAGAAAATAAGAAATTTTCTTGTGTGATATAACAAATATTCTCCCTTAAAGTTTCGATGTTGATTTCATTAATATCTTTACCATCTATCATAATCTTTCCATTTGGAATACTATATAACTTGGTAAGTAAATTCATTAATGTTGTTTTTCCACTCCCAATGGTTCCTATAATTCCTAGTGTTTCTCCCTTTTTTATTTCAATATTAATGTTTTCTAGTGCATTATCAAGCATTTTCGGATAGTGAAAGGTCAAGTTTTTAATTACAATATTTCCTTCTAATTTTTGTTCTACTTGATTTCTTTCTACTGTTATTTTTTCGCGTTCCAACTGAAATACGGAATCTAGTCTTTGATAAGAAATTTGTGCTGTTTTATAGTTGGAAATCAACCCTGGTATCCAAGCAACTGGATTGACAAATAATGCAATATAGCCATTAAATGCTACTAATTCTCCTACTGTAATTGTCCCTTCTAAAACTAGATGAGAACCGTAGATAAAAGCAATTGCATAACAAAGACCAAAACAAATATCTATACAAGTTGTTAATAAATTAGAAAATACATCTACTGCATTGTCACTTTCTCTTACCTTTCTATTTTTCAGTATAAAATTTTTTAACTGACTTCCCTCACAAGAATAAGCTTTTGTGGTTCTAACACTATCTGTACTTTCTTGTATATATTCTGACATTTCAGTAAATCTTTCTTGTGCTTTTTTGAAATTAATTTCTACATATCTCTTAATTTTTACAACTAGAAAAGAAGCTATTATAATAGGGCATAACGTAGCAAGTGTTAAGTACAAATTAACTCCTTTTATCATTTGAAAAGTGGCAATTATAAAAGTATATATAATTCTTGAACCATAGGATAAAGTTTTATATACAAATTTTCTTATCTCTCCTGTATCTTTTACGAAATAAGACATAATCTCCCCATTTTTAATATTCTGTATTTCTTTTACTTTTAATTTTAAAAACCTCTCAAATACTTTTATTTGGATATCTTTTTCAACGCCTCTATTAATATATACTGTATCATATCTCCAAACAAGCCTTATTAGTAGCAAAACAATACATATTCCTAATAAGTAATATGTATTGTTTAAAATATGTTGTTTATTAGCTTCTATATCATATAAATAGTCAATGATATTTCCAATGATTTTAGCAGGAACTGTCAATAAATATATATTAATTCCAATTAATACTAACATCAATGCTATTTTCCATTTGTACTTCTTAAAGGTATCTATCATAATCTTTTTCATAAATTACATCCTTTTCGTTTGTTTCTTATTCTTCTATCTGTTACTTTTGTCAATTTGATTGTAAATTGTATCATCGTTAAATCCAAAGCTAGAATTCTTGTTCCTTTCTACTTGTTGACTTTCCATTTGGTAATTCAAATTCATAAGATTAATTTCATCTCGAAAATTATATTCATCAAAATCAAATCTCATAATCTTTTACAACTCCTTTTACCATCGTTTCTAATTGAAATATATCACCTCTGAATATTTACTTTACTAATCTCTGTGTCTCTTTTGCAATCATCAATTCTTCATTGGTTGGAATGACATATATTTTCACTTTTGAATTTGGCTTAGAAACTAGTTTTTCTTCACTTCGTATGTTATTAGCTTCTGAGTCAATTTCTACTCCCATAAATTTTAGTCTTTCACAAATTCCTTTTCTAATATGAATTTGATTTTCTCCAATTCCACCTGTAAACACAATAAAATCAATTCCATTCATTGCTACGGCATATTTAGCAATATAACTTGCTATGGCATATTTAAAACTATCCAATGCAATTTGGGCTCTTTCATTTCCTTGGTTTCCTGCTGCTTCAATTTCTCTAAAATCTGGAACTAATCCTGACATTGCTTGCACACCTGATTGTTTATTTAAAATATTTTCCATTTCATCTGCTGATAGGTTTTCTTTTTTCATTAAATATAACAAGATAGATGGGTCTAAATCTCCACTTCTCGTAACCATAGGAATTCCTCCTAAAGGTGTTAATCCCATACTAGTATCAACCGATTTACCTCCTTGAACGGCACAAATACTAGCTCCTTGTCCTAAATGGCAAGTTACTATTTTCATGTCTTCGATTGGCTTATTTTCTATTTCTGCTAATCTTTGGGAAACAAACATATGGGATGTTCCATGAAATCCATATTTTCTTACCCCATATTTTTTGTAATATTCATAAGGGATTGGATAGATGTATCTTTGTTTTGGAATCGATTGATGAAAAGCAGTATCAAATACTCCTACCATTGGTTTATTTGGCATTACATTTTGACAAGCCTCAATCCCTAGAATACATGCTGGATTGTGTAAGGGTGCTAAATCTGTACACTCTTTCAATACTTGGATTACAGAATCGTCAATTACGACTGACTCAGCAATCTTTTCTCCTCCATGTACCAAGCGATGTCCAATCGCATTGATTTCATCTAAACTGTCAATTACTTTATATTCTGGATTGGTTAATTGTTGTAGGGCAAATTCAATGGCTTCAGTATGATTATAAGCTGGATTTTCAATTTGTTTTTTCTGACCCTTTGCTTTATGGGTAATAAAGGCCTCTTTTTCTCCTATTCTTTCATATTTTCCAGAGGCTAAAACCTCTTCTGTTTCCATGTTGATTAATTGGTATTTTAAAGATGAACTACCACAATTTAATACTAATACTTTCATTTTTATTCTTCCTTTCTTTTTGGGATGCGGAGACCTAGATAATGTCCCTAAATACCCAAATTCTCTAATGTAATGTGTATTTATTATTTTTGCAACACCACGTAAACGATTAAGGGACATTATCTACGTTCCCATGTCCACTAATTTCAACGTTTCTCTTGCTATCATCAATTCTTCATTGGTTGGAATGGTATAGATTTTTACTTTTGAATCAGGAGCCGAAAGTTCAGCCTCTTCTCCTCTAATTTTATTTTTTTCGTCATCTATCTTGACACCTAGAAAACCTAATTGTTCACAAATTGCTTTTCTAGAAATAGGACCTTTTTCCCCTACTCCTGCTGTAAAAGTCAAAACATCCATGCCTTCCATCGCAACTGCACATTTAGCTATATAAGATGCCGTTAGATAGTGAAAGACATCTAATGCTAAAATAGCATTTTCTCCTCCTGACAAAGCTTCTATTTCAATATCTCTAAAATCCACGGATATTCCAGATATGCCATAAACTCCTGCTTGTTTATTTAAAATAAAATTCATATCTTCTAATGATAACTTTTCTTTTTGCATTAAATAGGTAAGAATAGAGGGATCTAAATCACCACTTCTAGTCCCCATAGGAATACCACCTAATGGCGTTAATCCCATACTAGTTTCAACAGATTTTCCATCTTTGATGGCACATACGCTACAACCTTGCCCTAAATGACAATTAACTATTTTCAATTCTTTTCTATCTTTTCCTATGATTTCAGCTACTCTTTGTGATACATACTGATGAGATGTTCCATGAAATCCATATTTTCTTATTCCGTATTTTTTATAATATTCAAAAGGAATCGGATAGATGTACCTTTCTTTCGGGATTGTTTGATGGAATGCTGTATCAAACACAGCTACCATTTTCATATTTGGTACAATTTTTTGACAAGCCTCAATCCCTAAAATACATGCTGGATTGTGTAAGGGAGCTAAATCAGAACATTTTTTTATTTCCTGTATTACCTCTTGTGTAACAACAACAGAATCACTAAACTTTTCTCCTCCATGTACAACTCTATGTCCTATTCCACCTAACTCCTCTAGATTTTTAATAACACCATAATGTTTATCTGTTAATCGGTTTAAAACAAATGCAATTGCCTGCTCATGATTTTTAGCTGGATGCTCAAATTTGTGCTTTACACCTTTTACTTTATGTGTCAAAAAGGAATTTGGCTGACCAATTCTTTCGAAATATCCTTTTACTAACATTTCTTCTGTTTCCATATCAACTACTTGATATTTTAAAGAAGAACTTCCTGAATTTAAAACTAAAATTTTCACAAAATCTCCTCCAAACGATTTATTGTTGTTTTAATACATGATACGATTAACGACACAAGATGATGTTTTTCATCCATTTTGTTGGGCTTGCACCGCAGTAATTGCAATAACCCCTGCCACATCCTTACTACTACAACCACGAGACAAATCATTCACAGGTTTGCCAATTCCTTGGCAAAGAGGACCATACGCCTCAGCCTTTCCTAACCTTTGAACCAATTTATAGCCAATATTTCCCGTATCCAAATTAGGAAACACAAGGACATTTGCCTCACCCTTTAGCGGGCTATTGGGAGCCTTCATCTCTGCCACTTCTGGCACAATAGCAGCATCTAACTGCAATTCGCCATCTACTATCAACCTATTATCTTTCTCCTTGACTAACTCTGTTGCTCTTATCACTTTTTCAGTCAATTCAGACTTAGCACTTCCATAAGTAGAATACGAAAGCATAGCAACTTTGGGTTGTTTTTGCACCAATTGTTGAAAACTCTTACTAGAAGAAATAGCAATTTCTGACAAACTTTCCGAATCTGGATTCTCATTTAATCCACTATCAGCAAAAATAAAAGTTCCTTTTTCACCATATTCGCAATCTGGAACCACCATAACAAAAAAAGCAGAAACTAATTTGGTATCTGGTGCTGTTTTTAGTATTTGTAAAGCTGGTCTTAAGGTATCTGATGTTGAATGAACTGCTCCTGAAACAAGCCCATCTGCCCCGTGTTTTTTCATCTTTTACCATAAGCATACCAAAATAAACAGGATCTTTTACCAACTCTTTTGCTTTGTCTATGGTCATACCTTTATGTTTTCTCAACTCATATAGCAAATTGGTATATTCATCATATTTTTCAGAAAGACTTGGGTCAATAATTTTAGCACCTTTAATATCTATCTGATTATCCTTGGCTTTTTTTTCTACTTTTTCCTGATTTCCAATTAATACTATATCTGCATATTGTTCTTTTAATACTTGTTCTGTTGCCTTTAAAATCCTAATATCCTCCGCCTCTGGAAGAACAATTGTCTTAATTTCTTTTTTAGCTCTTTGTTTTATTTCTTCTATAAATGACATTTTATTTCTCCTTCTTTTCTTTTATGCAATTCTATTATACAGAGAATTTCAAAAAAGTACAAGTACTTTTTTACCTCTGCCAATTTAATATGGGATATCCTTGATTTTTATTTCCTGTATCCTCTCGAAATGCTTCTCCCAAAGTTGATACCAAATTTTTCAATTCCTGCTCTGTTTTGGCTACTGACCTATCAGATGCTGCAACTGTTGACAAATAATAAGTATTTGAATTTGTACTATTAGTCAAATAAGCTCCTTCAATTCCACCAGCACAATTAGTAGCTTCAATTGTTCCTATATTGTAACAATTCGCAACTTCTCCATATTGATTTTGACCACAAATTCCTCCTGCATACCAAGTTGTCTTTTTAATGTTACCAACATTATAACAATCTTTTATTTTGCCAGTACGCAATTGTTTTTCATAACCATTTAATCCTGTAATTCCTCCCAAATGTGTCACAGTAGCACTTAATTCACCTTTATTATAACATTCTTTAATCGTTCCCATATTATAACCTGCAATGCCTCCACATTGATTAGAAAGAGCCGAAATACTCCCTGTATTCCAACACTTTTCTATCGTACCTTCATTGGTTCCTGCAATGCCCCCTATTTGACTAACCATTCCATTATCTGAACTAGCTGTAGATGATAAGGTAGCATTGGAATAACAACTGACAATACTTTTAAAGTTATATCCAGCAATACCTGCTACCCATCTTCTTCCTGTGATATTTCCACTTGTCAATCTTATATTTTTCAGAGTTCCACTATTATATCCAAATAATCCTTGGCAATCTGTAGTTGTGTGATTCACATATATATTTTCGATGGTATAATCTCTTCCATCAAATACCCCTTTAAAAGGATGGGTTGAATTGCCTATTGGAGTCCAACTTATTTGAGAAGATGAAGAACATATAGATGCCATATCAATATTACTTGTCAATATGATTGTTTTTCCTTCAAATGTTTGACCACTATTAACTTGATTGGCAAAATCTTTTAATTCAGCAGCTGTTGCTATTTTTAAATCTGCACCTGCATTTTCTTCTTCTTTTTTTACTATTTCATCATATTTTTGTGCCATTTCTTCTTCCAAATTATTGCCACTATATCTTTGTTCTGTTGTTTGTAATTGTTGTTTTTGATTTATGATTTTATTTTGATTTCTCATAAATACCCCAACTAATATAAATAGGATTAAAAGACACATAGATAGTACAAATGAAGTAATCGAACCTCTCTCGCTTTTTATCATTTTTCTAGTTTTCCTTTCTCGTTTTTTTTATTATATCCATTAATAAATATAAAATCAATAGAAAATCAAATTAAAATTTTTTTCTTGGTAATGATTTAGACGTCTTGTTTTTTTGGGAATAACGTTTCTATATTTTTTCTTGAGGCGATACATGCTTTTATTGTAATTCCTTGTTCCGAAAACATCTTTTCATGCTCTGTTTCAATATTCTTCTCAAAAATTGGTTCTTGATGTAAGTCATAAGTCTTCTTTATCATTTCAAAACCACTTTCTTGTAAATAAATAAGGGTAGATTCAAACAGCTCATCATCATCTGTTTTAAAGTAAATTTCACTATTTTCTTTTAAAAATTGCTTATACTTTTCTAACTGAATGGAATGGGTCAATCTTTTTTTTCGATGTTTTCCTCTTGGCCATGGATTACAAAAATTGATATAAATTCTTTCAACTTCATCTTGTTTGCTGAACAATAAAAGAATTCTTTCAATATCAAATCGAGTGATTAAAACATTTTTAGGTTTCATTTGAGCTTCTTGATATGTTTGCTCAATATTCCTTTTTGCTAGACCTAACATAGCATCTACCAAATCAATGGCAACATAATTGATAGTTTGATTTTCTAATGCTAATTTCGAAATAAATTGTCCTTTTCCACATCCTAATTCCAAATGTAATGGTTGTTCTGGTCTTTCAAATTGCTGCTTCCATTTTCCCTTTAATGTTTCTGGTTCGTCTATGTAAAATTCACTTGCTTCCAATTCTGGTCTTGCCCATTTTTTATATCTAATTCTCATAACTTCTTCTCAATCCTTTATTCTTACTATTTTTCACTAATATCTTATATTTCTATCCTCTTACTAAATTTGTCTTCTATTAATTCTTTCAGCAAACGATTCTTCTTTTTCTCTAATTTTGAATCTTCTTGTAATATCTTTATAGCAATACTTTGAGCTAACTTTAATATTGGCATATCCTCAAACAAATTCGCAATTTTAAATGCAGGCAATCCATGTTGCATAGTACCAAAAAAATCTCCAGACCCCCTTAATTCCAAATCCTTTTCCGATATGACAAAACCATCATTTGTACTACACATTACATTCATTCTCTCTTTTACGGTTTCGCTTTTGCCTTCACATTTTAAAATACAATAAGACTGATAATCTCCTCTTCCTACTCTTCCTCTTAATTGATGTAATTGTGCCAAGCCAAATCTTTCTGCATTTTCAATCACCATAATATTAGCATTAGATACATCCACACCAACCTCAATAACAGTTGTTGAAATTAAAATATCAATTTTGCCTAATTTGAATTTTTCCATCATTTCATCTTTTTCTTTTGGTCTCATTTTTCCATGCATATATTCCACTCGATATTGTGGAAAAATCTCCTTTTGATAAGCTTCATACAACTTTTCAACTGATTTTAAATCCAATTCTTCATTTTCTTCCACCAATGGGCAAACAATATAAGCTTGACGTCCTTCTTGAATTTGTTTTTCCAAGAAACTATTTACCCTTTGTGTCATATTTTTAGGAACGGCAAAAGTTTCTACTTTTTTTCGATTAGGTGGTAATTCATCAATAATCGAAATATCTAAATCTCCATATAAAATAAGTGCTAACGTCCTTGGAATTGGTGTAGCTGTCATAACTAATACATCTGGATTTTTCCCTTTTTGTGCTATTTTTGTCCTTTGCTTCACACCAAAACGATGCTGTTCATCTGTTACTACCAATCCTAAATTTTTAAATACCACATTTTCTTCTATAATCGCATGGGTTCCAATTAAAATATCAATTTTCCCATTGGCTAATCTATCTAGTAATTCCTCCTTTTTCTTTTTTGAAATACCAGAAATTAATAACTCACATTTCATACCTAACGTTTCTAACATACTCTGAAAATTCTCTAAATGTTGCGTAGCCAGTATCGCTGTTGGTGCCATGATAGCTGCCTGATAACCACATTTTACTGCCTTGTAGGCTGCACACATAGCAACTACCGTTTTTCCAGAACCAACATCCCCTTGTAATAATCGGTTCATTGGTTTTTCAGATTCCATATTGCTATCAATTTCCTCTAATACTCTAATCTGTGCTTTTGTTAATTGAAAAGGTAATTGATTTATGACATCTGACATTTTCACATTTGAATCAAAGGCAATGCCTTTTTCTTCATTTAAATAGCTATTTTTCAATTCTAATAAAGCAAGCTGTGTCGATAACAATTCCTCAAAAACTAGCCTTTTTCTTGCTTGCTTAAAATCTTCAAATTCATGGGGAAAATGTATTTGTTTCGTAGCTTCCTCAATTCCTTGTAAATGATATTCTTCCAATAAATAATCTGGTAACGTTTCCTCCCATTTTCCTTCCATCTCTGTCAATCCATTTTGCATAATCCTTCTTAACACATTTTGTGATAATTGATAGGTTAACGGATATAAAGGAATAATTTTTCCAGTATTAAAACTTTTTTCATCTTCATCAAATACAGGAGAATTCATCGTTATTTTTCCATACATATTTTTTATTTTTCCATAAAACTTATAAGTTTTGCCTATTTCAAACTTATTTTTCAAATAACTCTGATTAAACCATGTAATGGTACAACTTCCCGTTTCATCTCTAACCAACAATTTCTGCATGGTTTTTCCTCGTAACCCGAGTGTCTGAAAGTTTCCCACAAGCAATTGCTTCAATTAATACTTCATCGCCATTGACACATTCTGCTATGTTTTTAGGCTTACTTCTATCTTCATAAGTTCTTGGATAATAGGTGATTAAATCTTTTAATGTGAATATACCCAATTTGTTTAGCAATTGCACTCGATTCGGTCCAACTCCTTTAATATATTTTACATCTTTACTTAAATCCATTTTTCTCTCCTTTGCGGTGTAAGACATAGGACATGGGGACGTAGATAATGTCCCTATCATAAATAATGAATCAACTTAATGTGTTATCTATTATTTTTTTACACCTTGTGTGTCGCAACCTTCATATTTTTAAACACGGTAGGTTGCTCCAATCGCACTCGCCAAAGGCTCGTTTGGTCGCTTACGCGGTGTTGCAAAAATAATAGATAACACATTAAGTTAGCAATTTTGAGTATTTAGGGACATTATCTACGTCCCCATGTCCTATGTCCCATAGTCTAAAATCTAGAGCATCTGCACTAACTAATTTAAAATTGATTCCATAATGTTGTCCTTCTACTGCTTCTTTGATGGCACTACTATGTAAATGTCCATAATAGCATCTTTTCACATCATACTTTTTCATTAGTTTTACAAAATCATTCATGTCATTATTTGTCAAATGATTTTGTGTAATAGGTGGATAATGAAAAAATACAATCATTTCTTTTTCCTTGTTTTCGTTCAATTGAGAAGCTTTTTCTAACGACAATTCTAGTCTACCAATTTCCCTTTTTAATAATTTTTTATCTTCGCTTTCTTCATTTTGCCCCCACCCTCTTGTGCCTGCTATGATATAATTTTCAAATTCATAAGCCGAATTATAAAGAAAATCTATGCTATCAAACTGGTTCTCCTCTAAAAATCTTTTCATGTTAGTAACAGTTGTCCACCAATAATCGTGATTTCCTTTTAACAATAATTTTTTTCCTGGCAATGCATGCAAATAGGAAAAGTCTTCATAAGTATCTTTTAAGTAAGTTGACCATGAAAAATCACCTGGTACTACTACTAGGTCGTTTTCTTTTACTTTTTGCTTCCAATCTTTTCTTATTTTTTCCTCATGTCCCTCCCAATTCTCACCAAAAATACTCATAGGCTTATTTTCATGGAAAGATAAATGAAGATCCCCTATGGTATAAATTGCCATCTATTATCTCCGTTTCTATCTAATTTTTCATTTCAATTCGTTTTTTATTTTTATCTATTACATCCCATTATAATTTTAGATTGGGAACTGCATTTAAGCTTAAATCATTTCTGTTTCCTGCTACATAATTGTAATAGCCAGCTGATGCTATCATGGCTGCATTATCTGTACATAATTTCAAATCTGGCATATAGACTTTTATTCCCTCTTTTTCCAGTTCTAAAAATTCCTTTCTCATATAGGAATTAGCAGATACTCCACCCGCTAAGGCAATCGTTTTTATATTTGTTTTTCGAATTGCTTTTTTTACATTTTCCATTAATGTCTCTGTTACTGTTTTTTGAAAGCTAGCACACAAATCTGCTTGATTTATATTGGGATTTTTATGATGTAAATTAATAACCGCTGTTTTGATGCCACTAAAACTAAAATCTAATGTATCTTCCTCAAAATGTGTTTTAGGCAATCCGATATTGGCTTCTCCCTCTTTAGCAAGCTTGTCTACTTTTGGTCCTCCAGGATAACCCAATCCTACTACTCTAGCCACTTTATCAAAAGCCTCACCAATTGCATCATCTCTTGTCTTTCCTAGCACTTCAAACTCTGTATATTTTTTCACATAAATAATTTGTGTATTTCCTCCTGACATCATAATACATAAAAAAGGAGGTTCTAATTCTGGATAAGTAATATAATTAGCCGCAATATGCCCTTGAATATGATTTACCCCTACAAGAGGAATTGCATTGGCAAATGCCAATGCCTTGGCATAAGACACTCCTACTAACAATGCTCCCACTAGACCTGGACCATAAGTTGGGGTAATGGCATCTATCTCTTTTATTTTCACATTTGCCTCTTCTAATGCATTTTTCGTCACTCTTGAAATAGCCTCAATATGATTTCTGGAAGCTATCTCTGGTACCACTCCTCCATATTTTTCATGAATTGGTATCTGGGTATCAATCACATTAGAAAGAACCTCTCTACCATTTTTCACAATGGATACAGAGGTTTCATCACAACTAGATTCAATTCCGCATGGTTAGCATATCATTTTTCATTTTTGCTCCTTATATTTTATCATTATTGCTAGCAACTTTCGTACATTTTTAAAAATTTAACTCCTGCCACTACTATTTTCTTATATTACTCTTTAGACCTGTCCCAAAAAATACCTTTTGGGATAATTGGTGCCTGTCCCAAAAAACACCCTATTGAATGATGCTCATAATGCCAGATGTGACTCCGTTAATAGCGGGCGATATGATAATGCCTGCTATTCCCGTTATCCATATAATTACAAATATGATATAAAATATTTGCTCATTGTTTCTAAACCATTGTTTTGCGTTATATGGTAAAAATGGCATGATGATTTTTGAACCGTCTAATGGTGGTAATGGTATTAAGTTAAATACTCCTAGCCCTATGTTGATGGATATGGTCGCTCCCAAAATTAGTTGCACAATGTTTCCAACTGTTGATAGTAAAAATGTACCAGAAAATTTTGCAAGTGCCCCATATATTAGGGCTACTACAAAGGCTAATACTATGTTGGTTAATGGTCCTGCTACTGATACGATTGCTTCTCCTTTTTCCATTGATATTTTTCTGGTATAGTTACTAGGATTGACATGGACTGGTTTTCCCCATCCAAATCCTGCCAATAATAACATAAGTGTTCCAATTGGGTCTAAATGGTCCAACGGATTTAAACTTAGTCTTCCTTCATTTTTGGCTGTGTTATCGCCTAATTTGTAGGCTGCATAGCCATGTGCAAATTCATGGAATGTGATGGCTATTAATACTCCTGGAATACTAACTAGTAGAGCAAATAAGGCTCCTGGGTTTGTAATGTATTGTGCCAGTGTTGTTAATACCATAATGGCTATTATGATATATATCATTCTTTTATCAAATGAAAAATTAAACATACTTCTTTCTCCTTTTTGAAATGCTTGGTTACATCTATCTAAAATAGAGATAAAATCTTACCCCTTAAATTGTTCTAAATTTTCTTGTATCTCATCTTCTTTTTCTTGCATTGCTTCAAGAGTACTTTGTAATAATTCATCTAATTCCCAACCTAACGCAGTTGCTCCTTTACTAATTAATTCTCTTGAACAACCTGCTGCAAATTTCTTATCTTTATATTTCTTTTTTAAGCTTTTTAATTCCATGTCTTTGGTACTTTGTGATGGTCTCATTTTTGCAGCAGCCCAAATTAGCCCTGATAACTCATCTGTTGCAAAAAGTATTTTTTCCATTGTATTTTCTGGCATAACATCAGAACAAATGCCATACCCATGACTACAAACAGCATGTATTAACTCTTCATTCGCATCAATTTCTTTTAATATTTCAACGGCTTTTTGGCAATGTTGTTCTGAATACATTTCATAATCAATATCATGTAATAATCCTGCTAATCCCCAGAAATCTTCATTTTCGTTGTATTTTTTAGCAAAATATCTCATAATTTGTTCCACTGTAAAAGCATGTCTTATATGAAATTCTTCTTTATTATATTTTTTTAATAAATTAATGGCATCTTTTCGTTCTATATTTACTTCCACCTTACTCGTTTTACTTGGAACTGGTTCTTCCTTTGTTTTCTTCTCCTTGCCATTGCTAATTGGTTTCATTGTTGGAAATAGTAAAACATCTCGAATCGATGGGCTATCTGTTAGTAGCATAATGAATCGATCAACTCCAATACCTAATCCACCTGTTGGAGGCATTCCCATTTCTAATGCTTGAATAAAATCTTCATCCATCATTCCTGCTTCTTCGTCTCCTGCTTCCCTTGCTTCTACTTGTTTCTTAAATCTTTCGTACTGGTCAATTGGGTCATTTAATTCAGAAAAGGCATTCCCATATTCACGACCACCAATGAAAACTTCAAATCTTTCTGTCAAACGGGCATCTTCTTTCTTTTTCTTTGCCAATGGAGAAATTTCAATCGGATAGTCATAGATAAACGTTGGTTGTACCAATGATTTTTCTACATATTCATCAAAAAATAAGCTAATAACATCTCCTCTGGTTTCTTTTGTTTTATCTGGTATTTCAATGTTTCTTTCTTTCGCAAGAGCCACTGCTTCTTCGTCTGTGTTGATAGTATTAAAGTCAACACCACATGCTTCTTTGATAGAATCTATCATACTAATTTTCTTCCAACCAGGCGTTAAATCAATCTCTTGTCCTTGATAGGTTACTTTGGTAGTTCCTCTTACTTTCATGGCACATTTTGAAAATAATTCTTCTACCATATCCATCATATCATGGTAATCGGCATATGCTTCATATAATTCAATAGTTGTAAATTCTGGATTATGACGAATGTCCATTCCTTCATTTCTGAAAATTCTTCCCATTTCATATACTTTGTCATAACCACCAACAATTAATCTTTTTAAATTTAGTTCCGTAGCAATTCTTAGATACATATCCATATTTAACGCATTGTGATGCGTGATAAATGGCTTAGCAGTAGCTCCACCAGATATCGTATTTAACATTGGTGTATCTACTTCTAAGTAACCTTTTTCATCTAATATTTTTCTGATTTCTGTAATAATTTGACTTCTCATTTCAAATGTTTTTTTGACTTCTGGATTCATAATTAAATCGACATATCTTTGACGATAACGTAAATCGACATCTTTTAATCCATGAAATTTTTCTGGTAATGGTCTTAAGGATTTAGAAAGTAAAGTTACCTCTTTAGCATGAACGGAAATTTCTTCTGTTTTCGTTTTAAAAACAAATCCAGTCATTCCAATGATATCTCCGATATCCCATGTTTTAAATGCCTTATAACTTTCTTCTCCTAAATCATTGATACTAACATAACTTTGGATTTTCTCATCACTGTCTTGAATGGTACAAAAAGATGCTTTTCCCATAATTCTTTTAGCAATGATTCTTCCACAAACCGTTACATCTTTTCCTTCTAATTCGTCGTAATTTGCCTTAATTTCTCCTGCTGTGTAATTTCTATCAAATTTTGTTATTTGGTAGGGGTCTTTTCCTTGTTGTTGCAATTCTACTAATTTGTCCCTTCTGATTTGCATCAAATGATTCATATCTAATTCTTCTGTTTGCTTGTTTTGATTCTTATTTTCTTGCATTCTAATCTCTCCTTTTTCTATTTTATATGAAAACGAACTTTGTCTATTTGATAATTCATTTCTATTTCCTCATCTGTTAATACTCTATTATAAATTCGAATTGCTTGGATTGAGCCATAAAAAGTTCTATTTTGGTTTTCCCATTGCCAACATCTGCCTATTTGAACTTTTGAATCTTTTAAATCAGGTGTAAAAGATGCTGTTCCGTGTATATGTGGCTGGAATTACTTTACCGTTATAATGATAGGTTCCAACATTCGTATCTCCATTTTTTATTTGTCCTGTTTTTGTTTTTCTAAAAGATACACTAGATATCTGATTTATTACATTATTAAATGAATTATCTGAAAGAATACTATTATTTACAAAAGCTATTCCAAATTTTAAGTTTTCTCTATAAAAACACATCATATAAGATTTTCCAACTGTAGAATCTGTAGTAGTTCCCCAGAAAAATGGAGTGCTTGAATGATATGGCAAATATTGACTATTTTCCCTTTGTTCCCAAGGTTTCATTACTACTTCTGTTGTATATAAACTATCTCCTGAAATTCCTATATTGTTTTTGGACTCTATATAAGAAGCATTCTCTAAAAATACATATCCCTTTTCATCTGCACTATAATAGCCAGTTTGTGTATTCATATTATATAAAATGCCATCATTTTTATTTTCACTTAAATCTTCCCATATTGTGGTATTGGGATTATTTCCGCTTCGTGTATTATGAATTCCATCATAATACAGTTGCAATCCTTCCTTAGCATAACCTAAATATTTGGTTTTCTCATCAGAAACGATATCTCCATTTACCAGTTTTATTTTATAATTTCCCTCTTCTTTTACTACAAAAGTTAAATCATCACTTGTATTCCAATATGAATTCCCCTCTAATTGATATTTTACTTGCCACTTATCAATATAACCATCATACTGAATATGAGAAATCGTAATACTCCATTTGTCGGTATCTATGGCTTCAACCTCCACTTCAAATGTTGGTTTATCTGATGTCGGTTGTACATATTCTACATTATATAATCCATTTGGAATTTGACTTAAGGTGTAATACGTTTTTCCCTCTTCTTTGAAACCTTGACAACTTATTACACTTCTTTTTTCAAGATTAATAAAGAAATCTTGTTCCACTCCTTCAATTCCTAATTCCTTTATTACATTTTTATCCCAATATCGGTATCCTTCTTGTGATGTAATGCCTGTTTGGGTATCTTTACTAAGTTCTGCAAATATTTTATTTGCTTGTGCTTGTAAATCTCCCGAAATGACTACACCATATTCCTTTTGGCTATTTTCTTGATAAAGTGCATTTACTTTTGTTTGCATAATCTTTAATTGTGTTGTAAAAGTTGTAAATTTAGATGAACGAATTACATTGAGACCACTGTATGTCGCTATTGAAGCTAGTAGGAGCAATACAATTATCGTAATAACTAACGATACTAATGTAATTCCTTTGCTATTTTTCATTCATTACCTCCTTGACATACTGGCTTTCGATTGATTCCTACTAATAAAATTCTACTAATTACAATCGCAATCTATTCTAGAAGCACAGCTTCACTATATTGGCTGGGGTAGTAGGATTCGAACCTACGCATGTCGGAGTCAGAGTCCGATGCCTTACCGCTTGGCGATACCCCAATATACGTTATTATCTTATCACTTTATTTGCCATTTGTCGAGACTTTCTGGAAAAGATTTTCTTTTTTTCATAACTATTCGCAGGTGATATATTTCAATTAGAAAGTTTCTACATTTTTTATTGGTAACTCCCAGCTGCGAACAGTCTGTAATCTTATAACAGACTGTAATCTTGCTGGTCCCCCCGAATTGTTACATCATAAAAAATATAGAAACTTTTATGGCAAAAAACAAAACGTCTGAATCGTTACTTTTTTTCGTATGATTTAAACATAGAAACATGTCGCAAAATGTCAGTACAATTATTTCAAAATTTATGTAATAATTGTGTTAATTCTATAATTAAGGTGATTTTATGATTAAAGAAAAAAGAAAATCCAAAAAATACACACAAGAAAAAATGTCACAGCTTCTTGGAATTAGTCTAAGACAATATGTGAGGATAGATAATGAAGAAGATTTACCAAGAAGAGATGTTCTTAGAAACTTAATCATAGAATTAGATTTGACTAATGAAGAAATAGGAAGATATATCAGAAAAATAACCAAGGATATTGCCTAACAAAATAAGGGCTTATTTTTTTGCCCTTATTTTGTCGCAATATGTATATTTTCTATCTTTGCTTTCATTTCTCTTGCAATAATATTTTGAATTTGAGCCACTTCCTCTTGCTTGATTTCCTCCACACCAACAATAATACTAATGCTTTCACCATTCACAAAAATAATATTGTTTTCAAATCCCTTTGTTTTAATTAAATTTTCACAAATCATAATACTATTTTTGGTATCATTTATTTTTTGAATTTCTTGTGTTGCCGACTGTCTTTGCGTCTCAATTGAATTGGTACTATTTAATACTCTTTCGTAAGTTTCTATCATTTGAGAATACATAGCTTCTCTTTCCAATTTAGATTTCACAAAATAATCATTACTATTTTGACTGTTACTAGTTTCTAAAGTAGTATCTTCACTGATTGCCTCATCTTCTAAAACAACATTGCTGGTATTACTAATTTGATTTGTACTATTTGTTTTACTTTCACTTGTTGTATTTTGTGTTGTCACATCATTACTATTGACTAAAGTAGCATCTCCAATATCAGCTAACTTTGTATCGTCTTTTGATTCTAGCTGCATTGATGTTTCTACCGATGTTTGCTTTTCCGAATTAGTTGTATAATTCAAATAACCTGCTGTCATTAACATTAATACAATCACATAAATAATAATTTGATTTTTCTTAAATAATTTCATTCTAAATTCCTCCTTCGAAAATTGCCAATAAGACGTCCTTTTTGGCAATTTAATTCATTTCAAATACTTGAATTTTGTGTGTGGCTAATCCTGTTACTGCTTCAACAGCTTGTATAATGTTTGCTTTTATTTCTGCACGATTAGCTCCTTTAGCAGTTATGATAGCACCTTCTACTTTGGGTTGAATTACTTTTTGTGTAATGGGAGTTTTTTCCCCATTTTCTTCTTGGTAAATAATATCCCTCTGGGAGTCTGTTTCTTGTATCTTCCTGGTTCCTCCTGATGTATCATTTTCTTCGGTATTGCTAGTTTTGGTGGTTTCATTATACATTGCTACTACTTCACTGGTTTCTGAATAATTCACAAATACTTTTACTTCTCCTACTCCTTGCATTTTAGAAAGTATGGTTTCCAATTTTTCTGTCAAATTATCAGTAGTTGTATTATCACTTACATTGGTAGAAATTTCACGGTTGGCTAATTGTTTGGTTGTTGTATTATTCTCTTGTTTGATTACCTGCTTATTTCCCTTCCAAATAAGATTAATAATGACAATTGTTATAATGAGCAATACCACAAAGAAAACTAAATTTTCAATTTTTCTTTTTTCATTTCCTCCTTCCTCTTCTTTTGGATTGACAACTTTTTTTAATTTATCTCCAAACATTTTTCACTCACCCCATATTCTTCTATTAAAAACTTTTTGATATTCTGAATATCAGACTTATTGATTTTATTACTTTTAGCGTCTTTTGGTTTTTCCCCTTGTTTTGCATTATCTTTTTGGATGGAGGTATCAATTTTTTTTATTTTTTGAATTTGTGTTACTATTTCATTTTCTAAATTTTCTTCATTTTCTTCTTTTCCCTCATTTACATTTTCTTGCGACTTTTGAACATTTATCTTAATTTTACTGATAGGGGTTTCTTCTTCTTTATCCGATATTTCTGCTTTTACTTTACAGACAGTTACTTGATATCCTTTTTCCTCCAGCTTTTTGCTTATATCTTTTTCCAATTCTTGTATATACAATTGTTTAATTCGTTCATTCATCGAACTTTGGTCAACTGTTGTACTAGTTTGTGTGGTGGTATAAGAGTCTATCTTTATATCATTTATATCAAAAATTTCTTGATTGGATACAAAAGGAGCTATTATTGTAAATAACACGTATATTCCCATTACCATTCGTATATATTTCTTAGTTTTATTATTCGGTAATAACATTTCTAAAATGGATACTACGACAATAGCTAATCCTAGCCCTTTTATCCAGGAACTCATAAATTCTATCATTTGTTTTCTCCTTATTTTTGCTACAAGCACAATTATCGATACATCATGCCACTATTGGATATTTTTAAAACTAAACTTGTCCCAATAATAATCATAAAAGCAATACTACTTAAAATAGCTAAGGATATTTTAAAAATATCTCCGATTTGTTCTAATAGCCCTGTTATTTTATCATCTGCAATTGGTTGCGTTATGCCTGCTAATAATTTATATGCCAAAGTCAGCACGCCCAATTTGATAATTGGTACTAGGCAAATTCCCAAAATAATGATAACGCCAACCAATCCTACTGCATTTTTTAAAACAACGCCACAACCAAGAACCGTATCTACCGCATCTCCCAATATCTTACCTACTACTGGAATGGCTGAACTAACAACCGCTTTTGTTGTTTTGGCTGTAATGCCGGTCTACACTACTTGCCATTGTTCCCTCTAACGAAACCACTCCCACAAATACCGTCAAAACAATTCCTAAAAACCATACCATTCCAGATTGAAAAAATTTGGATAGCTTGTCTATTTTTATTTGTTCTGATAATTTAGAGAGTATGACTAAGGCTGTAAAAATCATAAGAAACGGAATTAAGATATCTTGTATCATATTTCCAATAAAATTTATCGTAAATAAAATAACAGGCTCTATTACGCCACTTGTCACAATGCTTCCTGTTGACATCATCATCGTAATTAACAATGGTACTAGCATGTTCATAAAGGCTACCAAATTTGTTGTAGTGTCTTGTACCATTTTTATAATATCTGAAAAATTAGCCAAAATAATGGTAATAATTAAAATATATTGTACATAATAAATCATTTTAGAAATCCCATCATTTTCCAAACTCTCACTAATTGCTTTTAAAATACTATGTATTACAATAATTACTAAAATGCTTCCAATTACTTTAAAACTTGTCACTACCTCAGAACCCAACAAATTCAACATTTTTTTAACAAAAGTAGAATTATCAACCTCTCCTTGAATCGCATCATTTAGTATCTCTTTTATATCGATATCTTGAAAAAACTCACCTGTATATTCTTCTGAATTTTTCAAAAAATCTTCTATGCCAAAATCCTTTTGCTGTTCTTGTATAGTTTCATCTTGACTGGCATATACATTTTTCACAGGCCATGCGATAATTACTAATACAATTATTAAAAATCCAATTACTCTTTTCATTTGTACTCCTTTTTGGGTGCGTTTGGGTGCGTTTTGGGACAGGCACCAATTATCCCTCTAGGTGTTTTTTGGGACAGGTTATTTCGATACTATGTAGGTAATATTTTTAATATAATTTCTAATAGGCTAGAAATGATAGGAATTGACATAGATATAATAATGATTTTACTCCCTATTTCAATTTTACTAGCAATTGCCCCTTCTCCTGAATCTTTACAAATACTAACTGCGAATTCTGATAAAAATGCAATCCCTGTTATTTTTATTAATAACGTTAAAAAGCTACTATTAATAGATGCTTTACTTGCTAGTGATTGTAATAGTGTAATAATTCCTTTTAATTCATCCATTACTAGTAATAAAATTAATATACCTGTCAACAAACTAATGTAAATTGCAAATTCTGGTCTATATTGTTTTAATAAAATGATAATTACAAGAGCAATGAAAGCGATACCAATTATTTTAATAATTTCCACTTACCATTCCCTCCTCCTAACATGGTTATTAAACCTGTCCCAAAACATGCCTTTTGGGGATAATCGGTGCCTGTCCCAAAACGCACCTCGAAGGACAATGTGTGCCTGTCCCAAAAACACCCAAAAAGCACGTTTCATTATTACAGATTAAATACTGTTCTTACTGTGTCAAATAGCCCACTTATTTCCTTAATCACCATAGTTAGAACAATTACTAATCCTGCCAAAGTAGTCATCATAGCCTGGTCTTCTCTCCCCGCTCTTACTAGGACTTGATGTAATACAGCAACTAATATTCCAATTGCTGCTATTTTGAATAATAAATTAATATCCATATTGATTTCATTCCCCCCTAAAGCATAAAATCAGCATAAAATGATGACGATTGCTAATCCTATGGTAGTTCCTAATTTACTGTAAAGTTTTTCATTTTTTTCTTTTTGCTGTTGTGCTTCTTTTAATTGCGTTTCTAAAAATTTTTGTGTAATTTCAATTTGACTGATTTGCCCCTCTACATCTGTTTGTCCTAATAATTTTGATAACGTTTTTAATACATATTTATCTTCTTTCGTTAAATTGTTCTCACTTTCTTCTACTGCTTTTTCCCATGCTATGTTGGCAGTATTGGCTACCATCTTTTCTTTGGCTAAGCAAAAAACTTGTCCGACACTTTTACAAGTAGCTTGTGCAATTTCTCCAAATATTTCTGGTATTGGTTCATAGGTAAACTTGATTTTTGATTGAAGCATATTTAAGGCATTTCTCATTTCTTCCAATTCGTTTACTCTTATGATATATTTTCTAGATAAATATCGTCCTATTAGGCTACATGCTACTAAAATAATAAATAAAATGAAATACTTTATAATTTGCATTTTTACCTCATTTCTTAAAAAACATCTATATACTACTATGTATTCTTGCGACAAAAAGGGACAACCCTCTTGTCACTTTTCTTTTTGTATATTATATTCTTGTCTTTTCATTTTAGAACTTCCTATTATAAAAAAATTACTTTTTCTATTTGTTTTGTTTCAATTAAATAATTTACTTGCGAATTATTTTTGATATCCTCCATTGATTTTCCATGCATAGTAAATATTCCTTTTATTCCTGCGGTCATAGCTTCTCCGAATAGCTTGTATATCTTCTTTTGAGCCAATTTCATCACAAGCAATTACTTCTGGAGCCATAGAACGAATTAGCATTTTCATTCCTTTAGATTTACTAATATTTTCTATGACATCTGTTCTCATCCCAATATCATTTTGTGGTATCCCTTTATACATGGCTGCTATTTCTCCTCTTTCATCTACCACTCCACAAGTCATTCCTTTAAAATGAATTTCCTGAATTCCATTACTGATATTTCGAATTACATCTCTTAACATCGTAGTCTTTCCTTTACCTGGAGGAGAAACCAGCAAAGTGTTATAAATGCTATTGTCTTCTATCCTAATAATCTCTTTTAATAGCTGATTACTGCAATTGAGTACCTCTCTTGCTATCCTGAAATTTAAACTTGTTACATATTTTACATTTAATATCTTATTTGCTTCTGCAACTGCTGTTCCTGTAATTCCAACTCGATGACCTCCTCTAACGGTTAGAAATCCTTCACATATCTGATTTTTATAAGCATAAATTGAATTTTCACAAAGCTTCTCTAAAATCTGTAAAATTTCACTTGTACTTATTTGGTAATCAATAATAATATCAGCCTGTCTTGTTTTTAATAAAATTGGTCTTTCTACTCTAATCCTTATTTCTTGCAAATTTCTTTGTAAGTTTCTATCCTGAATCAGTGTATTTTTTAGAAGCACATAGATTTGATTGGGAAAATATCTCAATATTTCTTCTATCTCTCTCACTTTTACCTCCTCTACTAAGCAATATCCATTTTACATTTTTCTTACATTATAATAGAAAATGTTAATTCTAAACCTGTCCCCAAAAATACCATTAGGGATAATTGGTGCCTGTCCCAAAACGCACCCAAACGCACCAAAACGAATCTATCAAAAAAAGAACATATATTATATTAATATATGTTCTTTTTTTACATTTAGAACTTAATTTTAAAAGGCTGCGTTTCTTTTCACTATTTTTTATTGATGACTGTTCTATAAATAATTCCTGTATCTTCATCTTTTTCAAATTCTACTCGATAAGCTGTTTCTGTTTCAACATTACTTTTTAGTAATGTTATGTTTTGTTCGGTTACTTCATATTCTTCTCCATCAAAATGAATTTCTTTTATTTTTCTATTGTCGTCTTCATGGGTTTCGTTATTACGTTGAATAGTTGATAATAATCCTTTTACCGTAACACCTTTTAAGTTTGTACTTTGGTAATTTTCGAATAAAGCATTAAATGTACTCACTTCTTCTTCCTTTATATTATGGTTTGTATTCGTATTGATTGCTTGTAAGGCAGAAAAATAAATTGAGAATTGAGGAATAACATATTGTAATGGATTTTCGTTTTCTTGCAGTCCTAATTCCTCCATTTGACTTTTGTTTACACTTTGTATTCTTTCCGTAACAGCATTTAAAAACGTAGCTCTTTCCTCGTCTGCTGCCTGACTTAACATCAAACTGTTATTATTATCGAAATTTTCTATGCTGGTGCTTTCTGCGAATTCTACATTATTGTTGTAATAATATTGATATTTTTCTTCTTCTGTCTCTAATAATAATTCATAATTTTCGGCAATACTTTGTATAGATTGTAAACCTGAAAATTTTGCAATGAAAGCAATTGTCTCTATTTCTTTATTATGATTGCTTTGCAGTTGCACTTGATATTGTTGGTCATTGCCAGTTACTATTTTTTCTAATTTTAATTCTAATTCTTTTGTTTTTATGAGAAAACGCGTTGTTTTTCCTTTTGTTTGATATACTACAATTTCTAAATTTTCACTATTTAATTCTGCGTTATTATTGATATCTTTTATGCTATTGTCAATTCTAGTAGGAGTAACTTTTAAAGAGTTTTTATAAACTTTAACATATTCATTTATTTTATCTAAAGTAAGTTGATCATTTTTTAAAGTTTCCAATAACTTTACTAGCAAGGTCTTTAGTTTTTCTCCACTTAAACTTAATTGATATCCCTTGCTATCTGTTTCTTCTATTTTTTTGAAGTCTGTATCTTGTAATTGTTCATTTAATACATTAAAATAAGTTTCTTTGATACGTTGCCAATCTTCTTTAGGAAAAGACACTTTTTTATATTCTTGTACTTTTTGCAAAACATTTCTATTATTGTCTGTTTCTTGTAAATCATTCATTTTATCTTTATCAATAACAATGTATTTACTTCCTATATAATCGGTTTGAATTCCTATCTCATGCTTCATTTGTTTATAGGATAAAGGAAACTTCACATTATCAGAATAATTGATACTAATATTTTGTGCTACTTGTGCATTAGCTTTATCTACTTGACCATCAAAAGTTATATTCATGTTATTTGTATTGTTAAATTGATCTTGTTGATTAGAAGCTGTAATATTTACCGATAGACTACCTTCATCTAAATAGGGAGTCGTCTTTTGTTTATCAAAATATTGCTTTAATGATGACTCGATAAATCCTTTTTGCGCATCTCCCATCTGTGTTGTGTATTGGAAAAATAGTTCCTTGTTGCTTTTAAAAACATCAGTAGCAAAATAAGCATATGCTATTCCCATTAATAAAATTAAGATTATTACTATTATTATGATAATGAAAACTATCTTACTATTTTTCTTTTGTCTCATTCCAATTCTCCTTTTACTTGATATAATAATAGCAGAAAAGATAAATAACCTGGTGTCATTTATCTTTTTGCTTTTTTCAATTACTCTTCCCAATTATGATAAACATTAGAAACATCATCTAAATCTTCTAGTCTTTCCATTAGTCTTTCCATTTTTTCTACCCCTTTTTCATCTAATGCTACTGTGGTAGTCGGAACCATTTGTACTTCTGCCTCTAAAAATACTAATTCTTCTGCTTCTAATTTTTCACGAACAGTTGTAAAGTCAGATGGGTCTGTTGTAATTTCATAAACTTCTTCTAGGCTTTGGAAATCTTCTGCTCCTGCTTCTATAGCAAGCATCATTAATTCCTCCTCATCCATTGATGTGGATTCTTTTTCAATTACCATGATACCTTTTTTATTGAACATATAAGATACGCATCCACTGGTTCCTAAGTTTCCTCCTGATTTGTCAAAGGCATGTCTAACATCTGCTGCGGTTCTATTTTTGTTGTCAGTAGCTGCTTCTACAATAACGGCTACTCCATTTGGTCCATATCCTTCGTATATGATTTCTTCATAGTTTTCATTACTACTTGAGGCTTTTTTGATAGCATTGTTGATGGTGTCATTTGGCATGTTGGCTGCTTTACATTTTGCAATGACATTTTTTAACTTTGAATTTCCCGCTGGGTCTGCTCCTCCTTCTTTTACTGCTATTAATAGTTCTCTTCCTAATTTTGTGAATATTTTTCCTCTTGCTGCGTCTGCTTTTCCTTTTTTGGCTTGTATGTTATGCCATTTACTGTGACCGAGACACTTTTCATTCCTCCTTCTTAATTTTTCTAGTATTTAAGCCACTTTCAGGCTTTTTGTTTTAAAAATCTATCATAAAAATTCCTTATTGAACTTTGTTGATTTTTATGGGTTTGTGATGTTCTGTGTTGAACGAATTGTGCCAAAATTGTGCCAGAAATTTAATTTTCAATATTATGTTTACAAATTATTTTGTTAAAATTTAACAGTCAATTTTGTACCCCAAATTATTTTATCACATTAATTTAAATTTGTGTAGTATTTTATACAAATAAAACTTGTATTTTTTCATTTTTTTATTTTCACTATTAAATACTTCAAATTTATGTACACTTAAATTCCACCTATAAATTCTTCTTCATCATCTTCCATTAAGCCTGTTTCTTTTTCTATATCCCTTTCTTTCGGTTCATATTGGTAAGGATCTAACATACCTTTTTTATAATTATCTACATACTTAATAATTTCACTTTTACTCATATTGCAAATTCTTTTCATCCAAAAATTTGCCATAATCGTTGGTCTACCACAATTCTTTCTAGTTTTTCTTAATAATGTTACATCTTCTAAAAATTCTTTATATCCTTTACACCCTCGTGCTAATTGTACCTTTTTTGTAAGAATTTTAGAATATTCTTTGTATTGCATATTATAAGTTACATCTCCTATATATTTCTTCATAATAATATAAACCTCCTATATTTCTTCTATTTCTTCTGATATATCTTTTAGCTTTTCTTTATTAACTGATTTCTTTAGAAGCAGAACTTTATATCCTAGAATTGACATCTTGTACCTTGTTTGTGAAGCTATGGGTATCACTTTAGAAGAGTTTTTTAAAGATCCAATGTTTAATATTGAAAATATAGAAATAAAAGATTCCAAAGATTAAAATAATTTGGAATTTTTTTGTTTCTAAATTAAAAGAGAGCAAAACTGCTCCCTCAAAATACACAACTTATAATCAATGTTAA